>CAZPUN010000048.1:0-46382 GCA_964589775.1 uncultured archaeon
TATAATTGCTGAGTCGTCACGGGAATATAAAACAAGTACGCAATATAATAAAAGCCATAAAAGATCTCAGAGAGCAAAAACATCAATCCAACGAGCCAGAAAAAGCCAATTACACTGTTCCGCTTTTTGTATAAAGCATAGGAAACTATTATTAGATAAATAACCACAGGGAGCAGAAATATCGATAAATTAACAATTGCATAAGCTTGCATAAGTATAAACCACCCAAACTAAGAAAAATAAATCCTATTATTAAATCTTTTTTAATGAAAAATTTTGATAAAAAGAAAGGCAGAGGAAAACGATCTGCCAATTATACCGAGACAATAAGTTTTTCCATCAGGTCTTGGGTAGTAGGATTAGCATCCGTATTTAGGAAACTTACACTTCGAGCAGAGTTTATGGATGACATAAGATTAACAGGATCGATATTGACTTTTCGATGCTCTATGACTATAGCAATCGGAATATCTCGACCAATGCGATTTACAAAGTCTTTCATTTTGAGTTTAACTTGAATTGCTTGCTCAATATCAGTTGAAGGCACGACATATATAATGCCATCTACATTTTTAAAGATCAGATCTTTCATCATTTTCTTATACTGAGCAGTGGGCGAAGACAAAATTTCATGATATCCACTTGCACTTAAGAATCCCAGATCTACAGGATGCCCCCAGTTCTTAATTGCGTCTGACAGAGATTTTAAGAAATATTTTGCCACGGAATCATCAAATCCAGTAACCATAATTGTTTTTCGGTCCAATGAAACCACCAAAAAACAATAATATATGTATAGAACATAGGTCTTTGTAATACCACAAAATTACTAACACTATATGAGAAAGCATCGCTTAAAAGCGACGTCGAATCGCAATAAGAATCCATAAGTGCATGCATACAAAAATCAACTAATTTGAGAATTTATAGGGTGCGACTTGAATGTAATGTGTCGCATCCAAAAACATCTTCAAAAGCTGGAGCGATAACAAGATCCCTCATCGGGGGCACGGCGAGTATATGCGTGAATTGGCTATCATGGGAAATCTATAACACAAAATCATCGTATTTCAATACGGAAAGTCAGTAACTAAAAAAGTAAGAGAAGAAAGTTATTACTTCTTTGAACGCGTAATGTTCAAGTCGCGAATTAGAACAGGCGGTGTCAGTACGGAAGTATCGACCTCCCACCATTTAATTTGCTCGGAGTTTTTACCGATCTCGTCAATCTGTTGTAGAACGTGTAGCATGTTTTCAGAGATACGAATCTCCTTTATTGCACCAACGATTTCGCCATCTTTAATCAAGAAAATGCCATCACGTGGGATTGTAGAGAAGTCTCCAGTTTGGTGATTCTGGAATCGGGTATACCAGTTACTGGTAACATAGATGCCTTTCTTAACGCTCTGGATCATTTCATCAAGTGTCATAGAACCGGGTGATACAATTGAGTTCCAGCTCCTTGGAATTCCATCACCTGCATTACCGGTACTTTCTGTATCAAATTTCTTTGCAGTTGAAGTATTGTGTAATAAGCCTTTTAGAATCCCATTTTCGATAATTACCGTTTCTTGAGTTGGATGCCCTTCGGAATCATATTTTCGACTTTCATAACCATTAGGAAGGACTCCAGAGTCAGTTATGGTTAATTTTTCACTTGCAACCTTTTCGCCGATTTTATCCATAAAGAAGCTCAGTCCAGAATCATAGAAGAAACCATTAGCGCTCATTATTACGGTGTTTATAAAGTTTCCAAACACAGCTGGAGATAAGATTACATCATATTTTCCAGGTTCGCCTTGTTCCTGTTTTTCGCAGTCTTTCGCAATTTTACCGGCTTTTGCACCTGCAGCTTCTGGCTCAAATTTGTTCAGAACGCGAGATACTGAAACTCCCATGCCTGATGCATAACCTTCCATGAATCCACGGACTGTAAGTTCTAACCATGTACCTTCTTGCTCAGCATCGAGACCATTTGAACCATATGAATAATCTTTAGAATGAGTTGCATACACAATACCCGCAACACGCTTTGCACCATTTTCTAATGCTTTATTAATTGATGCATGTGCAAGATCAACCAGCCCTTCACCCAAATTGACAACCTTTTTGTCGAATGTTTCAGGAATTTCTTTGTACTCAAATGGGCCCTGCGCAACACCATAAAAGTCTTCATTTGGCTTGAGCTTTTCAACAACGTGTGATAGTTCCTTTACAGCTTTTTCTAAAATATCATCACGCGGATCTTTCAGATCGAACATTGCGATTTTCTTGTCCTTTTCGGCATATACTTTTATGAGAATCTCATCCCATGAATTTGTGATTGTAATTACATTATTGGCAAAGCGTACCTGATTTCGCTTCATCAATGTAGCATGAACAATAGTATGAACACCTTGCTTTTCTGCTTCTTTCACAATATATCTAGGTATTTCCGCAATGTCCATTATGAACTACCTCCTATACGAATACCTCTTACCAAAGTACGCTCGGGACCGCCCGTCCATACTGGAGCACCTTGGCTGGGGTCTGATTTACCACATGTGGCTGCTACAAAATCTAATTTCTTACTACTTCCAACAACTGAAGAATAGAATCCAGGTGTTGTAATTTCAAGCACGGGACGATTAACTGGATGCTTGATTTCACCATTCTCAATCAGATATGCCTTACGACCAATGTACTTCTGGTTGAATCGACGGTCATCAATATTCCATTCACCAAATGTTTCCATCAGAATCCCAAATTTGACTTCCTCTATGATTTCATCAGGATCCCAATCGCCCGGTGCAATAAACGTGTTTGCCATTCGTACAATTGGTTCTCGATTAAAGCCAATACCGCGAGCCGCACCATTTGAGTGAGTGCCCATTGTTGCTGCAGTTTCACGATTATGTAGAAATTCGGTAATTATGCCATTTTTAATTAAATAACGAGCCCTAGCTCGTACGCCTTCATCATCATAAAGATAGTATCCATACGAGCCATCAAGCGTAGGGTCGTCTATCACACTCACGTTTTCACTACCGATCTTTATACCAATATCCTCGGGAGAGAGATAAGATTCACCAGCTTGAGCGCCTTCACGACCCAAGATCCTGTCGGCTTCACCCGGATGACCTGCAGATTCATGTGCAATAATTCCTGCAACCTCAGGGCCGATAACTAAATCCATTTCGCCTTCGGGGCACGGCTTAGATTTTAGAATCTGTTCTTCAAGTGCAGACAATGAATCTGAAAGTCTATCAGGTATATTAAGCGCTTCTAATTTTTCCCAGCCGCCAGTCTCACCGTATTGTTCGAATGTTTGCTCTGCGCGATTATTACCTATTGCAGTAATAACACCAATCAATGAAAATCGCGGCAGATTTGAATATATCTTGGTACCATCAGAATTTACAAAGTACTTCTCATTAATCCAATCAGTAAACATGAATATACGTGCTGGAAATAGAACATCACTCTTACGTGATAGTATCATTTCATCAAGATCTAAGAGTAATTTTAATCGTTCATCGTTTGAGATATCCAGAAATGATTTTTTCATCTTAACTTCATAAGAATCGTCATAACTTTTCTCTTCCGAGAAGCGAATGGGTTCTTTACGTGCTTTCCCGGATTGCTTCGCAAACTTTACTGCTTTTTCAACTGCATCTTTGATGTGATCTTTTGAGATAGTGTTCACAGAAGAAAAAGCTAGACCCCCAGAATGAATTACGCGAATACCGATACCATATTCAAAAACAATACCAAGAGTTTCAGGAGTTGAATTTTTTAAAATTACACTATGACCATTTGTCTGCTCAAGACGGGCTTCAGCATAAGTAGCGCCGAGTTTTTGAGCATACTCGACAGCAAACTCAGCTAAGTCAAGATTTATTATAAGCACCTCCTTAATAGCATCATAAAAATATGAAATTGAGACAAATATATATACTATCGGACTTGAGCAAAAAAAGAGATGAGTCCAATGATACTGGACAGAATTAAAAATCTTCAACGATATATGGACATAAATGATATAGATTGGACATTTTTAGTCCCTTCACCGAACTTTTTCTATCTGACGGGTGTTTCAATCGATACTCACGAACGATTAACTGCACTATTAATACCAAAAGATGATATTCCGACAATAATAGTACCAAGTTTTGAAAGAGAACGATTAGAACAAGATACAGAAATCGCCAATATTGTCAGCTGGCAAGATGGCGAAAATCCTTATGATTATGTTAAGAAGATTACAGGTAGTGAAATTAAAACAATTGCTATAGAAGATAATGTACCTTTTGGAGTGCTATATAATTTGGATACAAAGATCAAGATATCACAAAAGGTGCCAATTACGCCCTATATAAGCGAGCTACGTCTTAAGAAAAGCACAGACGAAATTAATTTCATGAAGCAAGCGGGACGAATAATTGAAAAGGCACTTGAAGACGGATATCAATACGTTAAAGAAAATATGAGCGAATTAGACTTGGCCAAATATCTAGAAGACCGAATTGTGGAATATGGTGGAACCCCAACGTTTACAATTATTCAATTTGGTCCAAACTCTGCAATTCCACATGCCGAATCATCCCGTAAGAAATTGAAAAAGGGCGAAATCATCCTAATAGATTTTGGTTGTAGTTATAAAGGATACAATACAGATCAAACAAGAATGGCAGTCTTAGGAAAAGCAACCGAGAAACATAAGGAAATTTACAGTATAGTACAAGAAGCTCAAGAAGCAGCAATAAAGTATGATAAAGAAGGAGTTTCAGCAGAATCAGTTGATAAAGTAGCCAGAGATGTCATTGAATCAAAGGGGTATGGAAAGTACTTTATTCACAGATTGGGACATGGCATCGGAATTGAAGTCCATGAGCCACCTTATATTGTGCAAGGAAATAAACAGATCCTAGAAGAAGGAATGACACATAGTATTGAGCCTGGAATATATATATTAAACGAGTTTGGCGTTCGTATTGAAGACCTTGTAGAAGTTAAAAAGAATGGGGTAGAAATTATAACATTCTCCAAGAAGGAGTTAAGGGAGATCTAAGATAGATTGACGCAGACATTCAAAATTTATCCGGTAGGTATGATCCATAAGAAACATAACGTACAAATCGAAATTTATCCAGAATTCCACGATTGTTTGACCGGACTGGAACAGTTCAATAAAATCATTGTCTTATGGTGGTTCTCAAAAAACGATACACCAACACTTAGAGCAATAAGACAAGTTCATCCACAAGGAAACGTATACAATCCGGTGAGGGGGATTTTTGCCACACGATCCCCCTTCAGACCGAATCCGATTGCATTTTCAGTTGTCACGATGCAACGGTTAGATATTCACAACAACATAATCTATATAGATGATATAGAAGCCTATGATAAGACACCAGTTATCGATATTAAACCATACATAAGATCCATAGACTGCCCGAATTAATACTTCATTATAATAATGAAATGCAGTACAATAAAAATAAAAATAGGGAGTTTATTTTTTCTTATGGACAATTTTAATAGCCCATGTACAGTGGTTTCCTTCTACAGCGGCGCACTCGGTCTCTTCAACTGTTATAGTGCCTTCAACTTTGTTGCGTTCGGAAAAGTATTCAACCATTGCTTCGATGAATCCCGTTAAGAAATAACAAGAAGGCTCATCTGTTTTTGTTCCTGAAGCGTATGGATTGTCGTAAATCGTAATTTCAGAATAATCCTCATTGAATACGTGATGCAATCTAGTAATTTTTACATCCGATAGGGGAACAATTATCAAAGTTAGAATTCGATGGATTAGTTCAATTGTTTCTTTAAACGTCTTAGGCGGAGGTTGCTTTCCAATGTTTAAGTATTCTCTCTGACATTCAAGAGCTGATAATCGTCCAGCTGAATAATATATGTCTTTCAAACGATCCGGAAACATAACCTGTATTCTATCACCAAGTTTCGCCCATGTCTTTGAGAATAGGGCGCGCACTAAGTCAGAACCCTTAAGTGATTTCTTTGCTTCCCACCATGGTATTATTTCACTTGTCATTCAAATCGCCTCATTGATTTAATATTAAATATAGTTAAACCAAGTAAAAATACTTTTGGCTCCTTGATTATTTTCGGCCCTTTATACGAATAACCCATGTGCATTTGTCAGCCCCTGTGGCTTTACACTCTTTCTCATGCACAGAAATATTCCAGCCATAAATATCTAAAAGATATTCGATAATACCACTAAATGTTTCACAATAATGTAAATCGGGCATTTCGCCTAATTTAACATCTTTACAGAATGCACAATGAGTATCGGATGCTTCAATTAAATCGCCACTTCCGCTTATCTTAATATCAGAAAGTTCTTGGTTTGTATGCATCTTGTAAATTAATGCAACACTCTTTGCAACATCCTCTAATTTATTAATACCTGATTTGAAATAATCAACAAATCCACTTGTAATTACTAAACGCTCGCCCATGTTTTTACCGAACCTCTTCAGAATCTCATTAACTTCTTGGGGACTCTTTCCATCCTTTAACAAATGAGAAACAATCTGAGAATAAACACCGCCGAACAGAGCAATACTAATTTTATCTTCGCGTTTCTTAGAACCAATAATACTCTTATAACTCATTTTACTCATCTCCTCGTCTATAATAATTTAATGTTCATTATAGTATTTTAATTTATATGCTAAGATAATATAAAAAAAGAGCAAAAGAGGCTTAAATCATTCTTCTTATGATCCTGATTTTGTCGTTGTACTTGGCAATTACAGACAAAACAAGAGGATATGGTATCTTTAGCTCCTCAGCAATTGCTTTTGCAGGTTTGGTTCCATCACATTGAGCGAGAATTAACCTGTCATCTTTCTTTACCTTGCGAAGTTCGCCTTCAAACATCGGACAGTCAGCAAGTACATGTTCTTTCTCAGGAATTTCTACAACAGGTATTGTAACGATTTCGTTTTCTTCTGCCCATTTTAGAATTTCAATCACTCTGTCAGCAGGCTGAAATACAAGCTCGGATATAGTCGATATAGTCTTCTTATTATCAACTAACATAAGAACATCTAGAGCCATACTGGAAAACTCTTTCTTTAACTTCCATACCATTTCAGAATCCATATCTAATATTTCACGATATTTGGGACCACGCTCAGGTACAGATTGGGGAACAATAACTTTTTCCTTTTCAGCTTCTACAACTTCAACATCGCCAAGTGCAGAAGTAGTCGCAGGTTCAGACTGGGCAATGACCGCAGCAGCTTCCTCAGCCTCAGCATCAAATCCTTCTGGAGGAGGCGGAAGCTCAGATTTCTCAAGAATTCTCAATACATTTTTAGTCTTAGCGATCGCCAGTCCTAATTGAAGCTCAGGTACAAACAGAGTTGCAAGTACCCAATGTTCCCCTATAGGCGCCATAACGACAATACCCTTATCGGTATCGATTGTCATAAGCCGTAGCGAGTCCCTATAGAGTAGAATAGAATCTCTAACCTTTGGGAAAATATCATCCGGAAACTGAAATGATACGAAGATCTTGCCAGATTTTGTAATCATAGCGTAACCCTGGACTTGATCATCAAAACGTAACTTGGATAAAGCTTTATCAAATTCACTCAACATTATCACCTTGCGATCGCTAGACTTTAATACAATTAGTTTTTTGTTCGACCTTAATTAAAAAGTTTCTGATATGAAATAAATGAAATTATAAGAAATATATAAAAAGTTGTAATATTGAATTGCATTCTGAAAATTATTTTGCATATTTTGATTTTAGTTTCGTCAATATTAAAACAATTCGAACCAGTGACCCGTAATTCTCAAAAAGTTTATGAGAGTCCATGAAATTAATAAAATATAGAATACAATTATTAAATGAAAGCTATATACCAAAAAACAAACTATTAATACAAATAGTTCTATAAAATAATGTGGAGATTAGCAAAGGCTTTTATTTAACAAAAATTAAAAACAGATATATAATGCTCAGGAGCCACACGTTATGAAAATTGTAGTAACAGGACCTTATGCAAGTGGCAAATCAGAATTAATACAATACTTAACTGATGGAAAAGCAATTAACATTTCGAAAAGAGGAACCACAGTTGCCCTAGACCATGGTATAACCCAGGTACAGGGCATTAAGACCGTCTTGTTCGGGTTCCCAGGTCTAATTAGATTTAGAATTATTAGAAAGATACTTGCAGAAGGTGCCGATGGAATCATATTTGTAGTTGATTCTTCAAATAAGGAATCAGACGCTCGAGCAAGATTATTATGGAGAGAAATTGGATTTTTCCTACCTGGGCTACCATGTGTAGTTGCGGCAAACAAACAGGACATTGAAGGCGCTCGTGATATTAATGAAATACGTAAAGATATGAGCTTCCTGGTAGGAGTCCCAATGATACCAACTTCTGCAACAAAAGGCACAAACGTTAGAAATCTACTTGGAACCCTTATGTATCTCATAGTTATGCAATGGTCTACTGTATTTAATGCATTTGCAAAATACTCGGGAGAACCAAATGGAATTGAAAAATTGATGAAAGAACTAAAAATCAGCGAAGATAAAGCAGTGGGATATCTAAAAAGATTCGAAATCCGCCGCATCATTGAAGTTAGTTTAGACAACAAATCATGGACTATGCCAGATGAATTGAAAGACATATTGACAAATCCGGTTTCACTAATGAGCGGTCTACCCAAATAATTAATATCGCCGCTATCTCTTTTTTATTCTATATAACAAAATATTTGATTTTGTGTTATTTTTCTTTAATTTTGTGTGCTATAGAGAATGGCTAAAATTCATCAATACGATAATGTTAAAAGTAAAAATCTAAAATACCAACTTGTTGAAAATATTGAGGTTTGTCCGATGGGCGAAGAAAAGGTACAGATCGATATTGATTCGGAAAGATTAGACGACCCATATTATGCAAAAGATAAGTCAAAAGAACTATTTGAACTTGGATACTATTTAGATGCTGCACGTTTGTATAGCCATGCAGGAAATATTTTCTCAAGCAATGAAGATTTTGAAAACGCGTATGAGTGCTATCTTAATGCACTAGAAGCATATAACAAACTTGAAGATCAAGCATCTATAGCAGATGCTCATTATAATATAGCAGTCGCATTAATTAATCTTGAGAAGCCTGACGAAGCAATTGACTATTGTAACAAAGCAATGAAAGTTTATGTGGATATGAATTTTAATGAAGGTGTAGCAGATACATCATATGCCCTCGGACTTGCATATCAAGTAAAAGGCGATACCGATAAAGCCATAGAATATTTCCAAAAGGCAAAACGACTTTATACAAAATTAGGAAACAAAGAGGGCGTAGCATCAGTTTTGGTAGATATTGGAAACCTACACCTTGAAAAAGGCAATACAGATGATGCAATAAAGATGTTCAAGGCAGCACTCAAGATATATACTGAACTTGATGATAAGCAAGGCATGGCAGACATATCAAGCTTAATCGCAGAGATATATGATGAAATTGGAAATGTCAGAAGCGCCTCAGACTATTATGTAAAGGCTGCACAATATTACATTGACTCAGAGGATTTTGAAGTCGCACGAGATATCATAAGCCAATTAGAAAATAGAATGTTTGATCTTCCAAAGGCTACAAGAAGACGAATCAATAAAGCATTAGATGAATTAATCGAAAAACTTCCACCAAAGCCTCCTGAAGAAGAACTTGATGAGGATATAGAACTCGAAAGCGATGAATTCGCAGACGAATTTTTCGATGAAGAATTTGATGAAGATCTAGAAGAATAAACTATTTGCTTTTCTTTTTTTAATTCATATTGTAAATCTATAAAAGTAGGTTCATCTAGACTAGGTTTTTATATGTAGATAACATAGGAATATTATTAGATAAAAGACTCATGGGAGAAATAAATATGAAACGGATTTGTACATTTACGATTATTTTGTTATTCATATTTTCAAGTACACCAATTATGATACCAAATTATTCCACAGGTAGAAGTATAATTAATAATTCAATAAGCCAGATGCCTGATGAGAATAATATTGTACCATTACGAAAAGTTGTAATCGTAAAAGATATACCAACAAGTTATATTGATGATTTTTCGTATATTGCAGCAGTACCTACATCTATTTTTATGTACAGCGGAAAACAATATATTTCACCAGTTGTATACTCTGAGAATATAGATTCAGCAAAATGGTTGTTAGGTGATTGGGGAACCTACTTATCCCAAGATAGTGGAGAGATCCGTGCGACTGCAATAGGTGAAATATCATTTGAAGAGCGTCAAGCTGCACAAAACTATTTGAGAACAAAAGTGTTCCCAACGATTATTGGAGATACTTCTGCAGATATTGCAGCACAGCTTGCAATTAATGATTGGGAAACTGCAAACCATGCAGTGCTTGCGTTAAGTAAAGATGATTTTGGAACGTTACAAACAACTACGGGTGAATTTCAGTATCATTTTACGAATGCTGTTGAGCGTAACATTACATTTTCAGGCACAGTATCAGAGGGAAGTTCTTATACGAATAGTTTTACAACAACCGATTCAGATGGTTGGATTTTTGGCTATGTGAATTGGAGTAGAGGTACATCAACACCGGGACCAATATTAACACATCTATTAGTGGACCCATCAGGAAATAAAGTAGATTATTCATTTTTGGAAAGAGTCTACTTTGAACGAAATCCGGCATATTCAGGTTCTGTGATGCCATTATATTTCTGGTTCCCAAATACACAACCAGGAACATGGAATTTGACCGTCTATGGCAAGTATAATTTAGCAGGAACCGTTTCTTATGAGGGAATAGTTAAATTATGGCCCGGAAAAAGTTTTGAAATCGATGTCCCACAAAATGCGAAATATCTAAATGTTTCAACTTTCTGGGAGAGAACATCTAAAAACATAGATATATTTTTGGTAGATCCTGATGGCCACGTTGGCGAATGGGGCGTCGGGAAAAACCTACTAACTGGAGCACAGGAGAGTCTATCGGTTCCATATCCTAAGGCAGGTAAATGGAAAGTATGCGTAATTTGGGAAGAACCAGATGGGACGAACCTTGATGGCACAATTAATTACAAAATACAGACATTTAATGGAGATTTACCAAAATATATGGAATCTGCAGCAAATGGAGCCGTAATTGCATCACTGACAAACTCACCATTACTTTATATTAATCCCGATTCAATACCCTCCAGTACATTAAATGCACTTCAGAAACTTTCAGTGTCTAGTATAGAAATAGTGGATCCACATGGTCTTGTCGAAACAACAGTAGTGAACCAACTTCAATCAGCAGGATATACGGTCTCATTACTCCAAAGCTATTCTACATTAGTTCCTCGAATTCAATCATTATCATCAGACAATGATATTGTAGTAGTACCAGTCATTGGAAATAACACCTCATATTTCCCAGCAGCTACGCTATCTGCAGCATTTCATGGAGCTGCAGTCTTTAGTCTATCAGGTGAAGAGCAAACATTAACAACACGTATTGAAGGCGCCTGGTCTCCATTTAAGATAGGCCCTGAAATTAATATTTATGTTACAACACAATATGCTACAAGAAACGAAAATGGCTGGATCGATGAAAGAATCCCTAACATCTATATGATGGCACGAACTGAAATCGCTTTTGAAGATTGGCTAACAAATCATTCAGCAAAAAGTGGTGGAGTTCAAAGTATAATAATATTCTCACCAACGGATCTAATTAAGACAACATTCGATCGCTCAATAATAGGTTCATATCGCCCAGGTCGTATCTTAGGAAAAACTGCAGCAATGGATGCGATTATGACATCTAGGGCAATCCTACATAGATTTTTAGCAACCGTCGCCACAGGAAAGGATACTGCATTCCTAACAATGTACGCTTATGATTATGGAACTCTCGTGCCGAATAATTATGGAACAAGTGAACAGATCTTCGAACGCCAGATGATTCGAACTGCTTTATCCAATGTAGGTTATTCAATTTCAGAACACATAGGAAAAGATGCTGTAATAGCTGCATTAAACCAACAGCCCGCCCAATGGTCAATTAGCACTCATGGAACATTAACGGAAGAACCAACAGATCCACCAAAAAGACCTGATGGAATTGGTGTTATGTCTCTTAGAGATGAAGACGCACCATATGGTTTTGAAGGAAATCAATCAACTCCAGATATAAACCATGACAAGATAGTAAATCCAGTAATTAGCCAAGATGAATTATCAAAACATGTAACTCTTACAGGACCTGAACTTGATGCAGCATTAAATAATATAGGCTCAACTATAGTTGGCTTTACAGCATGTCTTATTGGAGGTACAAAAATACCTTACATTTTAATGAAACATTCTGCAGTCGGAGTAATTGCTTCACCTAGAACAGTATACTTTAGACCTGCAGGTTATTTGGCTGTAGAATTCGTAAGACAACTCGTAGCAGGAAATACAACGGGTGAAGCATTGAGACTAGGAATTTTATTGACTTCTGCAACTTATGGACATACAATTAAATATCTAGACTATGCGAACCAGCATTACTTGGCAGGAGATCCAGAAATTCGTTTATATAAGCCAAGTGAATTAACACACATACCTTCCGTTGATCCTAATTCGCTCGATCTTGCAGGACATAAGCCAAATTCAGGATTACCATCTATTGCTGTTATTGGTGGAGATGGTACATTAGCTCACACACTTAAGCTATTAGGAATTAATTATGACTATTTTGATTCTACAAATGTTAGTGAATTCATTGATAATTTACTTCTATATCCGACAAGCATGTTTGCCTCCGGTGCAGTGAACCAATTTAACACCGTACTGACTCAAAATTCTGAAAAAATAAATTATTATTTGATGGGCGGTGGCACCATCGAAATTTTAGGCGCAAATACAACAATTTCATGGCTACAATATTCTCCAGATGTTTCTGTGAAATCCGGTACTTCATTCACATTTGATGATACGGGACATCCATTAGTTTCATCACCAAACACATTATCGCCAATGGCATACCAATATGTATTTTCAAACATATCGCCTAATATTACAGTAATCGCCTCTGATGGCAATGATGCTATCTGGATTGCAGGAATTGTCGGTCTTGGAAAACTAACAATTACAACACTTCAAGTGGATAGCAATCAGAACTATGTTGAAAATCTTGCATCATGGTATGAAAAACCAAGTATAATCTTGCAGGCTGCAATATATAGCGAGGAAATCATATGGTCGGGAGATACATTCCATATAACATTCAAGTTAACTAATATTTACGGCGAAACGATAACCGGAATAAATCTGACAATATGGCTAAATACAACACGTATTTCCATCTCAGATTCCGGAAATGGAACATATGTCCTTAATCTTGATGCAGAATGGACAAAGACACACGAAGGATATACGAGCCTGAGATTAGTCGCTTCAAAAGCAGGTTATGATACATTGACACTCTCACTACCAAGCATATATATCAGACCATTAGGATACGGTATATTAATGATCGCATTAGCAGTTGGAGTCGTTGTATTATTCATTATGGGATCTTGGGCATTAGGCAAAATCCGTAAAGGACACAAAACAGAAAAGAAACGAAAACCAGAAAAGAAAGAATCAAAGTCAGAACCTACAGATGTGAAAGATATATTGGGTGTAAGGTAAATTAACTTACACTTTTTATTTAATTTTTTTATTGAATAATACATGAATTTTAAAATGAAGTTAAATATTATATATGTAATTAATATATATTATAATTAGAATAAACAAGAAAATGCTTAAATCAAATTTACAAAATAAAACTTATAAGAATTAAATAATCCCAACAACATGGGACCTTTCAAAGGATAAATCTAATAAAACAGGTGTTCAATATGCTTGAACTTGAACAGAAAAAATTAGAGGATGTTCGGAAAATACTAAAAAATATAAGAAAAACGCCGGGGGCTGAGGGAGTCACATCAAGTATGTTATTGAGTAAAGAGGGATTACCAATTGTATCTGCACTTCCGGCAGATGTGGAAGAAGCAGAAATGTCTGCAGTCGGAGCAAGCATATTGGGAGCAGCAGATCTTGCAGCTGAAAGATCAGACCAAGGAATGCTCAAAGAAGTACTTATTACAAATGAAGAAGGACAAATTGTTCTGACAAATTGTGGTGAATCCGCAATCATAATGGTTTGGGCAGATAAGGATGTAAGATCAGGCTCATTAGTATATGCTGCACGAAAGGCATCAAATGAAATAAAGGCCATATTATGGCCTCATGAATAAAATAATTTATTTTTTGTCTATTAGCCAGTTAATAATATTCATAGCTAATTTTTCATCATATCGTGATGCATAATTCCCACTCATACCATAATTATCAATAAAGAAGTTAGTACCCGTAATCACAACACGACCTGTACTGATATTTAGTGCAACTAAGACTGGAGGATAATGAATACCCGAAATGGTACTATTTATCTTTCCAAATGCGACTGCAGTGGCATTTCCAGTGATATTCAAGCATGCACCATAATAATCAAATGAGAGCACGCCATCAGTTATGGGATGTGATGTAATATTATCTACCAGATAAGTTCCAACTTTACCGTTAATTACAAGCGTAAACGCAGGCAATTTCTCATATGAGAATTGAACACCAAATGGAGCAATTAATCGATTTGCCTCTTTAATGTTTATAGATTCATTATCTAGACCCGCAATGAATAAGCTACCACCTGCAGCTACATAATTATAATAACATTGAACTTCAGCATCTGTCCAATTTGCCCAAGTGAGAGAAGTGCGATAGTTCTCGTCGAATTTTATAGACCAACTGCTGGGGTCTGGAATAATAATAGCATCATACCGCATTAGATTAGTCAAATTAATCTCAGAACTATTAGTGATCATTTCCACGTTTATTCCAGAGTATATCAAATTTATGTAATACATTCGAAACTGACCATATATTGAATCCATCTGCCAGAACGTATGCGAAATATCAAATGCTACATTTGCCTTGGCATCTATAAAACTAATCTGAGATTTTACATGTTGAATCGTGAAGTTTACCGCATAAAATTCCAGATCCACAAAATATGTGTCTGCAGAAATGTTGTCGGGAACATTAAATTCAACATCAATTAATCTTGTTTGATTTACAAATACATGACCAGGAATTGTTATTATATTATTATTGTCCATAACTTTATGAATATAAACATAAGTCGGTTTTGATGTAATGACAGTTACATAAAACTTCGCATATGAGCCGCGGAATAATTTCATGAAATTATAAGGCAAATATTTTGGAAGTACAACCATCAGATTTGGAATTTGATCAGTAAATTCGTAAAATTTACTAGCATATTCCAGTGCATTTTTATTGTTTATGTAACCTGCACCTTCCATCCAATCGGAATATCCTAATTCAACTGCAGAGCTTAAAATGATTCCTTTAATTAGCCCTGGTGTATATTTTACGTTACGCACCTTAAATTCATGAATTATATTCGCAACAATTGCAGCAACACGAGGTGTAGCAAATGAAGTACCAATCACTTTAGTCAGCCCGGTTGTAAAATAACCTTCAGCCACTACATCCGGTTTTAGATAGCCATCACGTACAGGTCCAGTACTACTATACCATGCAATATGATTCGTTTCATCTATTGCACCGACAGATATAGCATATGGACTTGCAGATGGTGAATTTATATTTCCAGTACCTAATCCGTAATCTCCATCATTACCTGCAGCACAAACAACGACAACGCCATTACTAAATGCCCAAGAAACCGCATCAAGTAATGGATCCTTAGGCAATGTCACAGAACCACCAAGAGATAAATTAATCACATCTGCGCCTTCCTCAACAGCCCAATGAATAGCAGCAACAATACCTGCAACAGTAGCATGATCCTTAGAGGTGACTACACGCGCATTCAGAATAGCAGCATGCGGCGAATTTTCAGCTACAACCATCGCAACATAAGTACCATGCCAATGACCATTAGGGGACGAATCCATAGTAGAAGTATCATTAACATCATAGCCATATTCAGTTGTTATGAAACTTTTTTCTGAAACTATTCGATTCATTAGCACACCTTGTTGTGAGATACCGGAATCAATAACTGCGACTTTTACATTCAATTGTGATACTATTAATACAGGAACAACAAATGCAAAAACAAACGCAATAATGATAATTCCTACAATCAAACCAGCAATTAATTTATGCTTTTTACTGTATGTTACATGATGTGGTTCATAGACATCCCAATCCATTACCATAGATAGCACCACATAAGAAGTAGACATAAAATGTTTAAATCTATCGACTCACGCTTAATTGTATTTTAACGCAAATATCCGAATATATGTATCATGCGCCATATTATATTCTTGGAATACTAATCTTAATAGTACATGCCCGGAGTGCGAAGGTATTAATGTATTATTAACAATAGTATACGTTTCGAATAACTGTAAAGTTATATTGTAGATATTAATTGAAGAATATACATTCTTGAAAGGTACATCGATAAGTAAATAATTCGGGTGAAGCTCAAGTAAAAGCATATAAAGCACATTATAAGTCATTTCTTGGTTAGGTTCAGAAGCATTGTAAAACTTTATCGCAACATGATTTGTAAAATAGGCAAGTTCACGCTGCTGAACACAGGCTATTGACTCATTATATGGTACATTTTCATTTATCCATGGAACCGCATTGGACCATCCATAATCAACAATGGGATTTCGATAATCGATATACGCAGCCCGATCAACGTATGCATAAGAATAATTTAACACAATTAGAACGATAATAAAGGATAATAAAACTCTATTATAATAGTTCCGTCGTCTAAAGAATAGTTTGCTTATTAATAATGATACACCGATTATACACATTGTATTTGCAATATGGAAATATCGACCAATATCGTATAAATAAGTAAAATCTAAAAGAAATGGTGAGGGCGATAAATAAGTTGCAAATAGCCCAATATTAATAATATAACCAGCACCAAACAAAAGCGTCTTTTTGTCCTTTAAATTGAATAGAAAATAGCCAACAGCTATAATTACAAGAACTATCCCAATGTTAAATGAAGAAATAGCTATAGTTTTCATTATAGACTCAAATGTAGGAAGCAAAACTGGAACTATCCTTGAGCTAGGTCTTACATTACCATACATTAGTCTTTGGAAAATATATGCAGGCACATCGCCCAATCGAGATATGATTGAAAATATGAATACCCCCAATAATTGGAAAATCCGGTCATGCATAATTAAATTATATCTTAGTATAGAATATGCAAAAATAAATGAGAACGCAAAAATTATTGAAGAAAAGATACCGAATTTTACAAGCCCATTTTGAACAGTTATGAATATTACAGAGAATATTTCAAAAATAATTAATCTAACAAATGAATCCAAAAGATTTCTTTTAGAATTATATAGAAATATAAATGGTACAAATAGAATAAATGCATAAGTTGCAGGGAACCATACCATTTGAGAAATACCCAACAGTAATCCGGATAAGATAATTTGTAATTTACTAGGCGGATCATGTAATAGCATATCAAATATTACCATTAATAGTAAAATAGCATTGATCTCAGGACCATGTAATACTGCAGAAAAATAAATGAAAAATGGACTAAGTAGAAATAATAATGTGGATACTTGAGCTGCGAATCCTGATTTTATTCTCTTTAGAATCTTATAAATTGGAACAAAAACAAGCAAACTAGGAATTAATACAGCAATTCTAGCCCCGGTATATGAAACGTTAGATATGATCATAGAAAATGCAATCGGAAATGAAACAAACTCATGCGAAATAAGAAAACCAAAATCGAGAGATGCAAATGCAAAAATCTCGTCATTTAAGGATTTAGTGTAATACATGAACTCTTCTACAATATTTCGTGCATAATCAAAGTATAGAGCACCATCAGGAAGAATTGTCTGTAAGTTGTAAAAGATGTAAAATAAACGAGCTATAAGTCCTAAAAGAACTGCAAGTAGTATAAAACGATTCGAAAACAAATAATCCTTAAACTTTGAAATTTTAAAATCTATATCTGACTCGCTTATTGAATAAAGCAACACAAATACAATAAAGGAATTTCCAATGATCAAAAGAAAAACAGGATTCATAATGACGTGTAATGTCCAATATAAAGTGAATCCAACACCAAATATGAAATATTGAAATATATAACCCCAGATTATAGCATCAAAAATAAATGTTGCAGATTCATAATTTCCAATGCGCTTTATGATCAAAACCCCGGGAAGCAAAATAAAGCCAAAAATACCAAAAATGATTTTTAGTGGTATTACTGAAAATAAATAACTAATATAAAATAGAGTAATCGCAAAAAAATAAAATGATATATATTGAAGCTTTTTATTAATATATATCATAATAATACCAACATTCTACCTTTTTCAATTAAAATTTGTTAGGTATTTAAAATAAAAGATTTGTCTTTAACCAAAAAAGTTAATTGTGAGATTATTTTCATTTCCAATCCAATAATCTCTTCTGACCTTCAAGCTTTCTCAGATCTGTGATGTCCTGAGTGATTTCTATTGTACCAATGTAATTGTTCTCATTATCGAAAATTGGTAAATACTTGATATATATAAATCGGCCCATAAATTGAATCCAGAACTCTGCCTTTTTACGCTCGCCACTCTTGAAACCCTTGAGGATCTTATCGACAATATGAACACTCTTCGGAGGATGACATTGATGAACTTTTCGGCCCAATATTGATGGTGATCTTCCAAATATTCGATGAGGACCATTTGAGAAGAAACGCACACGGTCATCTTTATCAATGAAAGATATATCGACAGGTAAAATTTTGAAAATTTCAATTAATTCCTTCACAGATAGGAATCCCGTTCCAAGATCGATATCACCTTCACGAACTAATTCATAATCGTCCGGCATGAGACTTTCTTGGTTCATAATTGCTGTTTTTACTTCATCAGGGATAGATAACATCTTTTCCACAGGAATCTTGGGATCTACTTCGTAAACATGTAAAGGCTTTGCAGATGGTTTCCATTCATCACCCGGTGTGACCTTGAAATAACCAATGTCGGGCTCCTGTTCCTTAATCGCAACCCATTCGCCTTCTGAAAGTAAGAAACTTAACGTAGGATAAAGAATGTTGTCTTCCCTAAAAGTCATATCAACAAGCGCTTCAATTAACTCATCAACTCGCTTCTGAACACGAGACACAAAATTACTTACGGTATCAGCTCGTTCAAATAATTTGGACAATACACGGATCGCATAACGGATTTCATCATGCTTAGTCCATAAAACAGTCGGAACAGATGTAATACCACGCCTCTCTAAATATGGGAAAATTAACATTTCTTCACGTTCATAGTGCTTGCGTATATCACTCAAGTCTTTGAGAATGTTCTTAATAGATTGTATAAGATTTTGTTTCGTCTTATCATCAGGTGCATTTGCTAACGAACGCGCATATAACTTCAAAACTTCTGTAATCTTAATGATTTCCTTATTCTCATCAGATAAAGTCTTCAACGGATGCCCACTTGGCAATTTATCAAATTTACCTGCACCAGTAACGGATTCTCTAAATATTTCTACGTGTATATCACACATTGCTGCGATTTCAGCAGGCGTAACACCTTCCATAACTAATTCTTGCTCAACAACAGGAATTTCCAACGGACTAATACTTTGAAGTAGATCCTTGAACTTTTTCTTTAGCTCTTCTACATTCTCACCTGCTTGAATAGCCTTCAACATCTTCTTCATTTCTTCTTTCTTATATTCTTCATTTTGCAGCAGTTCCATTTTTATCACCTATATGACACATGTCATATATCACTTATTTATATATAAGGTTTATGATGTGTTCGAAAAAGTACAAATAGAGGTAGTATTCGTACCAAAAGGTTAATATGCCATGCGTCATATATCTATAAACATGAAAATAAATGCATTTGAAGTCGCGTCGAGATATGTTTATCCATCTATCCGAAGACGGATTGTAGAGATTTTGTCCAATGAACACAAATTAAATCAGCGTGAGATAGCTCGATTGATCCATATCACTCAATCTGCGGTATCGCGATATATTAGACAAAATAGAGGAACATACATTGAGATCGAGCAGTTCAAGGACATTGATGAAGAAATTCGCAAGATGGTTCAATGGATTATTAAAGACGAGCCAAACGAATATGATTTGCATAAGAAGATCATTGAGATTTCATTAGAGATGCTGGGGAAGGGCTATGTGTGTGTATTTCACCATGAGATCGATGAATCTGTAGATCCATCTAGTTGTAAGACATGTATTGATCTTTTTGGTTGAAATTCGCCCTCGTGAGAGCAAGATATCTGCGTATAAAATACGTTGTAATAGATATTTAGCGAATATACTTCGAATCTCGGCGAGATGCTTGGATATCACTCAAATTTATTCTGAGGATGTTTTGGAATGTGATGCATTCAAGTTTCGAGCCATTATGAATCCTCAAATTAGTTGATTGATGTTATATGTTTGCTCTTTTTTGAATATTTAGGCTATTTACTGCCGCTTTCTAAAGCGATGGTTTCTCACAGTTTATTTGTAAGAATACGTAATAACAAACTTTTATTAGAATAAAAAATGAATAGATAGTCGTAAAAATGGGAGAACAGGTAGTGATTTCTAATGGTTTTTGATGAAGATATAATTGGTCCCAAAGACAGCATAGAATTAGAATTAAGTGATAGAAATACTCGCGAATCAAATATAAAAATGACAATACTCATTCCGATAATTGTAGTTATATTAACGTTCATATCATTTGCATTCATTTCTGCGATTATATTATTAATTATAAATCCTAACTTTCTCTATACAGGAATTATCTTACCATGGCAGATGCAGCTGCTTAGTGCATTAGAACTATTTTTCTTAATTGTACCAGTAATTATTTTTCGTAAAGATTGGAAAAGAAAATTAGGATTCCATGCAGAAAATATAGAAAAAATAATTTCAGAAAGTCTAATGGGGATTTTATTTGGATTTATTGTTTTTGGCGTAAATATATTAGTTGGATTTATTCAGGAAATTATCACGCCGAATACATCTGAACAGATTGACTACAGCTTTATGGTTTCAAAAGATCCAATTTCTTTAATCATTTGGGTTATAGTTATGGTGTTCTTTGTTGGGTTTAGCGAAGAAACATTATTCAGAGGATATTTACAGAACCAATTCAAGAGGGGATTCACAAATAGATATGGTCCCCACGGAAATATCCTTGCAATTGTTTTAGCGGCATTTATTTTCGCATTAGTTCATTTAAATATCGAAGGTTTCTTGGCATTATTCGCAATGGGTATCGCACTTGGAATAATTTTTGAATATAGAAAAAACATATATACAGTCGCAGTAGCACATGGAGTTCAAAATGCCATTGTAATTCTAATTATTTCTATGACGCTATGATAGTCCTCCTCTTTATATTTTTAAAAAAGAAAAAAGCAAAATATTATGCAAGTCTTCTACGCATTGCAAAGACAATTGTTGAGAATATTACAGCGAACAATGTGAACAAAAGAACTTTAACTATCATAATCCAGTTAGTAAAGATTGAAATTCCTCTGAATGCGGCATCCATGATTAGCATTCGACCTTGATTCATAGGCATGATTTCATCAATTATTCCAACATCGAATACGCCACCACTTAAAATGAAGTTGGCAAACAATAAGAAGAGAAAACCTTGGTTCGCCTGAAGTCTGGTACTAGTCAGGACAGATATTATAACGCCCATTCCAGCACCTGAAAGAGACATCAGAGCTAGAATAATTGTTAATTCAAGATAACTCGCATTAAGTTGTAGATTAAACAAACCAATCCAGAGCACAAGGAGAAATTGACCTTGAACAAGCCCGAAAATTGTATGCCCAAATAATTTACCAACTATTGCTTCGAACTTTGAAAGAGGTGTGAGAAGCATTCGCCCTAATGGAATATCACCTACAATTGATTGCGCGGCTGTTGATGCGACTGCAATATGCGCGGCAAAAACAACAATAAATGCGCCTATAGTAGCACCTGCAAAATTCCCACTGGGTAGAAATTCACGAACTGTTCGAGTCTCAATCTCACGTTGCATCCAGCCATGATCAGAACGAAATTCATCAACTACTTTTTGAAGAACATCAACCATTTGACCTTCATAATTTAAAGAAGAACTACTGACATGCATCGGAATGAAAGCAGCAATCCCCGCAGTAACATTTCCTTCAAATCCATACGGTATCACGATATAGAGGTCTATCTCATCATAGTACAATGCCCTTTTCGCATCATCTTCACTATTATAATAATGAACTGTCAAGTCTTCCTCCAATTCAAAATATGCACTAAAATTCTTGCTCAAATCCTGCCCGGGATATGTGTTTGTCGGATCTTCGTCTACAATACCCCACTCTAGATGTTTAGATATCGATTCAGTTCTGGAAGTCCCTTGTGAAACCGCCACATAAGTAGTCAGCATAATCATTCCTGGTAGAACAAATACCATAATTAACGCAGTCTTATCTTTTGTGATCGTTCGAATTTCCTTAATTATTATAGAATAAATGCGGTACAGAAATTTGCTTTTTGATTGCTGCTTCAGTACACTTTCTTTTGAACTCATAGACATCTCCCGTTAAGATTTAAGCAAAAACATTGATAAATCCATTGCTTTGATATACTCCAAACTTTGAATACCACACAATTGGCTATCATAAGAATCCCAGAACATCTGCAGAGACCAATAAATAAAGTACAAGATTCCTAATAGATATTTTCTCATGCCATCGCTGAGAAATTTGAATCACTTCAGATCTAGTAGCAGTCTTTCCATTGAAATATATCTTTCCAATAGTTCTACGGATTCCAAGATCCCCATAGGGAAATGTATCAAACCTTCGAAGCCCGGACATTAAAGCGATTTCAGCTGTCCATTTTCCAATTCCTTTAAATTTAACGAGATACTTTATTGCATCTTCAGTACTTAATGATGAAATATATGAGAGGTCTAGATTTCCATTAATTATTTCACTGGCAATGCTTTTTACATAATTCACTTTATATCCAAGTTTGAATGATTTTAGTACTTCTTCATCGGCATTAAATAATTCATGAACGTTAGGAAATCCATGAATCGTGATCCCATTCATCTTTTCTGTGGGACCGAGACCAACAACGAGATTATATGTCACAACATTGGCAAACCGATAAGATATTTGTTGTTGAATTATTCCTCGAATCAATGCTTCAAAAAAAGTATCGAATGTGTAGGGATGGGCCCCTATTATTTTATTATATATGTGGGAAATTTTACTATCATCTCGTATTGATTCATATACTTTAGTCATATCGTAATTCGTTCCCAGAATCCATTCAACTTTTTCTTGAATTTTATTCTGATACGATTTATATTCCACTGGATAATATACGTCAAGTTGTCGTTCATTGATCTGTTCAACATGTATTGGAATACGCAGGTTTTCAACAGTAATAATTCGGTTGAAAGACGTAGCAGTTGTTTTTTCCGGTGTAGGTTGAATATCCCGATAAATCCATGAATGAATTGTAAGATCTAACGAATATACATTCTTTGAAGTGATTGTGAATTTATGGACATCGGACATCTTAAATTGACCCTCATATTAAGAGTAATACTATAAATGCATCAATTGTTGCATGAAGCATTATAGGTGCAATTAGATTTTTCGTTCGTTCCCAAAGATAACCAAACATTATTCCAATAACAGCTTGAAAGACAATAGAGTGAGCAAATGCATATAATATGCTATGTGTCCCAAGATATAGAATGGGAATATGCATCAAACCAAAGATTATCGCAGAATAAAATATTCCTGCTTTTGCAGATTTAAACAAATTGGAGATACGAGTCTGAATAACACCACGAAATAGAAATTCTTCAGGTAGTGCAGCAGCTAAGAAGTAAATAAATAAACCAATTAACACGTTAGTTATATATATATAAGGATCAGCAAACATGTGAGATGCAAAATATGCAATTGCTAAGATTACGCCAATAATCAGGGAGAGAATTCCACCTACAAAAAGATTCTTTTTCAGATCATTCGTAGAAAATCCAAAATCGGGTAAACTGTAAGTTCTATATAATATCAGTAACGGAAATATAACCATAAATACATTTTTCCAAAGAATAGAGAACCATATGTCTGAAATATTTAAAATAATTCTAAAGTAAATTATTGATGCGACAGCCAAGATAAGAGCAAGACTCAACTCGTAGATCTCATTGGATGTCTGAATTTGAATAACACTCATATTTTTTGTCAACTTTGTAATTGAAGGAATGAGAATTAGAAAGAATAAGCCAAAAAACACGATAAATAAATGGAAGGGATAAAATATTACAAATATACTTAAGGATAGTACATATAATATAATAAATAACAGTATAGGATTTCTATGCTCATCATTTTGAAACATTATGATCACATCTTTTTTAGTGGTGTTAAAAAGTAATCCCTATGTATAAAATTATTGGTGAGACTTTTGGTACAAAAAGCAGACAGAACCAAATGCGAAATATATTCAAGAGTGGTGGGATATCTAAGACCTATTGATCAATGGAATGAAGGCAAATATGAAGAATTTAAAAATAGAAAGAAATTTGATTCTGTGAAATAAAAAGAAAAAGAAAGACTATTCTTCCTTCTTTTCTTTCTTGTAGGGGTTTCCTTTCATAGGGTTCTTGGGCTTGTGTATCTTAATTGAAAAGGTTTCCTTTAATTTCTCCTTTATAGAAGACATATTTTAAGATCCTCCCATTTTGTTACTTTTATAAGCACTAAATTATATGCACACACTACCTTATATATCTAACTACAATATCTAAAATTTTCCAGATATACTAAACCATAACATTCATTAGAGATTATTTTTTTCACGATACAGGTGATTTTATGAGCTCTGAAACAAAGCCAAAGAAAAAACGAATTGAACGAATGGAATACGAATTTGATATGTATTTAGAAGGCAACTATAAATTCCATATCACCTTTGATCTACCGAATGTACCAGAATTCTTAATGGATGAACCACCCGAAATTGGTGGTGAGGGCGCAGGCCCAAATGCGGCACGTGTTGTTGCAGCAGGTGTTGGAGATTGTTTGAGTGCCAGTCTGATTTTCTGTCTTAGAAAAATGAAGATCCCAATCAAAGACTTCAAGACGCATGTAAAAGCAGTAGTCGAGCGAAATGCAGATGGGTATTTAAGATTATCACACATTTATGTTACACTAAATCCAAAAATCGGAAAAGAATATGAACAAAAGAACCTAGAACGATGTATAAGTATTTTCCAGAAATATTGTATTGTATCAGATGCTATACGACATGGCGTTCCAATTGATGTGGATGTAAAGCCTGAAGAAGAGGCATAAGCCTCTCATATATTATTTTTCATATAAACACAAACGCGTTTACTAGAATGTTAGCAACTACACTAGCTGTTAGGGTTATAGTTAGGTTATCCAACCCGTGAGGAGATAATGCTTCAACAAATCCTACGCTTAATCCCACAAAAATCGAAACTATAATACTTAACAGAAAATCAAATCCGATACTAAGAGCGATTATAGAGCCGAGAGTAGACATAAAGATCACGGCAGCACTGCCTTCTAAACTTCTGTAACTAACAATACCGGTAATTGTTGGAACACGATATTTATGTTTTCCAAAACGAACACCAAAGGGTTCTCCAACGGCATCGCCAACACCGGTACAAACCAATCCAACAAGCCATGTTTCAGGCCAGAAGAAATATGCAATAACTGAGCCCACAGCGCTACTAAGATAGGGTATTAATAGATATAACCAGCGAAGAGGTTCATCTTGCTCGCGCGCTATGGATTCATAAATTCGATTTCCATTACCCCATATTAAAGCACCAAGTCCGATAATACCAATTGCTCCGCCATATATCTCAACAATTCTGAAAGGCAAAGTAATAACAAAGATCCATCCAAAAAAGTAAAGTGAAAAATGCACTACCTTGCGTGTGTAATTTGTTTTCCATGCATACGAAATCTTCAAAGTCCCTGCAATATATCCAACTGCAAAAACCAAAAGCACAAACAATGGCAAATAAGTAATGTATTCAATAAATGAAGGAAGTTCGATGTAGTCGATCATTATGAAACTATATTTAATAAATACAAAGATAAATTATTCGTTTTTAATCAGAGAAAATAGATTTTCAATACATTCTCGGAATAAAATTTACGAAATGTACTAAAATCACCTATTATTTTTATATTTTTAAAATAACTTTTTAAATGGAGAGATTTCTTAGTGAAAAAATTTTATAAATAAATTTTACATATATGAAGTAAGGAGGAGCTATTATGGCTGAACTCGTTTCAGATTCACAAACTAAGATTAAATTGGAACCATTTGTATCAAAAACTATTGCGATTATTTTAGCGATAGTATTATCTACCGGATTAGGTGTAATAACAACTTGGGGTACATTGATCACGGGAGTGGTCGTAGGATTTCTAGTAAGAGATAGATGGGATGGAGGAAAGTATAGTTTCTTAGGGACATTTATTGGTGGAACTCTATCGATTGTAATTATATTCATGACTGGAATTGGTCTTATTGCAATCCCTCCAGAGTACATTAATTTATTAATGGCGTTATTAATAATCATAGCACCATTAGGCGGACTTCTTTTAGGAGTGTTGGGATTCATCGGTGGATTTTTGGGCGGCTTAATTGCAACATCAATCTATGCAAACCAACAATAATAAGTCCCTCTTATTTCTATTTTTTATACCAATTTCTCTTACAGTTTTTTAAAAGCAATCGAGTAGTAATAGAAAAATCAACACTCTGAAAAAAATACCGGACACTACCTAAAATATACATCATTAATAAACTTCATGAGCATGCATAATATGTGAAATACTTGTCTGATTGATGATTTACTTTTCACATTCCATACATAAATTAAATGAGAAAACAACTACAAAAAACACAGACTTATTCAGAGGTTGCAATTATGTATCTACAGGAATTATTATTCCATCAAATCTTCCACGAGGACCAATTGCAGGAGGTCTCATAGGGTTTCCGAACATAAACCACTGAACAACGGAAAGGAAATTTTGATGATCAACAAAAATATTATGTCCGGTCATAAGCAACTCGTATTTTTTAAATAATTTATTTGGAAGATTTGAAATAAGTTCTCGCTCAACAGCTATTTTTGTTTCTCCGATCGTATTATGGGAATCAAGTTCATCGAATAATCCTATTTTAAACCCATCAGCAAAGAGACAGTTTTTCCAAGATTTACATGGTTCAAGATTATTAAAAGTATCTCCGGTGGCTGCTATATATAAAGCCTTTGAGTTCAAGAACCCTTTTACCAATTTACCAAATTGACCGGTTTGACATGCCTCAGAAAATACCAAAGGATATGCAATAAATGAATACTTGTTCAGGGTATTCCCATCCAAAATTATATCCGAGTGGGTCAGCCACATATCTGGAGAACCATGAACACGCCCATATATAGGGCCATCCGAGAATTGTATTATGATTTCAGCGTAGTTAATCAGTTCTCTATTATCAACACTAAAAGTGGGAAGTGAATAAACATTAAACCCAAGTGATTTTAGTATTTTTTCATGACGAGCGGCCGATGTATTTTTCGCATTAAATATTAGAGCAATATCAGTATCTGCAAGTTTTGGATTTATATGAGATATTATCGTCGGGTAAGAACCGAAAACACGCCCCACAGGAGTGTCTGGAAGCAAATCATCGTCTAAATCCTCATAAATTAAATCAGAAAAGGTTTTAATATCAACTGGTAGTGGAGGAATGACTTGTGCATCCCCAACTAAAAGGAGAGCCTTCGTTGAGTAATCAGATGCGGCTTTTTGAATTTCCTTTTTTATTTTAAATGTTTTTCGCTCAGTTAATGCAACATATGGTAATTCGTTGTTCTTACAATAATTTATAATCTTTTCACGAATATTCGAACTTATTTTACCTATTACAATGAGCATCTCACGTCGTTTGCTAATATCAATCTCACTAATTTTAAGGTCGTCAAACTCTGGAGCTTTTATCTTAACGATACGATTTGTTATATTTCGCTCTATTCGGTTAATTGGTTTCATAATAGATCTCCGATTTTAATTAATGTGATTATAAATATAGAAAATAATTAGTTTGTTTGGAAATATAAAGAAATCGGAAAATAAAAAAATGTGGGGATGAATTATCCCAGATCATTTCTTGCGCTTTTTGATTACAATAATACCGCCTACAACTACGACAACTGCAACAGCACCGATGATTAATAACATTGGATCAATACTAGCGATAATTCCGCCACTCTTGACAACATATGAGAAACCTGTAACTTTAGCCCAATTTCCAGAGAAATCTTGGATATAGTATACCACAGTTACATTAGTACCTGACGGAAGTGCAGGAATTGTCGCAATCCAAGTTTCATTCGCAATGACAAATGCCATTGTGACATTGATCCAGGTTGTTCCATTATAGTAGCTTAGGATTATAGTATGAACGCGGCTCTGATCTGTTGCAGAAACTGTTACAGAAACTTCTTGGCTCGAAGTAGGCTCAGCGGGTGATGATATATTAGATACAAGAACAGGAGGAATTTGATCCATTGGTTTCATAAGTGGCTTATCGTCACTTTCACCAGTTTGAATAGTATATGCAGTATCTCCAATGCCATTGTGGTCTAAATCTAAGCCGGTATAGTCAGACCAATAGTTTCCATGGGTTCCATTTGTCCAATCAATTGTACTTGTGTTAAGATTAGTATGGCGTACATTTTCAATGAACGTATTAAGTGAAATATTTGCACTATTTGAGGTCCCGTATATCGCTTCAGTGTTATATGCAAATACGGATTCAGTTATACGGCCATTTGTCGAATAAATTCCAAGTGCTTTTATATTTTCTGCTAATACTGTATGATACATGTATAATTTGGATATTCCAAACAGTCCTACAGCATTCTCATTGATCAAAAAGAATGAATCTGTAATGTTAATAGTATCTACAAGAATGCCGAATAATCCAAATTTGTCATTATAGGCACGAACATTAGAAACTGAGACGTTGGTACAAAAGCCCACACCTATGCCATATATGGAGTTATATAATAATGCATCATTAACATATAAATTAGTTGAGCTAGCTAGATATATTGCAAATGGTGAGTTTGAGATTTTTAGATTCTCAAAATGAACATCATTTGAATAATATATAGTAAGTAATCCGGAATCAATATTTAGATCATGTACTAAACTGTTAGTTACATTGAATAATATCAGCATACCAATATCGCCTGTAATATCCTGACTTATCTTGTTTTTGATATATACAATTGGATGCCCATTGACAAAAGAGTTTTCAATCGTGAAGTTATTGAATATTGCATAGCTTCCAGATAGAAATACAATGGGAATTTCTCTAATATTGTTAAAGTGTGAATTTCTTAATATTGTTGGATATGGACTTTTCTGGTATAGCGATTTATTACAATATTCGGTATTAAGACCATCTATGACCAAGTACGAATAACTATTTGTTATTGCATTTGTAGAATTATTAGCAGTTACTCCAGTTATATTTACATTTGAACTGGTTACATATATTCCATAACGTATATCATGGATTTCGATGTTACTCATGGAGATATTGTGTGCATTTTGGAAATATATACCATATGTACCAGTATTAGTGAGTGTAGCATGATCTATTATAGAATTATTTGTACTGGATAGGTTAATTCCATATTGTTTTCCATTTGCAAGATTTATATTTGATACAGTGACATTTTCATCTTGGTATAAGTTTATTCCACGGCTGCCCCATGAATTCGCGATAACATTCGATAATACAATATTTTTAGATTTTGAAATATCAACACTAGTAGTGTTTGTATCGTAAGATTTTAAGTCAGTAATTGTAAGATTCCCACAATCCATAGAGTAAAATCCATATTTTGCGTATCTTGTAGTTATATTAGTGAATTCAGAATTGTAAGTGTATCTCGAATAAATTCCGTAAGAGGTACCATTGTAGAAAATATTTGAAACAGTAATATTGTCGCTTGAATACGAAAAAATACCGTATGCAGATATAGTGTAAAATTTTACATTTTTAACAGTAGAATTATCCGAATTATATAGATATATGAGTCGGTAGCTACCATTATATATACTTAAACCATCAATATGAACAAGCCCATGATTTGAGTATATAGCAGAAAGTCCTGAAGCACCAACATCATATAAAGTTGAATTTTTAATATATAATTCGCCACCTACATAAATACGATAATGATATGCAGAATTATTTGATTTTATTACACAATTGTTTAATATTAATTTGGCATCAGAGTCTATATTAATTCTATGTTGCATATCTTTAGTCAAATGCATATATAGCATAACATTCGTCAAATTTAGTGTTGCACCAGACACATGTATATTTCCATCGATATGAAGCGTCTCATCCCATACGGAGGTATCACTTGTAATATCCCAATCACCAGTAGCAGGAGGGGGGTATCCACCACCACTACCACCGGCGCTAACATTTACATTTACAAATGAGAACATAGGAACGAGAGCTAGAACCATAACTAAGTATAATGCTCTTATTTTTCTTGTGCGCATTTTATCTCTCTCCTAGGACGCAAAAAATTTTTAGCAAATCAATGCAATCCTATTGTTTAATATAAAAATTATTTGAATATAAAGTTATCTAAAAAAAGGAAAAAATGAGATTATTTGGTTAAAATTTTCTTTAATGTTGTACCAATATATTCAATTTGGTCGTCTGAAACACGCGGATGTATTGGTAATTCAAAATGCTCATTGCCCACTAATTCAGCATTTGGACAACTTACCTTTGAATAATCAGGATACTTGACGAACTTTGCCCAACGCCAATTCTGAATGTCTTTATAGGCAGGTTGTGCATAACATGGAATTGAATAGAGAGTTCGTGCACCGATATCTGCATTGCGTAGCTCTTCAATAAGTTTATCACGCGAGATTTTATTAGTTGTGAGTCGAGGCCCAAAGACATGCCACGCAGATCTGTATCCCTTAGGCTCTTTTTGTATCTTTATCCCATCTAAGTCCCCAATTATATCAACAAGATGCTCTACATTTTTGCGTCTAGCATCAAGGAATTTGGGCAATTTCTTAAGTTGATTTACGGCTATGGCAGCTACTAGGTCCATCATTCTAAAATTGTATCCGATACGATAATAATGATATCCACCATGGGCTCCTCTGCCATGATTCTTCACAGCTTTTGCAGTTTCGATCATCTCTTCATTGTTCGTTAAAACAATACCGCCTTCACCAGACATCATATTTTTAGTTGCATAGAATGAAAATGCGGCTATGTCGCCGAAAGACCCTACTTTCTTGCCGTCTATGGTTGCTCCATGTGCTTGGGCACAATCTTCAATTACGAGTAGATTATGTTCTTCAGCGATTTCCATAATTGCTTTCATATCCGCAGGCAAACCAAAAATATGTACAGGCATGATTGCTTTCGTCTTAGGTGTGATCTTTTTCTTTATGCTTTCAGGGTCGATATTATAGGTTTCTGGGTCAATATCTGCAAAAACTGGGATTCCACCTACAAAAAGTATAGCATTTGAGGATGCGATAAACGTAAATGGTGTTGTGATTACTTCATCACCCGGTTGAATTCCAGCGGCTTCTAGTGCAACATGTAATGCGGTTGTACCACTTGTTGTTACTGTTGCATATTTAGTTCCGATATATTTAGAAAATTCTTCTTCGAGTTGGCGAGCATATTTATTTTCCACAAGCATACCGGACTTTAAGACATCAAGAACCGCATTAATTTCTTCATCTTCAATTACAGGACTTGCTGTATAAATCAAAATTTCCGCCTCACATGAGTTTATTCAAAGAAATGAGATACTTGAATATTTAAAAGATATTCCGTTATGTATTCTAAAGGCGTAAAACAGTTACTTCATGCCTATATTGCTTACGTTCATGTAAAATAACTATTAAAAATGCGCCGAGAATGATAAATAATGTTATATATAACACAAGCAGATTGCGCATTAATGATACAATTGTCAAACCAACTCCAGATAACAAACCAGTACCTGTACGTAATTTATTGTTAGTAACTCGAGGCGTTAAGCGTTGAGAAACCCACTCAATAATCGTAGTCAAACCAAGCCCAAAGCCTATTGTAAGCCAGAACAGATCAGGTTTTATTAAAATTCCTAAAAATGTAAATAAAATATAAGACAACGCAAATCCGGTATATATTCCAGTACATCTTGCACACAGTGGGATTTTGTGATTACCGATACCAACCATGAGGCAATGATCATATTGTTCAGGAGGGTGGTGCGCGAGCATTAAAATAAGGGCTTTTTTAAATACTTCTTTGCGAGATATTGTTTCATCAGACATTTAATCGCGCTCCTGCATTGGACTACCGCAAACCGGACATAAAGCTTGACGCTGTTTGAAAAAGGAGATGGACATTTGTTTAACATGACGAACACAGGTATAATGCACACTAATATCGCATTTCTTACAATAGTAATGCGGTCCTGTGATTGGTTTTCGACATTCGAAACATCGTGGCTTCTTTTGTAAAATCTCAGTTAAAGTAGGAATTTCTTCGATCTTTAATTGCTTCTTTTCTTTTGGTTCGTCTTCACTCTCGTCTGCAAAAAATGAACCGGAACCGGATTTTACTTTCAAATGTGCCCATTCATCTTCACTACTTTCTGAAGATTCTTTTGTAGCTGTTGGTTTTGCAACCTGTGATTCTGAAATAGATTCAGGCTCTTCCTCAACCTCTATGGATTCAAATACTTTTGCAGCCTTTTGAATTTCAGCTTTTATAGCTGCTGTGAAATCATCACGAGATACTTTCTTTCCAAGTTTTCTTTGAGACTGCGCAAGCCTCTTCTGCTTATCAGCTTCAGCAGTTGTTTCATCTACAAGCTTCTTAATTCGCTCCCGTTCCTTCCAGTCTCTAATTTCCATAGCAGCCATAATTTCATCAATAGCTTGCTCTCGCCTTAGCTTACCACTAAGTAGATCCTGTAAGACTTTCTCGACCTTATCAGGAATTGGAGCACTCATTTCAACTTCAGCAAGCCCAGCAAGAACAGCCTCGCGTATGATTTTCTCAACCCTAAATTTGTCAAGAGATAGGTCTTGTGCTATTTCATCAACAGTATATTTTCCATTTGCTACCATTAATACATTAATTGCATCAACGCCACCAATTTGTAGTGCTTTCTGACGAATTTGTGATGCGGGGCTTAATAAATCAACACTTCGAACCTTACGCTTGGGATAGATGGCACCTCTAAATCGACGAGATATGATCGATTTAGGACGCCTAATCAAGGACTCGATTTCATTTTCAAATAATCGAATTTCATCAAGAGAACTCATGCGTAGATCGGTAAATAATTCATAGTTAGTTCCAAAATGTTTGGAAAAGATACGAGCAATTTCTTCTATTAGGTCCGCAGCGTTTTCTCCAGGATCCGTTGCGATTACAAAGAACAAGTCATCTTTAACCATTGTTGTGTACGATATATCGCCCATTGTAATATTCTTTAAGGGGCGTCCACCCATTTCACGACCGAAATTATAAATAGCGGAAAAGAAACTTGCAAATAAATCTGAATCCAACTTTGTTGTTCCAAAGTCTTTGTAAAATAGGCAATTCCCACCCATATCAATTATCCAAATTCCATATATCATATATTCAAACTCCGCTTTTCGGTCTATTAGATGTTCATATTAATATCTAATACAACTAGTTGATTAACTTTTCTAAATTTTATATGTTGATTATTTTTAAAACGTCTTCAGGAAATCTCTTCTTATTCATAGACACATAATTTTTGATTTTATTTATTGTATTTTCAAAACCTACTGATAGTTCAAGCTTGAATTCACTCAAAGACTCTTTCAATAAAGGAGTATAATTACCCACTAATTCAATGAGCTGCTGAACTTTCTCCTCACGATATTTGTCCTTTAAAGAAGGAGGTATAGCCCATATCATAAAAGATTCAGGATCTACAATTATTAAAACTGCCCTTTCAAGTTTCAAATTAAATTTACAATGAGGACATTTGACCTTATGAATGTCACCTTTCAAAAATTTGGGAATTAAATCGAGATCTTTCGAAAACTCGATTAGATCAATAATATCAGTTTTAAATGTCCTATGACAATTTGGGCAAATAATACTCTCTTTATGCGAACTATACACGGTTCATACCTCATTAGATTGCGTTTTTTCCTTGGTTTCTTCAGACTCCTCAGAATCTTTAAAATCCTCAGCATCACTTCTTTGTTCCATTTTCATCTCAAACAAAATTCCAGTAATTATGACAGTTAGTACTATTGATAATATAATCGATAAATTAGTACCAAATACATCAGTAATAGCAGTTCCTGCAGAATATCCAATAATTGCGCCTAACAAAGTAGCAAGCAATTTACCTACAAAATAATAGATAGCCATCTTAACAGCACTGTATTTAGTCAGAGCAACATAAACAATAAGTGGATCGTCCGGAACAGGAGATGCAGCCGCGATAAATAATCCAAAACTACCCCATTTCTCATATTTTTCTTTCATTTTATCAAAGTTTTTCTGACGTTCCTCGCTCATCAATTTACGAGAATAACGAATTGTATAATAATGAATCATTTTTGCAGTTGTTGCAGCTAAAGCAACAATAACCGCAATAATAATCGGATTATACGTTGGTAGCAAAAAAGCAAAAACACCTGCAAGCACAGTATTAGAAGGCGACATAAAAGGTATTAAATTAATTACTAAGGAGATTATATAGATTCCCAGATATCCTAGAGTTACTAAATCAAATATATCCATATAGCGGTCATCTCCAGATTCCAATTACTAATGATTAACTATATTTGTTTTTCGAATTTATGAATTTATTCTTTTAATGTTTCTATGCAATTTCATTACAAATAAAATAAAAAAGGAAAAGAAATTTAGTAGCTTTTCCCAACTAAGACCACACGAGTGGCATCGCGGCCACAAATTGGGCACGTGCCCTCTGGCTTAAACTCCATATTCAGAGGAACTCCCAATACATCTAAATCATGTTCTTCATTTAATTTCATGGTACATTCTTCATCGTCGCATACATGTACTGTGGCAAGACCTTTTAGACGACGTACATGACGTTTCGCTTGCTCGAGATTTGTTGTCTTAAGAATCGCTTCATTGAATCTTGCCCACGCAGCTTCTCGCATATCGTTTTGAATTGTATTTAACAATTCTTTGATAGTTTCTGCGATATTTTCACGATCAACGGATATTTTTTCGCCAGTATCTCTTCGGACAAGCATAACTTTATTGTTTCTGATGTCACGTGGTCCTAATTCAGCTCGTAAGGGAACGCCCATACCTTCATATTTATAGAATTTATTTCCGGGCGTGAGGTCCGAATAATCACCCTTTACACGAATGCCTCCAGCACGGATTTCCTCTTCTAACTTTTTAGATTCACCAAATACGTCTTCGGGTGCATCTTTGAAGGGTATGGGGACTACTATCACCTGAATAGGCGCTACATTTGGAGGTAGCACAAGTCCATTATCATCACCATGAACACCAAGTAATGCGGCAATACTACGCTCAGATATTCCATATGAATCTTGATGAACGTATTTCGTTTCACCATCAATATCTTCAAACTTTATATCAAAAGGCTTTGAGAAATTCTGACCAAGATAATGAACGGTCCCAATTTGTAATGATTTCCCACTGGGCATAAGTGTATCGAATGCATGAGTATATACAGCACCAGCAAATTTATCCCATGAAGGCCTATTCGAGATTACATAGGGAACACCGAGATAATCAAAGAATTTACTGTAAATTTCTTCGGCTTCTTTTACCTGACGCTCAGCATCTTCGCGAGTTGCGTGACATGAATGCCCTTCCTTAAATGAAGTAATTTCACGAACACGAATCAGAGGACGAGTTGCTTTAGTTTCATATCGGAATGTATTAACTATCTGATACCACTTAAGTGGAAGGTCAGCGTGGCTCCGTATATACATTCTATACATATAATACATTCCAGTCTCAGATGTTGGTCTCAATACTAATTTAACATCTAGCTCGGTAGTACCACCATGGGTTACCCAATATACTTGCTTTTCAAATCCCTTAATATGGTGCGATTCTAATTTCAACAGATCTTCAGGAATTAATAACGGAAATAATGTCTCTTCATGCCCAGTCTCATCATGAAGACGCCTAAGCTCTTCAAGCACAAACTTGCGGATTTTAAAACCGTATGGGAGCCATACACCACAACCCTTGAGAGGATAACGCCAATCATATAATTGATTTTCAGATAGTACATTATCAAACCATTCAGAGAAGTTTTTTCTGATTTTGTCACGTCTGACCTTCAAATTTTTCACCTTAGTTTTCAAGTTATGTAAATAAATTAAAAGTTTTCTTTATACAAAAATACAGAAAAACCCTATAAAAATGCAATAAAAAATAAGAAAGCCATACTTAGCGTAATGGCTTACCACAACTCGGACAATATTTTCCAGCCATAGTCACTGGGATATGTGCATCACAGTGAGGACATACAACAACCAATGCTCCACCACAATGGACACAATGTTCTCCAACAGGAGTCGCCTTACCACAATGGGGACATTTTATCTGAGGTATATTTTGCATGTTAAATATAGTACTTGCTGCACTTGAAAGATCAATTGCTGCACCGCCACCACCGCCCATTGCAGGAGCTCCACCAGTAGGAGCACCACCCCGAGGAGCCTTATTTGCGACAGATGGAGGCGCAGGAGCACCACATTGAGGACATGTTGTGGAACCGGGAGGTATACTATATCCACAATATGGACATTTACCTTCATCTTGAGCACTTTTTATGTTAAACAAGAACTGATCGATAAACTTTTTATTTCCAAACTCGAACGAAATTGTTTCCATATTTGAAAGCGTAACAATTAATTTGTTCCCAGACTTAGATACATCATTTATTGCGCCTAATGGAATAGATACAGATTCAGGCTTGCCATCTGGGCCCATATTATACATTTGGTCGCGAACTATAGATGCAACTCCTGCAGTTACACCCCCATAAATAATACCTCTGCCGGCATGCCTAAGAGCTCTACCTCCAATTCCACCAACAGAATCGCCAATGCCTTCTAAGATAGCTCCAGCAGCGATCGCACCACCAATTACTGCAGCCTTTTTAAGCAAACCACCAAAACCTTTTTTCTTTTGAGTCTTAAACCATACAAGGCGAATATCAGTCAGTACAAGCATACCTTTTTCCTTTTCGCCTTCTAACTTAACATCCTTGACACGAGTAATCTCATGTTCATAATTTAAAGTCTGCAGATTTCCATTCTGCAAATTAACATTTAGAAAGACGGGTCTATCAGACATAATTTTCCCTCGCACTATTGAATCGGTTATTAAAATACATTATGTTATATTAAATCTTTCGCATTAATTTTTGAAAATAAAACAAAATCGTAGAGAATATATTCATACAAAAAGCGTTTTTAGATAAATTTATGAAGGGGAAATACATCGTCATCATAAGACTAAAACGCCAAAAATAGGCGCGGGTGATAACAAATGACAGAAAATGAAACAATCGCCAAAGTAAAAGAGATCGAGGAATTACTTAATTCCTTAATGAAGGACCATAAAGCCGAAGTTGGAGCATTCATGCACTTTCTAAAAGAAACAATTCAAGAAAAATCACTTTCAACAAAGACAAAAGAACTAATTTCAACAGCTCTAAGTGTTGCAACTGGTTGTGAATGGTGCATTGCACTACATGTTAAAAACGCCTTAGATGCCGGAGCAACAAAAGATGAAATTATCGAGGCATGCTTTGTCGCAGTTCTTATGGCTGGTGGTCCAGCATTAATGCATCTGATCCCAGTGATGGATGCAATAAAAACATTTGAAAAGAAATAAGAAAACACCTCTCTTTTCTTTTTTGTTTGACTAGATTTAAAACTTATGGAAGAAAATTATACTTGATAAAGCAATGGTCAGTTCAGTATAATTAATATCATGAATTAAAATATCCCATCTTCCCTTTATAGAACGAACTTTTTTAATAAATTCGACAACAGTTGAACCACTAGAATCAATCACGAGATATTTATTTTTTAACAAATTTTGCCTACATGATAACAATTGTGTTCCATACTCGATTTTGAAAAATGGTGAGAAGATTTTTTTCGGATATACTTTTGCAAATTCGCTTCCATTTTTTCTCACTAAATATCTAATTTTATTATGGTCGATTTCAAAAATTAGTTCTTGTTCCGCATTATAAATATCAATCTTAGATGCCTTCTCTTTAATAACATAAAGGGGAACATTAGATTTATCATCATGTATGAAATATTTGGGTAATCCCACACTTCGATATGCAATGAATCTCTTTTCTTTCACTAAAATCAAGTCTCCAAGAAGTATTTATATACTAAATACAATAATAGATATATACGTTAATAAATCATTATTAAAAATTTAAAAACATGTGCTAAAAATATCAGTTCCGATTAAGTTATATATTAGATTTGCAATATGATAATGTACAAGAAATGAGGGGTTGGACTTAAACCCAAGAGAGGTTGGATAAATTATGACAAATATGCAGGATGAAAATACTGCCACTTCAGGAATTTTATTAAAAATCGAAAATGTTGACACCATACCTTTTCCAAAACAGTTTCGTGAAGCACTAGAGACAGATCATGCGCTTATGGTCCTAATAAAAAAAGACAAAGTTGTAAAAATATTCCCTATCGAAAGCAATAAAATTGCATTTCTAAGTGTTGAAGTTGGCAGATTAACTAATGACTTTTTGACAAATCTCAGCAGAACATTTAAGGAATCTGGATTATCAAACCTGCTATTTAGTACTGGCGTATGTCTTATTGAGTCTCGCTGTTTCTATGAATGCTATTTTGATCAGAACCAGCTCAAAGTTTCTATGGATAAATTTAAAGAAATGTTATCATCGATTCCAGGTGTTGAAAAAGTAATATTGAACGAATATAACTTATAATTTTCTCTTTTTTGTTAAATTAAAAAAATAAAAGGAAAAAGGTTTATTGCCAATCTAATAGCCATATCGAGACAATCTGACCAATAATACGATCCCCAATAGGACCTACTAATTTTAATGGCCAATCTGCAGGACTAAGATATTGACCATCAACTTTGTATGCCACAACTATAGAGTTATTCATCGCGATCTCATAACTTGTCAGATTTACGTAATTTCCGTTCTCACTGACTACTTTTACAGTATATCCCTTCTCTGCAAGACTAGTATTAAAGGTATTGTGTAATGAAGTTGTATTAAAGTCATCAATAATGCTAACAATGATCCATAGAGGAATTCCTTCATATACATGCCCATCAAGTTCATATGTTGTTCTGTGATGACTGCAGGTAGCTGCAGAAAGATATGTTTGAAAATCAAGCGTCGCATTTTTAAGTCCGTATAACTGCAAATTCCAACCTTCAAATTCGGGCTCAACAATTATTTTGGTTATCATTTTTACCCAGAAATGCCCGTCCGTAATTGCAGATTCATTACCCACATATGCGACTCTATATGGACCTGCATCTCCAAGAGATTCACCATTTTCAGAGTATGCAAGAATCATAGTGAGATTCTTTACACCAGCTTCAGTTCCATTTTCATAATATGACATAACTCGTCCAAAAACTTGAGACTTGTTGAATGTCATTTCATATCCATCTGATGCAATAAATCGTAAGCTGAAGTTCATTTCGAAGTTAAATCCGACTCGACTTAGCAGATATGTAACTGGCACACCAGTATAATTATTTGGACCTACAATTGCACCGGTGGTTTTTAGATATCCACCACTTCCAGTAACTGAAGGCATCATTCTTACTAACTCTTCATTAAGAAGATAGCTATTGCTAATCGTTACGTTTAGAACAGAACTACGAATTATCTTGAGCGAAACTACATTGCAGATCCATATCGCTGATGCTGATGAACGCCGTAATTCGGGTACAGTAGTTGCAAAATAGTCTGAATTTGAGAAACTACCATCTACAGGAAGACAAACTAGACGATATCCAGACTCCCATGTTGGAACTTGGGTACCATTATACCTGTAGGCTAAAATAAATTTGCCTTGATGCTCATAAGTATCGTTCTGCGGATAAACATTGTCATATGCTAAATAACCAGTATAATTGTCTGAAGCCGTGATTTGTAACAAGTCACCCGGCTGCATACCACCAACAACTTCTACAAGGTCTTTTAGTTCAACTCCAGTATATTCACCGGCTCCAGCCCATGTATTGATCTTTGTCTCAGCTCGAGCAGTTCCGGATGTAGAATTCATTTCCAAAAGATCATTAAGATAAATAGTCCTTTGACTACTAACACCAATAAGCTCTAGCGGTTTAATATGAGTGTTTTGCATTGAATTGGACATAAACAGAATGCCAACACCCGCAATAGAGATTATAGCAATCGCTAATATTGCATACATATGTGTAGTTTTCATTACATGCCACCCGCCTAATATGATAGTGAAAAAAGAAGAAGCGATATGATATTTATGCATATCGGTTTCGCCATTAGGTTTTCATTTTTTATTTTCGAATATGCTTAGAATCATTAAATCGAGACTGTCTCTTCAACTTAATCGGCTATATATTCTACGAATTCTTAAAATAACTCATAATAAAATAAGTATTTTTGTAAACTTATTTTGTATCGATTTCAATTTATTGAAAATATCTTGTATAGTTTATATCTTAAAATAAAATCATGATACAAGGTTAACCAAGTTTATAAGATTTTATACGATATATATCATGAAAATATGTAAAAAAAATATGAAGTGGCTGGGTATGGGTGGGCTTATTTATGCAAGAATTAATTGATTGGAATTTGATAATAATAGTTCTCCGAGATGTTTCTATTGCATTCCTAGTTGTTGGAATTCTTCAAGTGTTTGGTATGTATGCAATTGGACATTTAATAGCTGCAATTAATGTAGAACACGATTTAGACCATGACGTGGACCATGACGTGGACCATGATTTGGACCATGACATAGACCATGACGTGGATCATGATGTAGATCATGATGTGGATCATGATGTGGATCACATAGCACTTGCAATAGGAGAATTACCACCAAAGGATGGATTTTTCCAATTCAAGAGAAAAGTTCCATTTGGAGCGATATTAGGAACGTATTTCTTAGGATTTGGATTTTTGGGGATTATATTCTATTCAGATAGTCTTCAAATGTATCCGATTTCGAAAATAGCACTACACTTTACAGCAACAATAATTACGGTTTATGCTGTTAAGACAATACTATCGAAAATATTTGTTGAAACTGGATTCAAAGTTGAAACATATTATTTAGTTGGGATGCCTGTAGTTGCGACTACGACAATAACAGATGATTTTGGTGAGGTACGAATTAAGACCAAGATGGGTTATAGACGGTTTTTGGCACGTACATATAACAAAGGAGACACATATCCAAAAGGAACCAAATTATATGTTGTAAAAGCCGACAAAAGATTTGTTTACGTTGATAAAAAGAAATTACGATCATCAGTAAATGAAGGGGATTAATAAGTATGCAAGACTTGGTGCAATTATTAGGAAGCAATTTAGGCGTTACAATAGGAGTTTTTATTTTCCTATTGATGATGGCAATAATAATATTTGTTAAGAAGTATGTACGAATATTTGAACCGAACATATTTTACGTACATCTTCGAAAAGGCAAAGCCATCAGTCAAGGCGAAGGCGGAATGGTAATCCGAATTCCATTCTTCGATCGTGTACTGATAGTAGACCGTACTGTACAACAATTAAACATATCAGCGGAAGAAGTTCTCTCAAAAGAGAAACAGAAGATCAAACTGAAGGCAGTCCTACAATGGCAGGCTGTAGATGCAATTTCAACTATTAATAATGTACGATGGGAGGAAATACCTTCACGATTAACTGCAATTATTGAATCTGTTATTCGTACTGCATGCGCTCAGCTATCAGTTGAAGAAATCCTGGAAGAGCGTCAGAAAATAATAGAGGCAATCAAGAAAGAGCTTGTTGACATTGTCATGGATTGGGGATTAGCAGTCATTACAGTAGAACTTGTTGATGTCGCAGTAGTAAATGATGAATTCCTGAGGAATATGGCAAAACCCAGAGAAGCCGAAATGCAGAAAACAGCAAAAATCGCTCAAATTCAATCAGAGCAAGAAACTGGAATGATGGATATTGCCCGTTCTCGACTCCTAAAGTCTAAAGAGATTGAAATGTCACAAGAAATTGGTCTAAAAGAACAAGAGAAACTCAAGAAGATCCAAGAAGCTGAAAAGTTAAGAGAACAATCAGTCTTAAAGATCGAACTTGAGAAACAAGTCATGCAGAAAGAATACGAGAAACGACAAGCAGAAATTGAAGCAGCCAAGAGACTCGAAGTTGCGAAAATGGAAGCTGAAGCCGAAAAACAGAGAAAGATTAAACAAGAAGTAGAAGTTGAAGCCGCCAAAATCCTGCAGAAAGCTAAAGCTCAGGCACAACAGATCCAGATGCTAGCAGAGGCAGATGCAGAACGTATATTGAAGACCAGTGCAGCTCAGGCTGAAGGTCTTAGAAAGATGATTGAAGCCGCAAATGAATATACACCCCAAGCATTCTCTAGAGACTTCCTACAAGTACTACCAAAGATCTACGAAAACGTCAAAGTTGGCGATATTACACTATTTGGTGGAACCGCTGGTAGTACGGAGGAAGGCGTAGAAGGCGCAGGAACAGGCGGGGCAGAAGCATTCAAAGTATTTGGCCAAGTATTATTACCAGCTATGATGCTATCTAAAATGTTAGGCCTAGACATTAAGAGCGTCATGGGTTCAGCCCTTGGAGACTTAGCAGAAAAGGATGAGGCAAAGAAGAAGCCTAAGAAATAGCTTCTTACTTTCTCATACATTTTTTATTAAAAATATGAATTTTCTAATTTTATTTTTGACCAAATTAACTAAAAATTAATTTAAATTTTATTTGCGAGAGCACAAGACTAAAATCCCATTTTGATGATAAAATAGATTGGTGATGGATATGACCATACCGGATTGCGACAGAGAGACATTTAAGGCTTTGAAATTTGCCATAGAATCAGAAAAACAGGCATTACTAGGATACATAAATTTGGCACTAAAAACAGTCGATATTTACGGAAAAAATATGCTACTGCGAATTGCAAGAGACGAGTTCGCACACATGGAAGCATTAGAAAATGAACTAGAACATTGCTTAGAATCTAAAGATTGGAAAAATATAGACTTAGAAAAATCAGATATTGAAACAATTGCTCCAAAAGTCTCACAATATGTTGGAAAAATAAGAGGAAAGGAAGGAGTGACTGAAATCGACGCCCTGGAAATTGCTCTAAAGCAGGAAAAAGAGGCTATTAATTTTTATAAAGAACAGGCTGAAAACACAAATAATCCTAAAGCCAAAAAATTATTCAAAAGACTTGTCGAAATGGAAACTGCACATTATGATTTGATCCTTGCAGAATTAGATTATATAAAACAAACAGGATTTTGGTTTGGTATCCCTGAATTTTCTATGGAAAATAGAATTTAAGACTGTTTTTTTGATTTTTTCTTTTTATTTTATCTTTTGCTATTTTAATATTCTACATTCAAAATATTTAAATATTTTTTAATGTTTAAATAAATTTAAACGAAAAATGGGGCTCATACATGGATGAAGATAATTTGATATTAAAATCAATAAGAATTTTTAAAGAGAATATCCTAACATACTTGATAGCGAGTGCAGGTATTGGATTTATCGTTATTCTGATCATTCCATTTATAGCATTTCAAATATTAATATCAATAGCTGAAGACATGTATGGGCTTGAAATAATTGTTAATAATATTTCAATGATTTTTACACTATCATTTATATCAATTACAATTTTTGGAATAACTAATGATATAATAGAAATGGAAACCTCACATGCTGAAAGATTTGTATACTATCTGAAAAAATATTGGGGCTATGCAATAATATTAGGAATAATAGGTACGGTAATAATATTCATATCAAGGTATATTGAAAACGTATTGTATTATTCTCTAACATATGAACATGTAACAAAAATAATAATAGTCAAAAGTATTCAGTATACCTTTCTATCAATCTCATTAATGTATATAGTGTTCATTTTTCCAAAGATGGTATTGGGTACAGATTTTATCCAGAGCATAAAATTTTCGTTGACTTACTGCACTAGAAATATATTAAAGACATTACCCCCGGCAGTACTATTAATTTTTGATGCAGTAATTACCTCACGGATTGTTCTTGATCTGGCGATAAATCCAATATTGTATTTTCTTGTAATAGGGATAGGATATGCATTTGCAATAATCTTAATGATAATAATAACTCAAATTTCAATAGGAATCGATTTAGAAACACCAAAATCAAAATACAAATCGACTGATTCTGAAGATTCATCTATTCAATTGTTGGGGGGAATTTAAATGAAGGAAGTAATGGTTCTAAAAGATCCAAAAGTAATCAAATTAGTTTTAAATGAAACACGCGCTCAAATTTTATTCCAGTTCCTTACAAAAAGAGCAATGACAGTAAAACAACTATCTGAAGCACTAGATAAAAATCCTGGAAGTATATTGCATCACATTAACAAATTAAAAGAAGCCGGACTAGTCGAACTTGTAAAATCAAGGGTTGCCCCAACAGGTATCGTAGAAAAATATTATCGCGCAGTTGCAAGACGCTTCACATACCAACTAGGTGTTATGTTTAAAGGCCCTAAAAGCATTGCAGATTTTGCAACAAAACACATAACAGCAATTGTTAATGCATTAGAGATCTTTGGAATAAAAATAAAAGAAAATTATAAACAAGAATTTATTGAAGATTTGATCCGTGTTCGGGATTATGAAATAAGCATAGCAGAGAAAATTGATATAAATGATAATGTAAATGTTCCAGATAATATCAGAGCAGATGCCTTCGAACTCGCATATAACTTGATTCTCTTCCAAGATGAAAAATACCTCAAATTAAAAAGAAAACTATTAGATTACGTTGTGTTTTAGTACTTGTATCATTTAGAAAATATCTCGAACATATTCTGATATTTCTCATTTAATACATACGTTTAATAGAAGAAATGTTCCAATAGAAATTGAGGTTAATTAATTAAGTGAGGAATTAAAGTATGGATGCCCACAAGACAAATGAAATGGACAAGATTTCGACGTCCTTGAAAACCGCAGGAATTTTTCACACGCTATATGGCTTAATTGAGCAAGATATAGAGCCAACAGATGATGATGCAGAACGCCTTCGAGCACTATACGCGGGTTCATAGAATTTGTGGGCATTATGCTCCTCACAAACTATGAGCCTCCCGGCATGATCTCGGAGAGAATACGCCCCCAACACCATCCTCTCCGAGACCTCTTTTTAAAATTTATATGAATTTACGGAATATACATTTGGGAATAATAAATTGATCTTGCATGTATTTATTATTGATCAAAGTGGCTTACCTGCTTATTCAAAATATAATGCTTATATTTCTGCGCTTCAAAAATTCGGTACGTTATCAGTTAGACATCATGCCACTTCGATTATTAGATTCATTTTTTACATTTTCTTAAAATTCATCCCTTTATTAGCAATATTCTCGTATTTCATGTAAAATAAACCAATTTTTTACACTATTTGCTCCTCTACGTGCCGCGCACACTTTTTTAAATATCTCGCATTTTTTATCTCGTCGCCGGATACCTCCTAAAATCTCCTTTCATAACCCTTATATTTTTATATTTAGACTGTATACATATACTGTTGAAAAGTAGCCCGCAAGAATCGCGGATTGAAAGTTTGCATATGATCCTTGTTTCAAAAACGAGGTTGAATTAGTTGAAAAGTAGCCCGCAAGAATCGCGGATTGAAAGAAATAAAAATTAAAAAAAAGAGGAAGAAAAATTAAAGTTGTTGAAAAGTAGCCCGCAAGAATCGCGGATTGAAAGTGGAAATCCGCAGCTAGATTACAAA
>CAZPUN010000049.1:0-11232 GCA_964589775.1 uncultured archaeon
CTTAGCTTACCTATTTTTATTCCTTCTGTGTTTATAATTTCTATCTCTTTGGTATTTACTAGTCCATTTTCAAATATAGGTCCGATAAATGACGCATTCAATTCATTTACTGGTACTCCGCTAATTAATTGATTAAATGCGGGCATAACTATAACGTTTAGTGTTCCATTAATTTCTTCCGGACCCATAATATAACTTGAGAGCGTTTTCTTAGAGATCTTAAAATGCATGAATACCTCTATTGATGTTCGTTTTACAACTCTTTCATCCCATGGATTTATCGGGTTTTCGATCTTTTTCTCAATTACGAATACTGGATGATTGTGTGCCATAATAAGGACGTCTGCGTCAAGAACCTTATCAGATGGCCATGCATGCCCATGAGTCAAAAATATATTATCCATTAAAATCCCTGATGGTTCGATTATTTCCGCAAATTCACTAGCAATGTCTTCAATACCCCCATCATGATTTCCTTTAATGATTTGAATTTTTGAATGCTTTGAAATTTCGCTTAGAAATTTTCTTGTTTCTGAGACACTTTGATAATATGATCCCATTCGGTCTTTTACATCCCCAAGAATTATCAGTGTATCTACTTTATTAGATGTGATTATTTTTGATACAAGAGTTATCAATTGCTCAGTTTGCCGTTTGTAGGATATACCTGCAGTTTCAAGTCGTGTCTCAAATCCTATATGTAAATCTGCAAGCAATAGATACCTTTCTTTTTTACTTTCAATAAATAATGCTGCTTGATTTGGAACTGGCAAAATCTTCATTTTTAATCGCTAAAGGCTTTTTTATTTTAGAGTAGAAAAAATTATTTTTTAAGTATGTCATACATTTCTTTTAGTATCTTTTTGACTTCCTTAATTTCTTCTATTGTTTCGGCTGCTATTTCAGAGGCTTCGGATGCCTTTTCGAATGCGAGTTGGGATTTTTCAGAGGCTTCGGATGCCTTTTCGAATGCGAGTTGGGATTTTTCAGAGGCTTCGGATGCCTTTTCGAATGCGAGTTGAGATTTTTCAGAGGCTTCAGATGCCTTTTCAATAGATAGGTCTACTTTCTCTTCAGTTATTAAGACACGACGCAAGTATTCAAATTGAATTGCATCGTTTATGGCTAGTGGCGAAAAGTTTTCACAATTTTCGCGTTCTGCTTTTTCGTATATTTTCATTTTAAGTATATACATTGCTTCCTCTTGCGGATATTGTGTGATTTCATTAGGCAAGTAGATAAATATTAAAATTGTTTTATAATCGCCCGTTTTCTTATCATTACATACAAAAATAGATACCAATAATCCATCTTTATCATATGTCAGTTCAGACCATAATTTTTTGAAGGTAGCTGTTATATCTCCACTTACCGCCGTTTTTGCATTTATTTTTCTTATTATTTTTTCATTTTTATATAATTCAATATCTCCACTATCACGTGGTTGTGGTCCTGGATATACTTTTATATCATCGAAATCTATATCTAAATCTCTTTTTAATGCTTCACGATCTTCAGAAATGACCTTTACAGTAAATTTTCCAATATCAATAGGATGCTGTACAAAAATTACTCTGATTATTTCTTCCAATGGTCTTTGAATAAATTTAATTCCTTTATCATTAGTAAAATTCATAATATAGATTTATTTCTAAAATTTATAAAATTTTGTAAATAAGTTTGATTAAATAAATTTATTGTATTGTGGAGATAAAAATGATTTTAAGTTAAGATACTATTTAATTAGTAGGAACCGGGTTGTGACAAAATATTAGCTAAAAAATAGCATGAACTAGGATGTGACTAAATTGGATATTGCAGTTTCTGTACAAGATCTTAAGAAAAGTTATGGAACTCTTGAAGCACTAAAAGGTTTAACATTTGAGATTAAATCAGGAGAAATTTATGGGCTTCTTGGTCCAAATGGAGCTGGAAAAACTACTACCATCAAAATTCTCATGGGGCTCCTCAAACCAAATGGTGGGAATGTTAATGTTTTAGGATATGATCCACAAGAGGATCCAATTTCTGTAAAGCAACTTGTAGGATATGTGCCTGAAGAGATAACTCTTTTTGATTCTTTAACGCCAAATGAGTTTTTTGAATTCATAGCATCCATAAGAAAAATAGATTCTCTCGTTGCTATTCGGCGAACCCAGGCATTAATGGAAGCATTAGATGCGGTTCAATATGTAAATAAACCCATTGCAACTTTAAGTCATGGGAATCGCCAAAAAGTAGCTATTGTTTCTGCAATTTTGCATGATCCCCAGCTATTAATTCTTGATGAACCTTTTTCTGGTATAGATGCATTATCGATAAAAGTTATACAAGAGATGATTAAGAGTTTCGTAAAATCTGGCAAAACCGTATTATTCTCAACTCACATAATGAAGATGGCTGAAAGTTTATGTACGCGAATTGGAATTATTAATGAAGGTATTTTAATTGCTGAAGGCAGTATGGATGAGCTTAAGCAAAAATCTGATGAAACGGATCTTGAATCTGTATTTCTAAAGCTCACGGAGCAAGAAGAGGATGTATCTGAGCGATTAGACCTGATAAGAGGTGCATTCAGTTGAAGTTCAGTGAACTTTGGCAAATTTCAAAAACAGTCGAGCAGGAACAAAACTTCAGGTCTGCATTATTACAAGCGGGCGTAAAAAAAGATATGGTATTAAGTGAGAAGGATCGTGCCCTTCAAAGAGCGATGAAATCTGGTGGCCGATTCAAATACATAATTGCATTCTTTTATATAATGATCGTATTTTCTAGCACGCTTCCATTATTTTATAGTGCCGCTCCCGTGTTTCTTCTAAACATAAAGGCAATTACTGTTGCTTCAGCATATCTTTCAAGCTTTTTCATTATATTTTTCTTTAGCATGGTAAGAAACTCAGATCCTTCTGTAGAAGAAATTTTCAGATTTCTTAGAATGCAAAATTTAAGTGACAAAGATGCATCAACTATAATCTTTCTTGCATGGATTCGATTTTATCTTCCATTACTCATAAGTGCTGTAATTTTGACACCCATTGCAGGATATTTATCTTCCGGTTCTTTACTTTTCGCTTTAGCAAATACTTTTGTGCTTTTTGCAGATATCGCAGTCGCAATAGCATTAAGTTTTAAAGTTTCTAAATTCATGATCATTCAAACTCGTCGTGGCAACAGTGGAAAATCAACAACATTAATTCGCATATTTACTTTACTGGGTTACACAATCAGTATTGGCGCATTATACTTTGCCATGTTGATACCTCAATCTGTATATGATTATGTTTTGACTGCAAATCTAAATTTACTTGACCCGCCATATCTTTACTTACTGCTTATTCCATTTATTGGTGTTGCATATCTTGTTAGTTTGATATTATATCCTATTTCCTTAACAACTATGCAATTGCTTATACTTGGTATTTCATTGCTTCTACTAATACTCCCAGCACTCCTCAGTATTTCTTCAATAAATAGCTCCATCAAGGATATTTCCCAATGGCGAATTAAGATATCCGGCGGGAAAGTTACATCTGAAATTCGAATGAAAATTCGAGGGGCTCTTAAATCTCTCATAATTACAGACCTTAGAATCTCATTACGCGACCCTTCCCGTATGGGCATTCTAGCATTACCTTTATTTCTACCCATCTTCTTGATAGTGTTTAAATTAGTTGGAAGTTCATTTATGGAATTCTTTATGTTCGGTTATTTTGCTGCCATGGCGTTCATTATTTCAATATGGTCGCTTTTGGTATTTGATGTTCGTGGTGGTTCATATCTTGCATTGCTTCCATTACGTTCAAAAACAATTGCTATATCAAAAGTTATTCTTGTTTCATTATTGCTGATTCCCGGCATTGCAACTGGATTAATCATTTACTATATCGATTATGGTGACTTTATCGTACTAATGTATCCCATAATATTATATCTAACATTAATTGGTGCTGGATTCGTTGAGATCTACATAATGGCAAAGATGCTTGGTGAAGGATACATAGCAGTTATGAAAGTAGAATCTCAGGTGTCAGCAGGAATTGTAACAGTTCTTACTTTATCTCCAATAATAATAACACCATTGATTTTAGCATATGCTGTATTTCAAGGTATTCTGGGTGTCATTGTGGGGCTTGTCATTGCTGTAATTTTCGATATGGCGTTTTACAGATTACTCGATCTTTTGAGGGATTAAAATTTTCCCCCTTTTATTTTATTTAGCAGATTATGAATTTATATTTGTACAGACCGTATTAATTTAATAAAAGTAAATTATATTTTATAATAGCACATTATATAGGAATGTATCATGGAACCCAGTAATGTATTTTCTTTATTATCTCCCAAATTGCAGGAACAATTGAAAGAAATCGGATTCATTACACCTACATCTCCTCAAACTAAGGCTATCCCTGAGATTATTTCAGGACGTCATGTGCTTTTGATTTCTCCAACAGGGTCTGGAAAAACTGAAGCCGCATTACTTCCTATTATCGACTTTATTGTTCGTGAAAATAATAGAATGCCTTTGAAAGGGATTGTTGCTTTGTACATTACACCCCTACGGGCTTTAAATAATGATATTTTGGTTAGAATGATCGATTTTGCAGCACAAATGGGCGTAAAAATTGAAGTTCGTCATGGCGATACTACGCAGTATCAAAGGCGAAAGCAAGCATTAAAGCCTCCAGACATTTTGATAACGACTCCTGAAACACTTCAAGCAATACTACCTGCGCCTGTCATGCGAGAGCATCTCAAGAACATTAAATTTGTAATTGTTGATGAAATTCATGAATTGGCTTCTTCGAAACGTGGGGCTCAGCTTTCTGTTGCTCTTGAGCGATTAGAAGAATTAATAGGTCATGCTTATCAAAGAATTGGACTTTCCGCAACTGTACAAAATCCAAAGACAATTGCTCGTTTTCTTGGTGGTAAGGGTCGCGATGTAAAGATAATTGAAATTGAAAATAAAAAGAAACTTAACATACTTGTGGAAACCCCTCACAAATCTGAAAAGCCTGATAGTTCTGTTTCGCGTATTTTTCGAATTAAGAGAATTGCAGAACTTATAGAAAATCATAGTGGGATTCTCATATTTTGTAATACTAGACGAACTGCTGAGACAATTTCTCGATTACTAAATGAAATTAAAAAGGATCTATCCATTCTGGTTCACCATAGCTCATTATCTAAAGAAGTTCGTGAAGAGGCTGAACGCCTATTCAAAGCAGGAAAACTAAAAGCAATAGTTGCAACATCGTCCCTTGAGCTTGGTATAGACATTGGTCATGTGGATTATGTAATACAATACGCGTCACCTAAGGAAGTGCATCGTCTAATTCAGAGAGTTGGGCGTTCCGAACATAAAGAAAAAACCGTATCTCAAGGTTCTATCATAACATATCCAACATTAGATGATATGTTTGAATCACTTGTTATCGCTTATAATGCTGCACATGGAACAATTGAAAAAATTCGTCCTCATATTCTTCCTTTTGATGTTATGACGCATCAAATAGCAGGAATTATCATGGATTATAAAGAAACTGATGTCTATAAGATTTATAATATATTGACCCGAGCTTATCCGTTTATGGATTTAACGCCTGAGGAATTCAAGAAAGTAATGGACTTTATGGAACAGCAATGGATGTTCAAACGCGAGCGGACAAAAATATTTACAAAACGAAAAACTCGCATGTATTATTATTCTGAACTGTCTATGATTCCGGATCAACAGAAATATCTCGTTCGTGATGAAGTTTCTCACATGCGAATTGGATTTCTAGATGAAGATTTTGTAGCTAGTTATGCGAATCGCGGTGATATTATTGTTCTACAAGGAAACCTATGGGAAGTAATTGATATTGATGGCGATAATCGAGAAGTAAAATGCGTTCAAGTGAAATCTTCTGAAAGTCGTGTTCCCCATTGGGAAGGTGAGACAATTCCTGTTCCATATGAAGTAGCTCAAGAAGTTGGCAAAATCTGGCATGAATCCATAAGTGCTGGGATAGATTCTGTGGTTTCAAAATACGAAACGGAACAGATTTCAGTACATGAAAATTTGAAAATACTTTCTGGAAAAATAATAGCAAAACAGAAAGCGAGTGGTGTGCATCCCTCAGACACAAAAATTGTCATTGAATATTTTGGTAATCATTTGATAATGCATGCACCCTTTGGAACACGAATAAATAACACATTGGCACTATATTTAAGTATTCAATCTACGCTAAGACATGGTTTTGACATTGCATCTGATTTTGATGCATATCGTATTCTTCTTTCAAGTAACAAGACCATAGATCCAAACATAATAAAACAAATAATGTTTGAGACAACTTCAGATGAGTTATTATCTCTCGTTAAAACTGCGATAAAGAATACAAAGCTATACGAATTCCGCTTTTTACATGTGGCTCAAAGGTTTGGCATAATAAAGAAAAACTCCGAACGGACAACCGCAGATCTAAAACGGGCAATCAGAATTTTTAAAAAATCTGTTGTAGAAGAAGAGACTATTAATGAGATTCTTCATGATAAATTGGATTTAATTGGCACATCACATGTTTTCGAGAAAATACAAAATAAAGCTATTGAGCTTTCAATTGTACCTAAAAGCATAAATGAAGCAAGCCCATTATCTCTATATCTACTTGAAAAATCTAATCCGGACCTTGCAGCTGAACTATCAATCGAGAATGAAATGCTCGAGTTAGTAGAGCAAAGATTATTGAATCATGAGTTCAAATTTGTTTGCATTTTTAAAGGAGACTGGGAAGAAACACTTCCTGTTCGCCTGGTTGAATTTCCATTGAAGTGCCCTGTTTGTGGTTCTGTGTTCATTAGCACGACTTATACATCCGATAAAGAACTACCGAGAATAGCTCGTAAGCGATTTAGAGGTGAAAAATTAAAACGCGATGAATCCGAAATATTTCGACGTGCATGGACTACTTCGTCCTTGATCCAATCATATAAGATGGACGCATTAATCACGCTAGCCGGATTTGGAGTAGGCCCTACAACTGCTGCGAGAATATTAGCAAGACCTCACAAAACACGAAAAGACTTAATAAAAGATATCATAGAAGCTGAAAAGAATTATGTGAAAACGAAACCTTTTTGGGAATAAATTTCGAAGAAAAATTGGGGATTTGTCTTGATAGATACTAAAAAGTTAGAAAAAATTGTAGGGCAAAAAATAAACGATATCTCATTGTATAGGTCTGTCTTTTTACTTCCTGCTTTTAATAAGAATGAAAATTATCAAAGATTAGAATTCCTTGGCGATACGATTTTAGATATGATTTTCGCAAAATATCTGTTCTTTTTTGAGCCTAAGCTATCTGCACACGAGATGACTCAGATACGTTCAAAAATCGTAAAAGACAACCAATTGGCAAAATTTGGCTATAAAGTCGAGTTAGATAACTTTTTTGAAGGTAAGAGTAAAAAGATTCTAAATAATTCCATAATGGCGGATATCGTAGAGGCTTTGATAGCTGCTATCTATTTAGACCTCGGATTTGAGTATGCTTACGATTGGGTAATTAAACATATGAAATCAATAATTCTGGACGCTATCTCATCTCACAACTTGATAGACCCTAAATCACAACTAAAAGAACTAATGAATAAGCGAGTTAATAAAGACCCGATTTTTATGGTTATCGAAAGCCGACAGATTGATGGATATTCATGGATTTATAAAGTAAAGGTTATTGCAGATCTTGGTTCTGGCAAAAAGGAAGCGATTGGTACAGGTCCAAATAAGAAAGCTGCAGAAAAAGATGCAGCTAAAAATTGGCTTGAGAAATATTATACGCACTGATATTAATTTTTAACAAGTGCAGGCGAAACTTTGTAAATTATATTTTTAATTACCTGTATCTTTTCATTATCTATGATTCTATTATCATTATATTTTGATAGCTCATTATCAATTTGTAAGGTTATTTCTTTTATGAATTCAAAAATTCCAAAATTGGGCTTGTTTGAAACTATAACTGTAATAATTCCTGTTTTTTTACCCCAATTTATTATTATTGAGTTACTATATGTTATTATTTCATCAACCTTATCTACATTTAACATTTCAGGGATCATATGTAAAATCGCATTTATTATGGCACCATGTTTTAAATCAACCTCTTTTCCAGAATCACTATATGAATATAGTATGTTGCCCCCTTTATCTAATACAAGAAGTGTATTTATGTTAAATAGAAAATATGATGAAATCACATCACTTTTTCTTAATATAATGAATTCAAAAATGGCTCCGAAAGCTATTGCTGCTAAAAATGAAAATCCCATTCTAGATAAGATCTTAAATAAAGTTGAATCAATGGCTATAAATACTGACATAATAATGGATGATGTAATTCCAAATAAAATTTGAGTTATTATTTTTTGGGGCTTAATATTATTTTTTAATATGTCACGTGAGACCTTTATCATATATATCATAAAAATAATGAGAATTAAATTTGCAAGAACTCTTGATTCTATAGATATTTCCCATGGATATGGTATTTTTGAAGTTGAAAAAATCATAGGATGTGTAATAATCGAAAAAGTATATAGTCCCTCTAAGAACGAAAAAAATGATGTTGTTATTGTGGGTAATTTTGTGCTTTTTAGATAGCTGTAAAACAAAAATAGAATCATAAATCCATATATTGGTGTAATTCTTCCTAATAACCAGAAAATAAAGGATAATAGATCTTGTGAGCTTTCAATGAACATATATGATAAAAGCATAAAAACGCCTGAAAGTACCATCGATATGAAGAAAAATCCTAATATGCAATCTAATATTGATTTATTTTTCTTTCCCCTATGAATCAAAATATATGAATCTAATCCTGCGAAGATTATTGCAATGATCGATTCAAATATTACGACATAGAATTCTATCATTAAGGCTCACAATCCAATTAATTCAATATTTTTTAATTGAATTTTATATTTTTGCAGTATTTAAAAAGTAATATGTATATATATACCTTATTAAATTTGTGGGGGGCCATTTTTTGGCCTTTACTACCCACAATTAAATAAAAATAAAGTTATAGGAATGACAGTGTGTCCTTGAAGTCTTCCATTACGAAGAAAGTCATTGTTCTATCAACCACTGGATTCAATCTGAGCTCTTTAACGATAAAGTCGTTAAGTTCTTTCATATCGCGTGCGCGTACTTTTAGTAGCACGTCCCATTCGCCGCTTATTACATGTGCTGATTGTACAAATGGAAGCTTTGCTAAGGACTTACACAATGTCTTTTGAGGATTACGGTCGTTTTCTTCCTTATTTTGCATGGAAGTTCTGATCATAATGTATGCAAGTAGTGGCTTTCCGACTTTTTCAGCGTCAATGATCGCTGCATATCCCTTAATGATTCCATCTTTTTCAAGCTTTTTGATTCGTTTATGAGCGGTGGTAGTTGCAAGTTTGGAAGCTTTTGATATATCATTTAGTTTTGCACGACCATTATCCTGCAAATACCTTAACAATTCAATATCTTTGTCGTCCATGTTTCTAGAAAAAATATTTTTGCTTAATAACGCTTTTCATTTATGAATTTTTTAACAATTATAAATCTACAAGACAATAATTGAATTTAATTGGCAGATTTGGGATTTTATTACGTATTTATTCCAAGAAAAAATTTTTCATAAAATGCCTATTTATGGCTTTTTGAGCCGATTCCAATGAAAATTCCATCCCTAGCACGAATTATTTTAGCTCGTATGTGTTCTCCTAATTTTGCATGAGTATTAACTATGTGTATCAATCGATCTCTTGCTTTTCCGAACATAGTTCTTGGGCTTTCCGGCGATACTTTCATCCTTCCCGGTAAAACTATTTCAAGGTCTACATGTTCTCCATTTCTAAATGGAACTGGATATCGTTTTCTCTTATGAGTTCCGAAGTGTTTAGGTGTTAAAATCAAAGGTCGAACATTTGTTTCGTTTTCAAGTTCCCGGAGCGCTTCGTAGAACTCTTTCCATTGCATGGCTTTTACTTTGCGCACCTTTCTTCCAAAATGATGTATTTCGTATTTTTGTATCCCTAATGCAGGCCATCTTCCACCAGCTCCTATTTCCTTTGCATATCGAATAATCGGGACCATGTCATTGTCATTAAAGCCCGGAACCCAAACAGGAGCTATTAGAAGTTCGATCCCTGAATCTACAATGATTTTTGCTACTTCTAAAACATGTTCAAGATCATATTTGTTTGTTCCTGCAAGAATAGCCGCCGTGCGTGGATCTAAACTATTAATTGTTAAATTAATCCGTGATAGTCCCGCATCTCTTAAACGCAAGATTCTCTTTTCATTTAATGGTATTCCATTGCTCTGTAATGAAATTATTTCCACATTTTTATGGGCAGATATGTATTCCACAAGATCTTCAAGTTCCGGATTTATACTTGGTTCTCCTTGTCCATCCAAATGTGCTTCTACACCTTTACCCTTGAAATCTGCAAGTTTATAAAACCATTCTGCAAGATACTCCGAATCTACAAAGTAATCGATCAATCGTGTTTTTGAGTACGGTCCTTCTCCCACTGAACAGAAAAGGCAATTTAATGGGCAGCCAGTAACTCCTCTCACTTGAATTAGGTTAGTTCCTCTATCTATTAATCCAAAATCTGCGATCCCTAAAAGTGGAATCTCCATGTCTTTAGTTATTCTTATCAATTTTCTTTTAGTAACAGCATTCTCAAGATTTTTTGCTAACATTTGTGATAAGACAGTTTGTGATACATTCTTTAAGCTTGATAGATCTATCTGAATATCACTATGAACTATGATTTTCAATCTATGTGCTGATGGTATAATTTCAATTCTTGCGTTATATATTCCAAACGTGTTTTTTATGGCTCCAGCATACGCTTTTAACTTAATTTTTGAGGCGTAAAAATTCCTAATGACAACTCGAATATATTCTTCGTCTATCTGTTCAATACTTATTGCATCTTCTGGCATGTCCGGAATTAAAACACCAAATCTTTTCATATCATTATACAAACAAAAATTCTAATTTTATAAATGAACTGATTGTTACCGTCTCAAGTCATCATAAGATTTATTGCTTTCTATTTTCTTCTTTTCAAAAGTAGAGGTGAATTCTTGTGGAGTTCGAAACTATCAAATATGAATTGAAAGATAAGGTCGCAATTATTACTATAAATAGACCCAAGAAATATAATGCTCTT
>CAZPUN010000050.1:0-36101 GCA_964589775.1 uncultured archaeon
TGGGAGTTTTAATTTGGAGGGGGCATCGTAGTCGGAAATGGTGCCAATAAAATTCATGATTTTGTCTATTATTGCGTAATATCAACTACAGTTATCTGATAATCGCGGAAAAATACTATTTAGTTTTATATTTGGTATAAATGCGAATAATTTCAAAAATATGGGATAAAGTGGTATTTACGGGCATAATAGGCGTTTTGATAAGAAAATGTTAGTTTTCAGTTTTTCAATTTGCAACTTTTGCGAGTTCATTTTCGACAGTAGGGGAATGCAACATAAATCAGGAATTGGAGTAGGTGGTATTGGATATGGTAGATTGAGATAGATTCGAATAAACAAGTTCGGGTAAAATAAGGGAATTGGGTAAAAGCACCTATTGCGATAGGATGTAAAAATTTGGGTTAGGATATTTATGCAAGATTAATTATGGATGGATCTTTAGCATGTTGATTTAAATGTGGACACTAGGCGGAAAGGTTTCGAGTTTAGTAGTGAATGATTTTTGAAACCCAAGATAGCCAGCATACTTAGGAAAAATTTTGAGTTTAGCAGGGTATGAAATAGAGTATCAATATTTTCAACATGCAATTAGAATTCTGCTGAGCAAGTTAAGAATTGAATAGTGTTAATATACATAGGAATATTGAAAATTCCCTTCAAATTAATAAAAACGGCTTTTCAAGAGTATTTCTTGGAACCGAGGCACATAATCTTTGAATACGTTTAGCAAAATAAGAAAAACCGCAATGGATACAAAAAATGGCATTAAAAAAGAGATTATGTGAAGGTATAGTTAAATGATTTCAGATCTGCAAAAAGTCTTTAAGGATTTATGAAAGCGCGTTTTGCAACATCTTGCGCTCGAGTTATATTCACGTTATCATAAGATGATCATAATTACAAACTCTGCGAGAAAGCATCGTTTTTCAAAGCGGTGACGAATCGCAGAAAAGCTTATCAATGGTTATACATATCTTATTGGAACTAAACATACTAAAAGGGGGCTGGAGCGATAATCAAAGCTCCCGTCGGAACACGACTAGTATACGCGTGAAATGGCTACCAATGGATAGCCTATACGCAGAACCCTCGCATCTCAATTCGGGGGGCATGTCAAAAAATAGATCAAAAGTTTTCTCTATTCCTCTACGTACTGTGCACACTTTTAAATACCTTTCATTTTTATTTTGGCGTCCAATACCTCTTAAAATATCTTTCCATGTTCCTTATATTTTTAATTTGTATTATATTCATATACTGTTGAAAATCAGCCCGCAAGGATCCCGGATTGAAAGAATGACTTAAAGAAAGAAGCATTGTAATGACCGTTGGATTAATTAATAAAAAATGGTGGTGCTACATGATGCAATATGAATTTCAGTCTCATCTTATTGGCAGGGGTACTTGTATCGCAGGCAGAATTTGCTGACAAGACACAGCTTGCTGTAATATTTACGGCTGCGAAGGTAGGGCGTCCTATGGCGGTTGTATTCATGTCATCAATAGCCTTGATTATGGCTACATTTGTTGGGGTTATAGCGGGTGGGCTTGTTTCCTTTGTAATTCCCACGGATCTAATAACCACGATTGCGGCGATTGGTTTCATAATTATGGGAATATATGGTTTATATGAGAAAGGCGAGTCAGAAGACGAAGAGAGTGAATCCAACAAGACCTTGTTAGGAATTGTAAGTCTTGTATTTCTTGCTGAAATGGGTGATAAGACACAGCTAGCAGTAATTCTTTTATCTGCTCAGTCAGGTGGTTATCTTGAAGTTTTTATTGGGGCATCGCTTGGATTGACTTTCGTCACGATTATCGGTGTGATCATCGGTCAAAAATTAAGGCACTTTCCGCTCGAAAAGATAAAAATAGCCGGTTCTATCCTTTTCATAATCATTGGTGTGGCCATGCTTTTCGAGGCACTCGGATTCTTTTTATTTCTGTAGTTTTTGAAACTTTGGCAATTCTTCCGTGTCTCGAAGGCCCTTTTGTTTCTTGGATTCTTTTCATTTCTGTAGTTTTTGAAATGCGTTCTCAAAGGCATCTACTACATTTTTTGAAATTCCAACAAATACGATACGCTTTGGGAATGCATTTCCTGCCCTTATATGATTTATCGCTTGCCGCATCATGGCTTCTGTGGCGTGTTCCGGTGTGACGCCGCCAACCCCTGCTCCCAAAGCCGGTAATGTTACGCTTTCAATTTTTAATCTCTGGCACTCCGCAAATACTGCTTTTGTTGCTTTTGATATGTTCTCTTCGTTTGCGGGCATTCCCGGTTCCATCGCGGGTGCATGGATCACATATTTCATAGGGAGCCTTCCCGCCGATGTCGTAACTACTTCGCCAATTTGTATTGGACCCTTTTGCATGGCTTCTTTTTCAATCTCGATACCGCCTTTGCGTTTGATTGCACCTGCCACTCCGGCTCCCATCCATAAATGCGTATTTGCAGCATTTACTATCGCGGTCGTGTCCGATTCAGTAATATCTCGAAGGGCAATTTCGATTATTTTTCCATTCACGTTGTGTCTATACATTTTCTTTTCCTCCTAATTCTATAATCTGAATTTTGGGATATATATTTATTTGGCGCTATTTTATCTTGAATATTGCAATTTTATTTAATTTACGAATTATTATTTTTTTATAGTTGCAAAAATTGGAAAAATATTTCTGAATTTTATGATTTTCACAATTCAATTAGGTAAAAAATAATCGATTTTTTATTTTACAAAGGAAATTTTTTACAAATATTATGACAAGATATATATATTGTTTTCTTTTGCATAGTACACACTTGGTCTGTCATAGACCAAATGGAGAGGTAAGCGATGCGAAAAGGAAAGTATGCGATTGCCATATCCGTAGCACTATTGGCATTGTTCATCTTACCGGTCTTCTTATCTTCGAATCATGCTTCTGCAGCGATCATTAGATTGAACAATGTCAATGCGAGAGCTACCGAGAGTTATGTTGTGGAATCCCCACACAACTATCCAAACTATTATGACCACACTTGGACAATTACAAAGTCCGGTGCTTCAAAAATCAAAGTACACTTTACGACCATCTCGACAGAGTATGGTTATGATTATGTATATGTGTACGATGCGAATCAAAATCTAATAAATCGCTACTCTGGATATTATACTGATGTCTGGAGTGCGGAATCCTCCGGTGATACAATTTATGTCCGACTAAAGTCAGACTATTCAGTCACACGATGGGGATTCAAGATCGACATGATCTATTACGAGACCGGTGGCTCTACTGGTGGAGGAGACGAGGATGTTGTTTTAACCTCTGGTACCGCTGAAAATGGTTATCTTAGCGGAACTGGAGATAAGGATTACTACAAGATTGAAGTCCCCTCAGGTGCGACCCAACTAAAAATTGTGACCGATGGCCCCTCATCATCAGACTTTGACGTATATGCGAAATTAGGTTCCCGCCCCACAACCTCCACATACGACTATCGTGCATACACAAGCTCATCTGATGAAACAATCACAATCAGCAATCCAGGTGCCGGCTGGTGGTACATTATGGTAAATAGCTACTCTGGTTCTGGTAGCTATTCAATTACTGCCACAGTGACAACCAGCAGTGGCGGTGGCGGCTCTGGTGGCGATGGTGTTACCAGACGATATGCCGTTATCGTAGGTATATCCGACTATAAGGCCATTAGCGATCTGAGCTACTGTGATGAAGATGCCTCAGATTGGTACAATTATCTACACAACATGGGATATCAGATTGAAGTCTATGGTGACACACATCAGAGTAATTATCCACGCTATGATGGATTAGCAACTGAAGCAAATGTAAAAGCAGCAATTAGCAACATGGTACAAAACGCTGATGCCGATGACATTATTGCCTACATTTCATCTGGACATGGTTCCGGAGATGGTAATGGCAATTCATATCTATGTATGTGGGATTGCAACTCGGGTGAGAACGGTCAAGACGGTAAGCTTCGCGATACCGAGCTTGCTGACTTGTTTGCCTCTGCTACAGCAAAGGTCTTTATCTTCCTCGACCACTGCTACAGTGGTGGTATGGATGAAGTAGTAACCCAGAACAGCAATGGTCACAACGTCTTCTTAACAACCACCTGTACTGCTAACGGATATGGTTATGACGACTCAACGCATCACAATGGTGCATGGACATACTGGTTCCTCGAAGCTGGTTTGATTAACCACTTCCACAGTGATCCAAACACATCAATGGAAGATGCCTATGCATGGGCTGTATCACAATATCCATACAGTGGTGGAGACACCCCACAGAAATTCGACGGCGATACAAGTTCATTCTTCTACCTATAAGATGAGTGAGTCCTTCACTCCTTTTTTTTATTTTTTAATATTCGTTTGTCAGGCAATTTGAATTATTAACTCATTTTCAAAAATAGAGATTTGGAGCCGACGAGGGGAGTTGAACCCCTATATAAACGGTCTGCAGCCGTTCGCGTCAGCCGTTCCGCCACGTCGGCACTTGAAACAAGAAGATATACAAATCAAATATAAATGTTAATATATATGTATTTTACGATTATGCTTAAATTATATTTTATATATATTTTATGTGTGGTTAAAAAATAAAAACTCTTAAGAGTAAGTATATATGATTTAATAATTGGAATAAATCCCGCGTGATAGGGGGCTTACACTTGATTCATAATGTTTTCATCATCGATATGAACGAAAGAAAAGTAGTGGCACACGATCAATTCTGGAAGATTTATATTTCAGAGCCACAAATAGAAGAGTTTATTGACGGATATTACGACCTGATAAGTAGTGGAATTGCAGAAGGAACTCCGATACATGTAGGCCCTCACGTGTTATATTACTCTCGGATCACTGATGAATTGATGCTTGTTTTCGCCACTGATGGTAAAGATGAAGAGCGTGTTATAAAATTCAAAGTTCGAGAAGGCGCTTCACGTCTCGCAACTGCTCTAAAGGGCAATCAATTTCAATACATACGGGATAATCTTTCAGATATTTTAGGCGAATTGATTATCACCCGATTCAAGTTTTCATTTGTCGGTCTTGGTGGTGTTGGAAAAAGTACTCTATTGCGATTACTATTTGGTAAGGAGCCTGCACCCGGTGGTTATGTTCCGACAATTAATGTTGCTGTAGATGCTACCGAAACAATTCGATTTGGTACTTATGATTGTGTCATTTGGGATTTTGGAGGACAGGAAATATTTCATGACCTATGGCAATTTTACTTCCAGGGCACGGATATTATATTTCTTGTGAGCGACTCGTCATTTCGAAATGTAATGCAGACAAAAACTCTGTTAAGAAACATACGCCGTCAGGCTCCGGCAGTCCCAATTTACATAATTGCAAACAAGCAAGACCTACCTGAAAGTATGAAGCCAGAGAGCATTCAGAGATTGCTTGGTGTTCCAACATTTCCTATGGTTGCTACAGATAAATCGCGTAGGGAAGAATTTATTCGTCTAATGCTTGAAGTGGCTACAAAAAGTGCTGGTGTTACCCTGCCCGACCGTCCGATAAGTGACCTCATTGTTGTTCGTAGAAAGACGGAACTTGAAAGTGAAAAACAAACAGAGCCTGAAAAGAAAGTCCAAACAATGGAGGAATTTTGGGAAGATACTGAAACGACAACAGAGCCGAAACCTGCTGAGCCTGAAGAGGCGGAAATTTCTGAAGAAGAGGAGGAACTTCCTGAAGTTTATGAAAAACCCGTTGAAAAGCCAAAAGCACCAGTTGTTAAGTCTATTGCACCCCCTAAGATCTACCGTATAATTGTATTTCATAAAGCTACTGGTGAGCTCATTCTCTCCTTAGATTATGACTTTTCTGTTGATATTGAAAACACTACTTTGATTGGAATGGTACTTGCTGCTGAGCATTTCGGACGTGACATGCATTCTCAGTCTGATGAACCAGTGAAAGCCATCAAACGAAAAGATGATGTGGTTATCGTTGGTATTGGCGAACATATCGCAATGGCGATTCTAGCTGCCAAAGGAATTGATGAAAAATCACTTAGCACCAAAATTATAGAACTTGTTAAAGAGTTTGAAGATATATATCAATTTGATTTGAACCCTTGGGATGGCAATACTTCGAAATTCGGCATGTTCTCAATTAATATAGTACAACAGTTCCCAATGAAGAAAATCGCATTGGATCAGATTCCGAGACGTAGAGCTGTGGGGCGTCCATTACCTATTGCGGATCAAATTTTCGGACGCAAGATTGTTGAAGTACAAATGGCTATTGACGGCAAGAAAAAGGTTTCCGACATTGCGAAAGAGTTAGAAATCACTAAGGAAGAACTTTTGGCGTCTCTGCAAATTCTCTATAATTACAATTGGATCGATCTTAAGAGTGTAATTAATGAAAATACGAGATTGAAGAAGATCAAGGATCCAGACCCTGAACTTATTGAATTTTATGGCGATATTATTCTCAAATTTGTAAATCTATGTGATGGTAATAAACCCCTGAAGCAGATTGTAAATATGATTGGCATGAGTCATAGTGCTATGAGCTTTGTTGCTCAGAAATTAGTTGTAGATGGCGTTCTAGAAATAATTTAATTGCATATTTTTACTTTTTTTCTTTTATTCGAAGAGTTAATAAGAGTATTTTACATATTTTACTTGATAGGTGTTGCGAGGTATGAATATGGTCGATAAACGATACAAAATCATATTAGTCTCCAATGAGCCTGAGGTTTGGAGTAACTTTCTCAACCAGACCTGCCAGTATATAGCAGACAAGCTCACTAATGAAATGGAACGCGGTAGCGTAGATATAATTCCAATTCCTCCAGAATATCTATCCATAACGGGATTGACAAAATCAAAATTTGCAGAAAAATATCGTGAAGTTTTTGATGATGACACTATTCTTGTAATTCCCGTATCTAAAACGAACTACCTTGAGATGATGGACCTTCGGCTTAAAATTGCGTCTTTGGATTCTATAATGCGCAGGAAGATAAAATCTCTTGTCATAATTAATTCTACGGAAGGTAAAATCACACGTGAAGATCTTATGAATTATAAGACATTGGCAGGTTCAACTCTTGGAATTTTAATTACCAATCCATATCGCATGGAAAACGCAAAATATGTTGCTGATGAACTATATAATTTCATTCACAAGGGTGCGGTTCCGGAAAACATTCTGGTGGATTACAGACTCCGATTCTTTAAATAATGGGCTTCATTGGAGACGTATGTGGAAGAAAATATTGAAGAATGTATCATCTTAGTTGGGATTATAAATCAAATTTTAGCCTCGTTCCGAATTCTGGAATTAGAACATCGTCTGGTGCTGAAGTTGCTGGCGTATGTACCATTACCTTTTTCCCTTTTAATTGGCTGACGAATTTTTCCAGTTTTGATGCTGATGAATGTGCGCTTAATCTTGCATAGAAGACACGAGGTGTTGTCTCGACTAATCCCTTGTGTATCCAATATCCGTATGTTCCTCTAGCAAGAAAGCCCGTGAATACTATTGCTGCTTCTTCATGTTCTTTATAATACTCAAATTGTTTGCGTGCCTCTCCTCCTTCTAACATGCCGCCTCCAGACACAAGAATATCATCCTTTTTCAGTTCTTTTTCAGTTCTCAAAAGACCTCTGAATTTTCCTGAAACACCACTCATTTTTGTTATGCTTAATGCCATTCCGGATAGCAATACATTTCGTTCTCGTGAGATGCCGTACTGGTCTAACATCATTACGATCTCTTGTGCTCTTCCGAGTGCAAATGCAGGTATTATGACCGGTCCATAATTTTGTACGGCTTCTTTAATTACACTGACGGCTTGAAGTCTATCGAAATCTTCGCGTCCCCAATAAGTTCCATCGAAAATTGTAACATCTGCATCTGTTGGCAATATTGCGCCTTCATACAAGAATGTATTATCTAAGTTAAAATCGCCCGTGTATAGTATTTTAAAGCCTTCAATATCAATTTCATAGGCAGCTGAGCCCGGTACATGCTTCGCATCAATAGGCCTTACGGTGACTCCCGGCGATACGATATATTCCTTGTCATATTCTAAAGATACGTATTTACGCTCTAATTTATCAATATTCTTTGCTTTTATATTGTGTACTGGATCATCAATATCCTTTTTACGTTTGGCAGGAATTTGCGATACCTTCAAAGAATCGCGAAGCAACATTTTTGAAATTACACCTGTAGGTCCAACACCCATCCATTTCTGGTCATAATATTCAAAGAGCGCTGGGAGTCCTCCAACATGATCAATATGTGCATGAGTTATCAGTATCGCATCCAAATTTTCAAGGTCCGGAGCCCATTTTGGAATCGATAGATGTGCGACTGAAAAACCGTAATCCAGTAATATAGCTCCATAATCCGTTTTAATCAAGATTCCGCTTCTTCCAATTCGCGGGCCGCCTAAGAATTCGATCTCAATATGTCTTATTTTTCCACTATATGCTAATGCAGGCATAACGCCCTTCAGTATTGGCTCAGGAACCTTACTGAAAACCTCATATGATAATGGTTCAATTTCTGGAGGATTTTCAAGTTTGTAGAGTCTAATCGGATACGGTAAATTATTCTTTGATATTAATCCATATTCCTCATATTTTTTTGAGACCTTATCAAAAGCTTCTTCGAGTGTGAATTTTCCATTACTTTCAATTGAGCTATAGGCTTTATTTTCAAAATATTTGTAGGATATATGAACGATTCTTCTTGAAGTTTCTTTCACTTTATTATAAATGTAGTTAAATTTCATCTCGGAAAAAATTTCATCAAGGAATTCCCCTCGTCTGTTAATCAGATCTTTCAATCTAAACGTATCTGATTGGTATAGTATTTCACCATCAATATTGAATTTCTTGAGTACGTCAATGATATCTTTCTCTTGCATTATGGGGGTGCCTAAGAATGTCGTATATTCCCAGATCTTATTGACGAAATCTTCTGTTTCTTTCCAATCGTCAAAAAGACCCAGCCATACAATATCTCGATTGATTTTTTTAATAGTTGCTTTACCTTTATGACCTGCCTTATATAGATTAATAATTACAATTCTAAAATCATCAATTGTTGATTTCTTAAGAAATATTAGATATGCCATTAAGTTCAGTACGTCTTTAACATATTCTTGTTTAATTTTACGTTTAAAGAGGAGCCTTTTTAATACATCTATGAGTTCAGTTCCCTCTTCATCATCAATTTCAAAAAGTGGAAATTCTCCAATCGGCTTTATTTGTAGAGCAAAATTAAATAATTTCTCGCCATTTGGGAACTGTTTTATTATGTTCATAAAAGTCTCGTCATTCGTAGCGTCATCGGGATTCAAATTTTTCAAGTGTTGATGGATATCACTCAATTTTCTCAGTTGCGGCTCGCTCATATTTTTCAACCACATTTTATTGTCTATTTCACTTTTTAATGCTATATATGCTAAACCTGCTATCTCTAAGCATTGTGCGTTTCGTAATTAGTCCTTGTTCCAGTAATAAAGATAATGCATATCGGACTGTACGCGGCGGTAATTTGCTTTCCTCAATCAATTCTCTTTGAGTTAATTTGCCCTCATACTCTAAGATTTTCAAAATTAACTTCGCACTTGGTGGAATATCCGTGGCAATATCAAATAAATCTATTTTTTGCTTGAGTTTGTCCTGAATTTCCGCAAGACTACTCTTACTGAAAGTAATAAATTCTACAGGATTATCTGATTTCCAGATTTGGATCTCATTTGAGTTTAAGGACACGCGCTTCTGTCCATCAAGAACTACAGAAATTCCAGATGAGGACTCGATTTCGGTTATTTTTATTTTTGATTCATCTGGTACAATTAGTGCTCTGCGTGATAGATTTATTGAATTTACCGGTGTAATTCCGAAAACTGCTGAATTTGTACCAATGATTGGTCCTCCTGCCGATAGTGAATAGCCTGTAGAACCCGTAGGCGTTGTCACTATTACACCATCTGCGCCATCTCGCCACATGCGTTCATCATTAATAATCAGCGTATAGCGGATTAATGTAGCACTCTTTTTCGAAAAAATCGTTAAGTCATTAAGTAATGGTGGACACTTTGACCCATTAATAACGCATTGCAATCGTGTTCTTTTTTCTATGGACCATTTCCTTTCGCTAATTAGTTTTGAAATTGTCTCTAATTCTGCAATATTTATTTCACTTAAGAAGCCCGCTTCATTGATTGGAGAAACTGGCAGAATTTTGATTTTCTCGTCAGGTCTGCTGAGTAAGAAATTTAGAATGAACTTATCGTTGCCGATTAAAATATACATGTCCGCTTTAATTTCGTCATTTGGTAATCCTTTCTCATTTACTTTATCAGCCGCACATTTGTTTAATATGACCTCTACTCCTTCCTCTTCCAGGGCAAGCACGGCTTCTTTTAGTGGTTCAGCGCATTTGGCTTCCGATTGTGTAAGAATTCCGACCTTCAAGAGAGCCACCTTTCTTTAATAACTTGATGCAAACTCATTCTTTAATATTTCGGAGTTTTTCCAATATATTTGAGGTAAAAATTGCCTCTTTTTTAATGTTTTTGCTCTCCTTGCCAATTGAGTCTTTCTTAAAAAGGAACAAATAAAATTAACATATGGGACTGAAAATGACTTTATCTGAGTTACAACGAGAAATAATCGAGCTAAAGAAGAAAAGAAACGCTCTTATACTTGCGCATTCGTACCAACCAATTGAGATTCAGCAAATTGCAGATCTTGTAGATGATAGTCTAGCACTTGCACGAGCTGCCGAGCGAGATACATCACATGATATGATCTTACTTGCCGGTGTCGATTTCATGGCTGAAGGCGCTGCAATTCTGAATCCACAAATCCCTGTATATGTTCCGGAACCCAATGCTGGATGTGTCTTAGCCAAGTTTGGAGATGTCGAATCAATTTTACAAGCAAAGGCTGAGCATCCAGATGCTCCTGTCGTTCTTTATGTAAATACTACGGCAGAAGCAAAAGCTCATGCGGATATTATTTGTACTTCTCGAAATGCTGTAGATGTTGTTAGAAGCTTAAATAGTGATATTGTCTTGTTTGGACCTGATGTAAATCTTGCTGAGTTCGTAAGGCGTCAAGTTCCTGAAATTGAGATCATTGATATAAATCCAATTGGTCATTGTTCTGTGCATCAATTTATTTCTGTAGATGATATATTGCGGCATAAGAAAGCGTATCCTGAGGCCGAAGTGATAGTACATCCCGAATGCCCACCTAAAGTTCAAGATATTGCTGATTATGTTGCCTCAACAAGTCTGATGATCGAACGAGTGAAAAACTCTGATAAGAATGTATTTATAATCGGCACAGAAATCGGACTCGTGGAACGGCTTCAGCTTGAAAATCCCGATAAACTAATTATAGCTGCTAAGAGTAATGCTATTTGTGTAAATATGAAGAAGAACACCCTTGAGAAGATATTATTTGTGCTCAAAGAGCTACCCGAAAGTCATCGCGTAAGCGTTCCTGAGGCTATTGCTGAAAAGGCACTTCAGGCATTAAAACGCATGACGCAAATATATACGCATGTTTCAGTTAAAACAAAATAATTTTTTCTCTTTTTTTATGATACATTAATAAATAAGAAATTACATTTATTTTAACGGGTATGGGCATTGACTGAAAAATTTCAAGAGTTAGTTGAAAAAATTGAAGTATTTCTCTTTAGAAACGATGGAGTCTGCATATTATCGAAAACCAAAAGGTCTCCAGAATTATTTACGAGCATGCTAGCTGCAATTGAAGCCTTTACACATACGGTCTCCGGTCTCGGTGCTGAAGAAGTAACTATGGGTGATAATAGAATTAATTACTCAAGAAATGGAGATATCGTCTGTGCTGTAATAACGCCTGAGTCTTTTGATCCGCACATTGGGAACGCAATCTCAAAATCTATCGCTGATATTTTTGTTTCAAAATATGGCTCATATCTTGCATTTTGGAAAGGCAATCTGGATGATTTTAGCGATTTTTCAACCGAGATCGATGATATAATCCATTCTGTTCTTTCTTCGTTTGGTGAGAAAATTGTATCTTCCCACATAGTATCAGTTCATGAACTTATACGAATGTATGGTGAAGACGTTTCACAAATTCTCTATAGTATTATCATGAATATTCCTATTGTTATTTATGGTGATCGTAAGAAAGTAGAAGGAATAATTAATCAACTTTCCAACTTTTTCATAAAGGATGCGCCCAACCTATCATGGGTAGAACCTGAACTGGTAAATGAGCTCATAAAATCTCATGATTTCGTAATTATTGGTAGCTCAGTTCCACCCACCGATACTACAAATGTCTTGATTCTATCTACTAATAAAGTTGAAAATAAATTAACTGAAAATAAATATCTCCAAAAAATTGCGAATGTGTTATTAGAGAATTTAGATGATTGGAATGATGAAGAGGCTCACAATTTTCTGTCTATGAAAAAGGCTGAATTCTTTAAATGTGTGGAACTAGCCGAAGAATTAATTAGCAAATACAATTTTTCTGTTGAAGAGTTAAGCAAAATTCTTGAAATCTCGGAAGATATGTTGTTCCTTGTTTATGCAGTAGCAAAACGAAATATTGAATCTTCGCAATAATTGCAATCACATATAAATAATAAAATGCAAATGAGTTCTTAGTTTATGTAGGTGTAGTGAAATGAAGATATATAATACATTGACGCGAAAGAAAGAAGAATTTAAGCCTCTTGACGATAATACTGTACGAATGTATGTCTGTGGTCCTACTGTCTATAATTATATTCACATAGGAAATGCACGTTCGGCTGTGGCATTCGATACTATTCGCCGTTATCTTGAATTCAAAGGCTATAATGTGATATACGTTTCAAATTATACTGATGTAGATGACAAAATGATCAAGCGCGCAAATGAAATGGGTATTTCCGTCGCTGAAGTCGCAAAGAAGTTTATTGCTGAATATGAGCGAGATGCTGATCTTTTGAACTTGAAACGCCCTACATATATCCCACGAGCAACTGAAGTAATCCCTGAGATTATTGATATGATTCAGAGAATTGAAAAAGCCGGTTATGCCTATGTGACCGAAGATGGCGTATATTTTGATGTGCGCAAGAAAAAAGATTATGGCAAACTTTCAAAAATTGATCGTGAGTCTTTAAAAGCAGGCGCTAGAGTTGAAAAGGACGAAAAGAAGAAAAATCCGGAAGATTTTGCTCTGTGGAAATTTAAAAAGCCCGGCGAACCCTATTGGGATAGCCCATGGGGTCAAGGACGCCCTGGCTGGCATGCGGAATGCTCCGTAATGTCCTATAAATATCTCGGACCTGTTTTTGATATTCATGGCGGCGGTCAGGACCTAATCTTTCCACATCACGAGAATGAAATTGCTCAGTCCGAAATCGCATATGGTGTCGACCAACACGTTCGATTCTGGCTCCATAATGGATTTGTAACTATGGACAAAGTGAAAATGTCAAAATCTCTCGGAAATATTGTACGTGCCCGTCAGGTGCTTACCGAATTTGATCCGGAGGCAGTTCGCCTATTCTTAAGTTCAACACACTACCGACAGCCAATTGATTTCACTGAAGAACAAATTAGGCAATGGGAAACAAACCTAGACCGAATCTATGAAACAATTAAGGTTATTGATGAGCGTATCGAAGATCTACTCAATTCCGAAACCCAGAGCGAAAACGAATCTGACAAAATCCTAATTACAGAATTGGAAAAGATGAAAAAAGAGTTCGTCGAAGCGATGGATGACGATTTTAATTCGCCAAAAGCTTTTGCAGTTCTATTTCCAATGACAAAAACCGTACGAAAACACGCACCAAAAGCAAACTCCACATGGGTCCTACGAACCGTAAAATATGAACTAATGCGACATTTTGAAGTGTTCGGCCTTGGTTTCAGGCGTATTACAACATCTCGTAAGGTTTCTGAAACCGATAAAACAACTGAATTGATCGAGAAAATCCTCGAATTGCGTGAGCAAGCCCGTAAAAATAAAGATTATAAAAACGCAGATGCAATCCGTGACATGCTTAGAGAACTTGGTATTGTCGTATCTGATACCCCAGAAGGTCCAAAATGGGACTTTGCGTAGATTCTTTTTACACATTTTTTATTTTTTTGCAATAAATATCCGTAATGGAGTATTAAACGTTTTATATTGAAAATACTTATTTCCCTTTGCCCTGTGAAGTCTGTGCGTTCCTGTCCAAAGTCTCGTTCATTTGCTGCATCTGAATGTCGTCCAGTGTGTAACATAAATCTCTCCAGAGCTCCAGGGGTTGAATATAGTATTGGGGGTGCTTATAATGACTCAAACAAAAACTACCAAAAAGGGCATAGAACGATGCCCTGAATGTGGATCGACCGAGATAATTATCGATCCTGAACGTGGAGACCGCGTCTGTGGAAATTGTGGGTTGGTTATTTCGGACCATTTCATAGATTCCGGACCCGAGTGGAGAGCTTTCGACCAAGGCGAGCGAGATAGACGTAGCAGGACTGGAGCTCCGATCAGTTTTTCAATACATGATAAAGGGCTTTCTACTGTTATTGATTGGCGAGATCAAGATGCTACTGGAAAGAAATTTAGTGCTAAGCGTCGTTCTGAAATCTATCGATTGAGAAAGTGGCAAATTCGTACTCGAGTTCATTCATCTGTGGATCGAAATCTTGCGCAAGCAATGTCTGAACTCGAAAGACTTGCAAGCCAGCTAAATCTTCCGAAATCTATTACTGAGCTTGCAGCTCTCTTGTATCGTAAGATGGTCGTACAGAAGCTAGCCCGAAGCCGTTCTATTGATGCAATGGTGGGAGCTGCAATTTATGCGGCGTGTAGAATGAGAAACTCTCCAAGATCATTGGAAGAGATCGCTAAGGAATCTCGTGTAAGTAAGAAGAAAATTGGGCAGCATTATCGATTATTGGTGGATAGATTAAAGCTTAAGATGCCTATTTCGGATCCTGCGAACTACATACCTCGTCTAATCTCGCAATTGAATCTACCCCCCAGAGTACAAAGACGCGCAATAGAAATTATTCGTAAAGCCAAAGAAAAGAGGACTCTTGTAACCGGTAGAGATCCCCGTGGTCTTGCAGCTGCTGCAATTTATGTTGCTTCAATTCTTGAGGACGCTAAGGTTACTCAAAGAGAGATAGCTGTTGCTGGTGGAGTTACAGAAGTCACTGTTCGAAATAGATACAAGGAACTTGTACGAAAACTAAAAATCACACTTGAATTCTAAGCGGGTTCAAGTGTCCTCTTCCTGTTTTTCTAAGACCTCAAAGAATTTTTCGGTCAGGAATGCTCTATATCTAAATCCGCCCCAGTTGTATGACTGCATGTTTTTTGGAACTTTATATCGTAATTCTTCTTCAGTTATGAATTTTGCAGTAAATACTTCCTTTGTGTCTATTGGATGCGGATGTCCTCCGTTTGCTTCAGCTAAAAATACTAAGCTTGTCCAGGGTATTATTTCACCATTAGGGCCTTCGAATTTTGCTTTGACCACTAAAACAAGCTTTTTTATCTTAACGTGCAGACCAGTCTCTTCAAATGCTTCTCGCTCGGCTGCTTGAATGGGATTTTCGCCTTTTTCTATCCCTCCTGATGGTGCTCTATAAATTTGAGTCCCGGCATATCGGTGTTTTTGGATCACTGCATAAAAATCGCCCGATTTTATGAAAATAGTAACATCTCCGAATCTTCCCTTGGACGTGACTTGCTTAATCAGATCTATCTCCCATCGTTGCATTTTTGTATAGAATTCAAATACAGGTGGATTGTTGTATTGTTTTAAAATTTCATCGAGGTCTTCATTTAACATATCTTCATCCCGATTCATGACATAATTTTTTGTATTATACGAAATTTCGAATTAATATTTTTTCGTTACTCATTTAATAGCATAAAAATTTCTTGGTCTTAACCTTTAGTTGTAGCAACTCAAAATGCATTAACTAAACTAATTTGAAATTCTTCTGTTGAATAAATAAAAAATAAGGAAGAATTATCCCAAAAACAATGGGAGTATTGCCGTTAATATTGCGCCAACAAATACAGCTAATAGAATTGTAATAATTGTCATCGCAAGACTTATTTTCCAGCCGAATTCCTTTATCAGAGCTGCAATTGTTGCAATGCACGGTATATAGATCATGGTTACCGCTGTAAAAACGATCATCTGGACTGGTGTCATTACGAGAGCTAAGTTTGTAGTACCGAATGCTTCCGCAATTAAGATCAATGTCATTTCCTTTCTTAGGATTCCGAGAATTAGTGGAACTGTAGCTTGTTCTGGAAGATGTAAAATCCCGACAATTAATGGATTAAAGATCATCGAAAATACTTCGATATAATTTGTCACGTATAAGAATTCAAGAAATACACTTCCAAGTCCTATGACGGGCAATGCAATCATCAGGAATTCTTTGATATTAACCCATGCCTTTATGACGACGTTTTTTATACTTGGTAATTTATATGGCGGTATTTCCATGATAAGTCCAGTTCCTTCACCCGGTAGCCAGCGGTATAAGATTTTACCCAGCACGATTATTAAAATGATATCGAGCAGATAGAGTCCTAATGCTGGAAGAATACCAATGAATTTTGCAACGATTCCTAATATTACAACCGTTGTAGCGCTGCAAGGCACCATAACTGATAGCATAGCTGCAATTAATCGTTCTCGTCTTGTCTCCATAATTCGGGTTCCTGCAATTGCGGGTACATTGCAGCCGAAGCTTATTATCATTGGGATAAATGCCTTACCATGAAGTCCTATCTTATGCATAAAGCTATCTATGACGAATGCAGCCCTCGGCAGATATCCGGAATCTTCAAGAAAGGAAATTATCAAATAAAAAGTCAGAATATACGGTATCGCTACTGCAATGCCTGAAGCAATACCTCCAATTAATCCATCTACAATGAGGGCACTACCGAAATGTCCCAAGATATCTGATAGAACCCCTCTCGTGTATTCCATGAACATATCCATGTATGTTGTCAGAAGATCTTCTAAAAACGCCCCAAAAGTGAAAACTCCATAAAATATCGCGACCATTACCATTATGAGCGTTATGAGTCCGAGTTTGGGGCCTCCTGTAACTTCCTCCAAGATCTCTGATTTGCTTTTCTTTGGTCTTCGCTCAAAATGTTCAACCTCAGTCGCAATCCTATTCGCTTTCGAATATCTTTCCGAGCTTAACACCATCCATGAGGGCTCACCATGTATTTCTTCGAGGTTCTTTGCAATTTTCTCTGCAAACGTAACAATATCTGAACCGTTCTCTTCTTCTGAGACTCTTTGTGTTATTTGTTCATCTTGTTCGAGAAGCTTTATCGCAACCCATCGTTCCGGATAATATTTGGTAATTTTTAATTTGTATTCTCTGAGTTTTTCTAAGATTAAATTAATTGCCTCTTCGACTTCCTTTCCGTATTCAATTTTTGCAGGCTTGAATTCCTTCTTCTTTTCCTTTACGTCGATAATAAAATTCAGGATATTATCGATACCTGTTCCACGAATTGCAACCGTCGGGAAAACTGGCACTCCAAGTAAATCTGATAACTTTTCAACATTAATTTTTATTCCTTTTTTTTCCGCAAAGTCAATTTGATTCAACGCAATAATTAAAGGGGCTTCCATCTCCATCAGCTGAAACGTAAAGAATAAGTTTCGTTCTAAAGCAGATGCATCTATTACATTGATCACAAAGTCTGCATTACGCGAGGATATATAGTCACGAGTTACTATTTCCTCCATGGAATATACTGAAAGTGAATATATTCCCGGAAGATCTATCACCCGTATTTTATATCCTTTATAAAAAAGAGTTCCTTCAGCCCGTTCGACAGTCTTTCCAGGCCAGTTCCCTACACTTTGATTAAGTCCAGTTAATGCATTGAAAATTACACTCTTTCCAACGTTAGCATTACCCGCAAGGGCAATTTCTATGGTTTTCTCTTCCTCTTGAGCGTCCATGTCTGCTCATCCCGGAATCACTAATATTCTAGATGCAATTCCTCGACCTATTGCTAAATTTGTGCCACGAACTGAAATTTCAATGGGGCCTCCGAATGCGGCAGATCTAATCACTGTAATTCTAGTACCTGGGACTAATCCAAGATCAATAAGCCTCTGGACTTTACCACGACCTCCCAATATTTGAAAGACGACTCCCGATTGTCCTGGCGATAATGCGGTCAATGCTACGGCTCCCGAACCGAAACTGCCGCCAATTGGTCCTTTCATTGGTCTATTCAACTTTTTTCCCTTCGTAAGTGTTGATTTAGGTTTTCTATTATTTTTTAAATTTATAATAATTTCTTATTATACATAAGAACAAACAAATTTAGGCATGATTAAATTTATTTATTACCTTATTTAAATATTTCTTTATGAGCCACGTTTTCTAAAATATTTATGCACCATAGTGTATTAGCCGTTTGGAATGATTTACAAATGATCTGCGAGAAAGTATCGCTTTAGAAAACGGTGGGTAATCGCTTAGGTATTCATAATATGTAGGCTCGAAGCACTAAATCAAGTAATTTTGAGGACGGATGGCGACTTGCGTTTATTGCATCTAGGGCATTCTTGAGAAAATCGGAATGATAAAGTTCTTGAGGGACATGGTAAATATAAACGTAAAATGACTATTGCGAGTCTATATGCAGTCATCTCACATCTCAATGCGAGGTAGATGTCTGATGAACGAATACAAAAAATTGGAAATTTCAAATGATTCAAGTCACAAAAAGTAGAGGATGTAGAATAAGACTACCTCTTTAATCGTTTTTTAGCTGCATCAGCGGCAAGGCAAATCGGGTCCCATGTATCTGCGACTGCAGGAGCGTAACAATTTTCAAGATCGAACATTTGATTTACGTCTGCACCCATTTGTATTCCCAGTGCGAAAACATTAATTCGCTGTGCGGCATCGTCTTCGCCTAATGTTTGTGCTCCTACGAGTTTTGCGTCATCCTTTTTAAAGAACGCCTTAATTTTGAGTGGTTTTGCTTCTATATAATACGGTGGTTTAGAAAGTCCTTTTAGGCTGCCCTTTACGATATTGATATTGTTTTTCTTTGCATCTTCCGTTGTTAGTCCTACGCTTGCGATTTCAACGCCAAAGAGTTTAGTGACTTTAGTCCCAATTATTCCCATAAATGATGCATTTCCGCCTACTGCATTTATTCCTGCAACGCGTCCTTCTCGTACAGCTATTGTACCTAATCCGAGATTCATTGGCTTTTTAGTTATGAAGGAAATATTTTCTGCGCAGTCGCCGGCTGCATAAATATTTGGGTCGCTTGTTCGCATGAATTTATCTGTCTTAATAGCACCAGTAATACCAATTTCAATTCCTGCGGATTTTGCAAGCTCGACATTTGGTTTTGTTCCAGTTGCTACGATAACGACATCAGCATCTATTTTGAATTCTTCACCACTCTCACGATTTTTCACGAGGACCGCTTTTGCTGTGTTGTTTTCGCTAATTATCTCTATGGCTTGATGATTTACAAGAACTTTAACTCCATGTTCCTGAGCGAGTTCTCTAACCTGTTTTGATAAGTCGCTATCGAGCATTGCAAGTAGGATTCCGGGTAAGAATTCTACAACGGTTACATCAATGTTCTTCTCGTTAAGAGCTTCAGCAACTTCCATACCGATTAGTCCGCCACCAATTATCACTGCTTTTTTAATGCTTTTCGAATATTCTTTTAGTTTTTTAGCATCTTCAAGGGTTCTTAATCCCATTACTCTATCTGTATCTAGGCCCTTAATTGGCGGGTATGAATTTCTTCCTCCAGTGGCAATTACTAAAGAGTCATACTCTAATTCATATTCGCTTCCGTCTTTTTTCGCTACTTTTATTTTCTTTGAGTTTCTATCGATCTCTTTTACTATTTGCTCCAGTCTAAGGTCTATCTTTTGTAAATCCCATGCGTCTTTTTTCATTAGAATTAAATCATCAAAATCTCTAACCTTTTCAGAAATTGTATATGGAAGTCCGCAACGGGAATATTCTGGATATGGTTCATCTCCAATTACTATCACTTCAGCTTTGCGGTCCGTTTTTCGTGCCCACAATGCAGCGGTTGCGCCGGCAGCTCCACAGCCAATTACTATCACCCTTGTCATAAACGTACCACCTTCTTGTGTTATTGCATTATCATCTTAAACAGTTTTTAACTCTATTGGCTGGGGACCTTTTAATAGAATTGAAAATAACTAATACAGTTTGCGTCTTTGAAAAATAACTCATTATGAAGCACAAATTTTAATGAAATATTGTGCCGTCAAAGTTAAAAAGTGTAAAATCCCAATAATAATCGTGATTTGAAATGGGAAAGAAGAAAAAACTTAGTGATCGCGATAAGGAAGAGATTGCAGAAGGCCTTTGTAGCGTTTGTGTAATCCCGATTCTTATTGTCATTGGGATAACAATTCTCAGCCTATTATGAAGACGCGTACAAAATTAAGATCAAATTATATTAAATTATCAAAACGATTACCACGCATTCTCACTTGATTTGCCGTTCCAGATTTTTCTATTTTCCTTTGTTTGCGTTCGAATTAATAGGAATCTTCCCTTTGTTTTCGTTGGTATGATGAAATACTCTTCTATTTCTCCTGAGTCTTTTATTAAAACAATTTTTTCTTTATTCTCAGTTGGCTTTCCTGTTTCTGGGTTCAAATAGTTATATTTTACATACCTTCCCCGTTCCAATAAATTTCGAACTTCAGTTTTTCCTTTCTTTGAGATGGTCAGTACTTCTTCCGGATAATTCATTCATATCACCGTTCAATTTATACAATTGTCCAGTTTAATCTGAAACTTTTATTAATTTAAACTGTAATATTTCAATGATTGTCTATCTACATTGGGATCAAAAATAGGGTATGGTGATTAAGATACCTATAACTCCATTTCACATGACCTTTGCATGGGCTTTCCATAGATTGACAGGTAAACGCACTGTGCAACCCGCATTACTTATTGGATCTATGGTACCCGACATTGAAATTCCTTTTCTGGTATTTGTTGGATACACGTATCCTCATACGCGACTTGTACTGCATAGCTTTTTGGGTGGTGCAATACTTGGAACATTAATTGCCATAGGTCTATTGTATATTGTATTTCCTTTTGTTGCAGCATTTTTTACCGGAAGAGCCCCTTCAGAAATCAAAAACATGTACAATTTCAAAAATGTCGTCATTTCGTCATTGATCGGCGTTGTATTTCTTCACGTCTTTATAGATGCGCTCCATCATCCATACAATCCACTATTTTGGCCTTTTACACCTGAGAATATCACACTATTCGTAATTGGCAACTATGCACTCACAACTGTTTATATTCACATTATATCGGGAATACCTCTCGTCATTATAATTTTGTACTTGATTATAAAACGAGACTCTGAACTATGGGCAAAATGGTTATTATAAAAAATGAGGTTGAAGAAGCCTCATCTTAAAAATAGTGTGATTCTTCCCATTTTACAATATGCCATAATGTCTAATTTGTATGTTGCTGATGAGTAGTCCAAACTTTGACCGATCTTTGTTGTTGCAGTATTTACAGAATATGAATATCCCGTACTATTTAGCTCTATTTCTCCTGTATCAACAAGAGCTGTTATTTTTGTTCCTACGGATGATGGCTTTAATGCAGTCACATATATTACACCTGAATCTACAATGAGATTAGTTGTAACATTGTTTGTAAACCTTGTTATGTTGTCCAAGTAGTATACAATAGTACCCGCAGAAATATGAGTGTTAATGTTTCCAATTTTTGCATTATTACTATAATTGATTGTGAAAGTACCTGCCGAGATATTTGCATTTATGTTGTACTTGATATTATTTGAAAGATAAATCATAATTTCTGCACAATTATAGTTTATGTTAATTACATCATTTGTGTAATTTACAATTGGATCGCCATATTGTTCGTATTTCGTCCTATCGATTGTAAAATTAATTATCGCAAGATTTTCGAGTCCATTTGTGAAAAATACTTGAACAGTTGCACTTTCAATGTTGATATTCATTGTAGTCTCATTAACATTGTTATTCGGAATAGTTCTTGAAATGTTAATTTGCCCAATAGAATTGAAAATAAATATGTTGCCTGTCATATTCGTTGGCAATAACCCAGATGTTACGATGAACGCAACAATTACCATAATTGCAAGCTTCTTCTCTTTAGGTGTAATCTCGTAAGTCATTTACTATGCCTCCTCAAAACATTCAATAAAATTATCGAGTAATTTATTATATTCCGGATTAGTATGGAGCCTTGCAAGTAGTGTTAGTTCAAATGCATCCATACGTGAGTTTTCAGGTATCTCTTCGTTCTCAGAATCATCAAATTGTGGAATCTTTTCGATCTCATTTAATCTAACTTTACGAATCTTTCTTATTATTTCAATAGCTTCGTCAATCTTTGATTTCTTAATTTTCATGCCGTATTTTTCCATAATCGATAATACTGTTTTCAGATGTGCTTCTGCAAATTGAGATATATCTGATAAACTACTGAACATGTTATCTATATCGAAATAGAATTTTCTTGCATTTGCACGATAGTATTTTTCTACAATTCCAGTTCTTGAAACATTTGTAGATACTATACTAATAAGCCCAAGATCTAAAAGCTTGTTCACATGATGCATTATGCTTCCTGGAGTTTTTCCAAGGGCATCTGCGATTTGCTTGACTGTCATTGGCTGCTTTGATAATAAATCGAAAAGAATTGTATATCTAATTTCATTAAGTACCTCTTTTACAACCTTTGGATCCTTTAATACGATAACTTCCCGCATGTTATCACTCTCCAATTAGTTGGATGCCCTTTGGCTGTCGTGCTGCTGGAATGTCTGAGGAATTTATAATCCAATATATTCTCGTAATCAAAATTGTATATGTAGATAGCATGATTATCAACAAGATGATAAATATGAATGCATAAATTGAAACGATCGGTGCATAGATTATAGGATTAAGTCCATTAGCCACTGCCAATCCGAATAATGTAAATGGCTGTACAAGACCAATAAGGATCATAACCATAATCATTTGTGAGGGATATATCCTAAGGAAATGGTGACGCATGATATCTATTGACTCAAGAAACGCCTCGCGAACCGGCTTTCTAGCAACTATCGCTGGATACATGAAACTTAATCCGCCAATTAGAATTATATCAAGTACAAATAAGCTCGTAAACAAAATGTGTGCTGAAACCGCATTATATATCCCTGCAATTTCTAATAAACTCTTTATGCCTCCAATGATATATGCCGGCAATAAGAATCCACCTACAGCTATTATTAGACTCGCAATGAAAAAGTCTACAAAGTGTTTTTTCAGATAATATATGGTTCGTTCTGCATAACTTTCTGAGGCTTCAATTATCTCTGCCGAAATTCCATAAAGCGGTGCGACGAATGTTAGAAAGAATGTAATCGTAAGTGCCGCAATTCCGACTATGACAAATAAAATCTGATTAAATTGCTGGAAGCCGTTAGCCAATGCATAAATATTTGAAAATACCAAGATTGAAATTAATACGGCAATTCCTATAAATACAACTATTGCCAGAATTATTGAAATTACCATGCTCAAAAAATATGTCCAAAACTTTCTCTTCACAAATCTAAATGATTCAATTAGATCTCGTACGAAAAATGCGTTCTTTAATGAGGGTTCTGGATTCTCCATAATTTACACCTTCGGAACGTTAATATTAGTTATAACGTTATAGAAAATTAGAACGTTTCAATTTATTAGTTTTATGCTATTTTCTTGGAACTTAAACATTGGCATGATTTTTATTTCCAAATAAATAATCAAACGAAATGTATGAAATATTACTCTAAGTTCATGAATCTTTTATAAAAACGATCTAATTATTGAATGTACATTCGATAAATATATATTTGAGATGTATAATATTAGCTGACATATTGTTCATTTTCGGTTTTCCTGTGAGTTTAAAATTTTCGATGGCACAAAAATATAAATGGGCTAATAATTTTCAAAGAATAAAAAATTTTTTTCGTAATCTTTATTAGTTCTTATATTATATAACTATTTGCTAATGGTAATCATTAGTAGAAAGATAGGTATAATTATCGAATCATGGAGGAGAAAAATTGAGGATAAAGATTGTCCTCGGGGTCAAGCAACAAGGTTGTATTCTTGGTTTTGATTATCAAGATACGATATCAAAGATGATATTGAACTTCATACAAGAATATTCTTCATCATATGGACGGCAGAACAATCCGCTCTTGTCATTTGGGCAGTTAATGATTCCTGAGCGGAGCATTTCGAACGAGGGGATTCAGATTCTCGGTGAAAACGCATATCTCTATATTAGTTCTCCAAATTCAAAACTTCTAAAGGGAATTGCAGATGGATTGAATGAGCGGAGCACATTGAATTTTAATAATGTATCATTTGAAATTGAGCAGATAGTTTTTCTAAATGATCCGGTTATTGAAGAATCGGCATGGTTCACGACACTTTCGCCAGTTCTTGTTAGTGTTATGAAGAACATTAATGGTAAGATGAGATTATGGAATATTGGTCCGGACGATCCATTGTTTGAACGAACGCTTGTAAGCAACTTATATCGTCGATACAAGCGGTACTATGGTCGTCTTCCGCGGGATCGTAAATTCATCATCGAGCGAGTTCTTAGTCCGAAGCAAAAACGCATTCGTGTAAATAACTATTATTATCGTGCATACTTAATGGGGCTTCAAGTTCAGGGGAGCAGTGAGTTATTAAATTTCGCATATCAAGCCGGTCTTGGTGAGAAGACACATTTGGGCTTTGGGATGCTTGGGCTTCTTAAGTTCAGATCTCAAGAATCTGCTGCTGAATGAGTAAAATTATCGGCGAAGGTTTTCCCGTTTTGGGGGCCTTTCCTGCCGAATTTTATTTTGTAGTACTCATATTCTATGGACTATTATTACTGAGATTCAAAATTACTTTTGAGATTTGGGTCTTATCGTTGTTTCCATGTAAATCTTAATTAATGTAAAATATTCAAGGTATATTGTTCAATGGAAAAGGAGATTTTCTAATGAGTACCGGTAGTACTGTTGATGCCGATTATCTTATTACAAATGGACATTTATTGACTATGGATGATAGTCTAACAGAATTTAAGAATGGTGCCATTGCATTTCGCGGTGATAAAATAATATATGTAGGTCCTGTTGAATCTGCTTCTGGAATCGTTGCTGAATATGAAATTGATGCCAAAGGGAAGTTTGTATTACCCGGTTTCATAAATGGGCATACACACATAGGAATGTCATTAATGCGCGGATTAGGTGATGATCTCGCACTTATGGACTGGCTAACGAAGGTCATTTGGCCATTCGAACTAAAAATGACTCCTGATGATGTCTATACTGCAAGTTTGCTTAGTATTGCAGAGCTTCTACAATCTGGTGTTACAACCATAAATGACATGTATTTCCATATGGATTCTGTTGTTCGAGCTATTGAGGAGACTGGAATTCGTGCAATTCTTGGTTATGGTATGATTGATCTGGGTAATGAGCAAAAAAGATTAGCTGAATTGAAAGAAGAGAGGCGATTCATTAATAGTATATTGGGGCGTTCTGATAGAATTATGGTATCAGTCACTCCGCATGCTGCCAATACATGTTCAAAGGAACTACTTCAAGAAAGCATTGCATTAGCGAAGGAATACAATATTCCGATTCATATTCATCTTTCTGAAACAAAAGGTGAAATTAAAGCCATCAAAAAAGAGACTGGAAAATCTCCTGTTGAATATTTAGAAGAAATTGGTCTTTTTGATGCTAAAGTTATAGCTGCGCATGGTGTATGGCTGTCCGAATCAGAACTTAAGATTTTGTCCAAGCATGATGTTTCCATAATTCATAATCCTTCAAGTAATCTAAAATTAGGATCTGGTATCGCTCCAATTTCCAAGTTATTTGAACATGAAATAACTGTGGGTTTAGGTACTGATGGTCCCGCATCTAATAACAATCAATCGATTCTTTTTGAAGCGCGACTTGCAGCTTTATTACAAAAGGGCCATAACCTTAATCCCAAGATATTACCTGCTGTTGATGCTCTTAGAATGGCTACGTCATTAGGCGCTAAATCTCTGGGATTACAAGACAAAATTGGTTCCTTGGAGGTAGGAAAGCAAGCTGACATAATAATGATCGATACACGCTCAGCACACACGGTGCCTTCAGATAATCCATATTCAACGATAATATACTCCGCTTGGACATCAGATGTATCTGATGTATTCGTAGCTGGGCAACATCTGATTCAAAATCACAAGTTTAAGACAATTAACATAGACTCTGTAATTACAAATGCAAAAAAGGCGAAAGAAAGATTGTTAAATATTTGAGGTCCTGTGTTTTACTGGGGCTCCACAATACGGGCAGAATCTATCTTCAGGCTTGAGTATGAATCCACAATACTCACAATATTTTCTTTCTTCAGGTGGTACTGCCGAATAATCATAGTTTGGATCTATTTCAGACTCACGAGATGGTTTAATTACGCCTGTTTGTGGATCAAAATGAACATCTAAGATGTTGTCTCTTTTTCCAGTCATGATCAAACTTCTAATTCTATCTTCGGGCATTCCAGTTCTTATCGAAATATCGTGGATTGTTTCAGCTCTACCAGTATAGATTATTCTTGATATGCGTGTTCTTTGATAATTTGTGTATAGTTTCTTGCCGGATATCAATAAGATTATTATTATTGCAATATATATTATTGGTATATTTGTATAGAGAAAAAGGATCGAAGCCAACATTATAATAAATCCGCTAAATCCAATACTTGTATTTCTTCTATATCCGATATATCTTGGATTACGATAATTAACGCGGTATATTCGTCGTCTTGGTCTTCTTCTTGAGCGTCTCAATGTTTCTCACATATAATTAGTTGTGACATTGCCTCTTAATTTTTTCTAACTATTAGCTCATGAGATATTTTTCGATCTGTTCTATGTTTATGTTTGTACTATTTACTATTGGTTGTGCTCGTCCTTGTGGTTCTAGTTTTATTAGCATATCTGCAGAATTCATGATTTCATTCATATGAGTTACGATAATTACCTGTCCTTGGAGAGTATCGATTGCCTTTGGCAGCAGTGCTCTTCTGATAGAGTCAAGACCTACACCCGGTTCGTCTAATATTAACACTGGCGGTTTTGGTACCTGGCTTACTCTATTTTGAATCGCATAAACAACACCGACTCTCAGTGCAAAATTTGCGCAAACATCTTCACCACCGCTTAGCTCATCTAGAGGAATTTTATGCCCTTCATTGTCGATTAGGATAATCTCATAATTTTCATTCATAGTGAAATCGGTGTATCGTTCTGGAAATATGTTTGTAAAGATCAACCGAGCATATTTTTGTATATCGCTCATAATGTTATTTTTTATTATTTGAGGTATGTATTCAAGTTTTGATTTCAGTGTGTTCCATTCATTTATTTCATTGGATAACTCCTGGATTTTTTCTTGCAAAGATTTAAGGTCAAATTGTGTTTTCGCAGACATAATGCTTCGATGGATTTCGTCCAGATTTCTTGATAGTGCCTTAATTTTGTAAGTCAATTCTGGGTCTTTGATCTTAGTTTGAATCTCCTCGACTATCTTTTTAGAATTTAAAATGAGTTCGCTTTTAGGTAGTAGATCGATTGCGAATTTGGCTTTCTGAAGTAGGTCTCTTTCTTCATTTATCGTCTTTTTCAATTCTCTTATTTTACGATTTGCTTTATCTGCATATTTCAGATAGCTGTTCAGTCCAATTGACTTAAGAATAAGCTCCGCTCGTTCTTTTGGTGATGCGACAGTCATCTGAGTTATTTCGCCTTGTCGTACATAATACAAGGATGAAAACATCTTTTCGTCTATGCCGAGTATTTTTTCTATCTTATTGTTTACTTCTTTTGTTTTCGCAGTGATTGTTTTCCCATCCTCATTCTTGAGTGTAGCTGTAGATCTTGTTTTTCCTTTCCTATTGATAGTTCTCTTTACAATGTACAATTTATTATTGACCGGTGATATGAAATGAACTTTTACAACGGCTCTTTCTGCATCTCGATTTATTAATGTAGTTAGGTCTCGAATATATCGTTCCTTTCGTTTGACTTTGCCAAACAATCCAAATTCTATGCCTTCTAAAATTGTGGATTTTCCTACTCCGTTTGGTCCTATTATTACAGTTGTTCGATCTGAAAAATTGAATTGTTGCTTCGTATATTGTTTAAAATTCTCTAACAATAGGGATTCAATCATTTTCTTGTGCCCCCAAGATCTCTTGTGCTTTTGCAAGGATTTTTTCACGATTAATCTCATTTTCAAGAACTTTTTCTAAATTCTCCATGATATTCAAAGGATTTGAAAACTCAAATTCATTCTCGATATATGTGTATTCTTCATGCTTAAAATGTACAAATAATGGAGAAAATTCATTGTATATATTATCTATGATATCTCTAAATGGAATTTCAAATTTCTTACTAAGTGGAATATTACCCGTAAGTGGTATTATGACGATTGCATCATTAATTTCATATTTTGAAAGAATTGCAAACAACATGTCCTGAAAGTTTTCAGGAGCTGTATTCTCTAGATTTATTCTTGAAAGTATGCTCACCGTTCTGATTCTAGGAATTTCAATTTCATTAATTTCGAGTCCCTGTGCATCAATATCGACGACATAAACCACTTTTCCTTCATGTTCCATTTCTAAATTTACGAAAGATGTCGAACCCGGTGAAAAGATACGCTTATTGCCATCACGATATTTGGAATGAATATGCCCAACTCCCCAGTAATCAATTTTTGGGAGTTCTTTATCTGCTAATTCTCTAATGGGACTTGCATGAACTAATCCAATATTTATTTCGCCGTTTGGCTTTATTTGTGAAAGCCTATCCTGAAGATGTATTCTTGCTACCCACGGTATTCCCCAAATTTTTACAATTCTACCATCGTATTCCTTTTCCACGGCTTCTATGTTTCGGCGTTTTAGAAAAACTGTAATGAACTTCTCATGTTGAAAATAATTTAATGGTGTGTTTAGTGCGTTTTCGTAAATGGGGAGGTCATGGTTTCCTGGAATGATATACAAATCCGTGTCATTATATTCTTTAAAAAACTTTAATGTATCATTAACTGAGATTACAGGCGGGTCCCATGAATCAAAAAAATCTCCTGTATGAATGATGAAATCTGGAGATTGCTTAATGCAGGTTTCATAAGCGCGTTCAAAATTCTTTTGGAAATCTTTTCTGCGTTCTTCTAGCCCAAATTGCATAAGACCCAGGTGTGAGTCAGTAATATGACAGAAGCGTACCATTTTTTCTCGCCCACCGATACCGATCTATTATCAATTTCTCTGAACATCAATAAATATGTTTTGTCAGAATTCGAATATTTCGAAAAGTTGATTTTAGCGGTCTTAATACTTGATAAAGCGTAGAGCTTATATGCATAATTTTTAATCGGAATAAATATTAAACTGAAAATAATAAAAATAATATGGAGAAATATTATCTGTGAGATGAGAATAGATTATGAAAGCCTTCCTAGACACAAATTTTTTCATTTCGGGATTTAGTGAAAGGCCAAAGGATTTCAAATATGTAAGGCAGGCTGCAGATCGCTTAGGTATTAAGCTTGTGATTACAAGTCAGGCATTAAAAGAAATTCGTTGGTATTTAAGACGCGAAATTCAAGGTCAGGTTGAAGTAGTGGATGTTCTTGAGCGCGATTTGAAGCGATTCGCGAGCAGTTTTAAAAAGCCTGAGAGTGCTTTGCCACAATTGCCTGATCTCTCATTAATATACGCTGCAAGTAAGAGTAAAGGGTCTATTGTGGTGTCTTCTGATTTTAAGCTCATTCAAACAATTAAAGCGTTTAAATTTCCAATTGAAGGTATAGTGGGAAGCGCTTTCATGTTAAAAATGATTGAAGAGGTTGGAGATTTAAACCTTCGAGAAAAATTAAAGAAAATTCGTGAGCGCATTTATTCTGCTGAAGTTCGTTATAGTATTGAACGACAACAGATGTTTGATCCATTAACCAGAATTCAATTTATTGAAGAGCAAGCCCTACAAGTGTTAAGAGAAATAAACGAGACTAAAGCGAAGCTGAATGAAAAAACTTTGGAAGAAGGTTTGCTCATTCTTGATTTCATTGAGGAGATCAAAGATACTATTCCGGGAATGTTTGAAGATTTTAGAGCTGGCAAGTACTATGCTCTAGCGAATGAACTTGAGGATTTGCAGAACGAAATTGAACGCCAATTAACGTTATCGTCTCTCACAATGAGTTATGAATCACATCGAGAACTTGTTGAATATGTAGGTGAGCTAATTCTATTTCTGTACTATCTGGAAATGTTATGTTATATTTATGTTGCAAATAGTGAAGCAATTAAGAAGGCATTTAGTCTAAGTGAAGAATCCATGCGGCTGCTTATGTTCACTCCAATTGAGCATGTTCGACTTAAAGCTTCAGTCTACTTTTTGAGAATATTTCTTGCAATGTTACTTGAAAAATTTGATGAGATGGAATATTTCTACGGACTTTGGGAATCTCTTGTCAGTGCCTACAATTTAGAGGATATGATCACAGCCTCTGAAGGATTTTATGTTGCAATGCAAATTTTCCGTGATTATATGGGCGGGTTCTCATTACAGAAGACAAAAATATATCATCCTGAGGAGACATGTCGATTTTTGAGTGATGTTGCACAATTTCTTATAGTGCTTGGAGACCTTAAACGCGCGCAAGCCATTACAATGAATCTATATAAAATTGCGGTCTTTTATAAAGTTCAACAATCTGCAGTTAAAGCAATTATTATTTTGTACCAAGTAAATCTTGTAGCAAAGGGTGCTTATCAAAAGGCATTTAATAAGGTCATAAAGCATGCATTAAATAGCTTTAAGAAAAAAGGATGGGATCTTGGCAAAATAGAACCAATAATTAAAGAGATGAACGGTGAATTTCCGGATGTATCAAAATATGCTCGTCCTGTTCCTGTAGATGCTAGAGATTTGCCAAAAGAATTACGAACATGGATGGACGCTCTTGGTGTAATTGAAATAAACAATAAGGAATATCTTGTCGTTAGAAATTGGGAGATCCAAGGGAACATCGCAATTAACTCAAAGCATCACAAGGATTTACTTTCATTAAGAGCTGGTCATAAAGTATTTTTAATGTCTGGAGAGCTCAAAATTGTGAAAGCTCCCGAGCCTGTTTTGAAGGATTTTGGAATTGTATTAATTATTACACCCAAGGAAAATGCTGAAATTTCTTTGCGTGGAGAATTTGGTTTTATAAATTTAAGTCCAAGTATTTAATTGCATAATTTCTCTTTTTCTTCATTTTTATTATATTATATAAAAAATTATTTAAATAAGATTGAATATATGTTTATAGGGGCGAATACCTCTAAAGTATCATTAAGGGATGGAAAATGTATCAAAGGGTGTCGACTGGCATCGATGAACTCGACGAAATATTATCAGGCGGATACATTAAAGGACGGGCTATTCTGATTGTTGGAGGGCCTGGCACAGGAAAGAGCATAATGACTTGGCAATTTCTAATGCGTGGTCTTAAAAATAATGAGAACGGTCTGTTGATTTCACTTGATCAAAATGAAAAAGATGTTATTGAAGACATGGAATCATTAGGATTTGAACCAAGAAAATACATTGATGAGAAGAAATTACTCATTCTTAATGTTACTCCTGTAAAAGCTCTTAGGAGTGATGGAAAATACGAATATCGCTTCTCTGCTGAGCATTCGATTTTTGGTCAGCGAACCTTTACCATGGATAATTTTATTTCGTTTGTTCATGAAAAAAGGCGTTTAATTAATGCGAGCCATATTGCAATTGATGGAATTTCTCCTTTAATGGAATTATCCCTCAATGATTTTGAGCTAAGAGAATCTGTATACACTTTAATTAATTCCATAAAGTCATTTGGAGTTACCACTCTAATCACTGAAGAATACACTCAAGAATCTCCATACGACCGATTATATTATATTGTTGATGGAGTTATCAAGTTGGGATTAGCGCCTCATATGGGAAATATCGTTCGTGTGATGCAAATTATCAAAATGCGTTCCACTGAACATATACTGCGCCCAATTATGTTCAAAATTACCAAGGGTGGAATCCTAGCATTTCCATCTGAAAAAATAGATGCTGGAGCCTCATATATTTGAGCTTAATTTATATGTTTTTATTCTTTTTATTTTAAGTTCAAAAATTCCACGTTTTGCCCCACAGTCTGTGCATTCAACGCCTGGAATCATACTTTCTGCAATTATACCACAATCAAGACACTTGTATAGTTTCATCGGTTTTGAATGGTCATGTTGTGATAATTCCATTCCACATCTCGGGCATATCATTTTATTTTCTTTCTTAAATTCACTTAGTTCTCCGCTATATCCACATGCATAATGTTCAATTATTAATGATTTTACGATATTTGTGCTTTTACAATTATTACAGATCAGAACAGGTCTCAAGTTAGTCGAATCACATTCTGGGCATGCAAGAATTGCAGGTCCTTTATCCTCCTCTAAAATTCCGAGATTGATCAATTTACGAAGCATAGGTATAATTTCAAGTTCATTTAGATCTTCAATATGGCGTAGAGTCTCATAATCAAGTGTCATTATTGCTTTGATTTTTGGTCTAATGGTTTTATCGCCGATTTTTAATTTTTGGATTATCTTTTGCACCTTTGGGTCGTTTAGAGCCTCATCGATGTTTGTTGTTTTTATGTAATTTATTATGGTATTCATAAATGATTTTAGTTCACTTTTTGTATCTATTTCTGAGAGATTCATTTCTTTTATGAAATCATTTAATGCTTCAATAATTCTTCCCTGTTCCCAAATACTATTTGTAAATATTGATATACAGTTTGGCATTTTTAAATATGTGATTACGTAATATTCATTGATTTTTATTGCGCCTATGCCTTCTTTTAGTTGGTTTCCATGTGCCATAAAAATCGGTACCGCGTCTTCATCCGAGATTTTTAAAGTATCCGGATACTTTTCCACAATATATGGTCCAATTTTGCTGTCCCACTTGATTAAAGCTATACCCTCGACCATTATTGATGCCTCCAATGAATGTCATTAAAAAAATTGTCAAACCCATCTAATATATTTATGCATCCCAATTAAATTTTTATATATTACATATTACTTGACAAATAGGTTTTTATATGTATTAGTCGGGTGTTTCTTAGATAAAATGAATTATTTAGTTCGGGGTTGTCAAATGAATCGCCAACAAATTAACGGAATCTTGCTATTGATTGTATTAGTATTACCAGTTGTTTATACTATTAGTGGAGCTGCATATTCAAATGGAAATAATTTCATAATTTCTGATGCTCCGATAATAAATCATCCTGCCGACATTTCATATGAAGTAGGAAGTACGGGCCATTTTATTACTTGGAATGCAACAGATCCCGCTCCTAAATCTTATAACATTACAAGGAATGGGACTTTATTATTATCCACTTCATGGGATGGTAGCCCTATTACTGTTGATGTAAATGGTCTTGATGTTGGTACATATATTTATACATGTACAGTTATGAATGAAAATAACGAAACTGCTTCTGACAGTGTTACGGTAACTGTATATCCGGACACTCGTGCTCCGATCATTGTTGGGAATGCAAATATAACATATGAATATGGTAGTGAAGGTAATACGATCCAATGGAATATTACTGAGAGTAATCCCGATTACTACAACATTACCATGAATAATACTATTGTAGAAGAAGGTCCATGGGATGGTTCCAATATATCCATATCTGTAGATGGATTGACAGTTGGTAATTATACATATATGTTATGGGTAAATGATACCTATGGGCATTATTCAACGTTTAATACCACTGTAATTGTTGTTCCTGACCTTACGCCTCCTCAGATTACGCCTTCTGGAAACCTCACATTCGAATATGGTAAGAAAGAGCAGACTATCGAATGGGAACTATATGATAGCAATCCTCAGTCATACAATGTGACAAGAAATGGTAGTTTGATCATCGATTCTACTTGGACTCAGGATCATTATACCGTTCGACTAGATGTATCACCTCTAGATGTAGGAAACTACACCTTTGTATTATTTGCATATGATCAATTTGGATTCACTTCAAATGCAACAATATTCGTTCGGATTTACCCTGACGTTAGAGCGCCTGTAATTGCATCATCTGGAAATATAACATATGAAGAAGGGTTTACAGGATATAATATTACGTGGTATGTGGATGAGACAAACCCATCAGGATACAATATTACCAAGGATGGTGAGCCGTATCTTAACAATACCAATTGGGACGGCAGCAATGTCACGATATCAATTGATAATCTTCCTGTAGGAACGCATAATTTCACAATTGTTATGTGGGATATCTTCAATCAAACATCAAATCAGACCACATTTGTAATTGTAACTCCAGACTCAATACTTCCATCAATATCTAATGTATATGTTTTTCAGGGTAAGGTTTCAGATACTGAAAATGCTGTTTCGATCCAAGCCCGCGTTAGTGACCTAAATGGTATCGTATATGTAAAACTTCATTACAGTCTTGACAACAACAATTTCACTACTGTTAATATGACCTTAGTTGAAGGCACATCACACTTGTACTCATATGATTTAGGAAAATTCCATAACGGTCAAACAATCTATTACTACATAGAAGCCATGGATAATTCAAGTGTTCACAATATTGCACAGACATCTATAAAGCAAATAACTATTCAAATTGATGAACCTATCACGATGCCCGGTTGGATTTGGGGCGGTCTAATAGTTCTTGCTTTGTTATCCGTATTTGTTATATGCAATATTTATCGAAAGAGCTAATCTTTTGCTCTTCAATTTTATTCTTTTTATGCCTTTGATGTTGAAAAATTTCTTGCCCATAAACTCTCATTTATATTTTGGTCCAAATTACTATGTTTTAGTAATATTTAGGGTGCGCGCCTTTATGTTTGACGAGTTAGAGAAGTCATACAAATATCTCACGAATCAAGGAGCAGAATTTGTATTCATTAGAGGAGAATCTATCGATTTAACGAACATTCGATTTGAAGACGGGCGCGTAGAAAGTATAAGTAAGAGAGCCGAGCATGGTTTTACGGTATCTGTGATTTACAATGGCGCATTTGGATTTGCATCCGGTTCAAATTTAGAGAATGTAATTCCCGTATCTGAAAGAGCTTTAAAACTTGCTAAAAGTCTATCAAAATATCAGAAACAAAAAGTCCAGATCGATTCAATAAAGCCTGTTAAGATTAAACTAGATGGAACCTTATCATTTGATCCGACTTCTATACCTACCGAGGAAAAAGTGTATTATCTCAGAGAAATATACCGAAATGTTATCGATTTAGATGATCGAATTAATGCAATTACGAGCGAATATGAAGATACTAAGAAAGTAAATTACATAATCACATCTGATGGTTCCGAAATCGAAGAATCCATTTCGTATTTACTATCCGAATTTCGAGTTAATGCACGTTCTGGTTCTAGAATAACTTCTATAAAAACAAAAACCGGAAATAAAGGTTATTCGTGGAAGGACTTTATGCATATTGAATCTCCGGAGAAACTTGCGAAAGAAATAATCCGAAAAATCAAGAATCAACTTGAAGGTAAGAACCCTAAAAGTGGTGAATATCCAATTGTATTAGGGCCTCTCATAATCGGCGTACTGGCTCATGAGGCTATTGGACATTTAATTGAAGCTGACAATACTATTAAAAGTCCTCTAAACGGGCGTATTGGCACTAAAATAACTAATGAAAATATTTCTCTAATTGACGATGGAACGCTAAAGGGTGGATTCGGTACTGCTTCATATTCTGATCTTGGTGCAAAAATCAAAAAGGTTCGAATCATCAATAACGGAG
>CAZPUN010000051.1:0-10260 GCA_964589775.1 uncultured archaeon
CGTTTATAAAATATTAAAAAATTCCACACGGAAAATGTACCTGTAATTGCTGAACATAAAGCGGATCAAAATTACCTTGTTGTATCAGCTGCATCAATTATTGCAAAAGTGTTTAGGGATAATGAAATTAAAAATTTAAAAAGTAAATGGGGCGAAATAGGCGCAGGATATCCCGCATCAAATAAAACTATAAAATTCATACGTGATTATTATTTGATGCACAAAGAAATTCCAAATTTTGTAAGAAAAAGCTGGAAGACAATTGAAAAAATTAAAAAATCACTTATTCAATAGGTACAAATTGTCTTGCAGCTTCAGACAAAGAATTAATCTTACCAGAGGGTGTAATTGCACGTTTTCGGATTTTAGCAAAGGTTGGAAGCCGAACTGACTCGCCAATAAATAATGCCTCTCCAACATCCAACGTGGTAATACTATCTAGTGCTGCCTTATCAATACCCTCACTTGTTTCACCAATATGTTTGAGATCATAAGGATTTGTGACCCTTAAAATAACTTGAGAGTTGCATTGGCTTAAAACAGTAGTAGATAATCTAACTGGGCGTTGTGAGACCAAGCCTAATAGAGCAAAAAATTTTCGACCTTCTCTAGCTATGGTTTCGATTGCAGATTTTGATAATGCAGATTCTTGGCTTGATTCCGGGCAAAATTGATGCGCTTCTTCTAACATTAAAATAAATGGTGAAATTAGATTCTTCCTTCGTAAATCTAATAATCGTGTTGCAAGCCAATAGGCAATTATTTGCTTTTTACGTAAACTCAATAAGCTACTAAGATCAACAATAATCAAATGCCCAGGTTTTACTATGCTTTTTAAATTTGGATTTGGTATTTTTCCAAATAAATTATAATGCTCGAGCTGGCTGAGCCACCCAACTAAAGCTTCCTTTGTAGTTCTAGAAATTTCAGAGTTTATTATTTCTTCAATCAAATCAGACATTGCATATTCTTCTTTTTTCTTACGCTTTTGATAAATTATCTTTGACAACTCACGCAACTGTATTGGACTCATTTGCGGAGCAAGTGACGCAAAATCGTAAACACTTAATGATGAAGTCGGAATTTCAAAATAATGGCCTGGAATCAAAAATACGCGATCTTTATATCGTGATTCTGCAAAATATGTATATTCACCATGCACATCTAAAATTATAATTGATATTTGCCCTTCATCCTTTGTTCGCTTTAATAATTCTTCAATTAGAACTGAGATAAAATATGATTTACCAAATCCGGACATAGCTAAAACTGCTAAATGCTTGCCTAATAAACGATCAATATCTAATTTGAGCGGAATATCATGTGATGAAACATATCCTAAGTGCAGACCATGCTCAGTCAATCCAATAAATTTGAACAACAGTTCAGAACTAATTTTCCAAACTTTTTCACCTGGTGATGGAGGATATAATGGCTTTGTAATCATATCAGCATCAATAATTCCAAGCGGCACAGCTTCAACAAGAGTGTACTCCCATTTATCAGTAGGAAAAACATTACTTAAAGGCGCACCATGTGATTGATATTCTTTTACTGCTTCAAAATGCTGATAATATCGATTAACCTTACGAATGTTTGTTATACGGGATACCATTTTTTTATTATGTACGTTACAAATTACAAATTGTCCCAATTGTATTTTTTTCTCATCACCATCATAAGATTCTAATATAAATTCAAACTTTTTTAAACTGGGACTATCATTAGTTGAAACAATAGTACCAAGAAGATCCTTTTCAAGCAATATTCTTTCCTCCAAAGGGACTGCGTTCTCTTCTTTTTCTGAATAAGCTATATGGCATACCACTAAGTAGTGCAATATGCGTTATAATTTCCTCAATTCTTTGTGAATCAATTCTTGCGCGAATATCTGCTTCTATTAAGGGTGCAGGAAGAGCATATTCAACGTGGTGACCCATTATTGGTAACAACGCTGCCGAAAGCCTATCAGCTTCTATAGAAATATCAAAATTGTTTATGAATTCGATCCGGACAGGTAAATCGTATTGAGAACTCTTTAAATAAAAATAATAAATGTCATGTTCAAATAAAGAATTATTTTTCTCAATTTTAAAAATACAACTACGCTCACCTACTTCTAATAAATAATTTAATAAATCAACATCATTACAACGATTTAAGATATTGCGGTAATCATATGAGAGTATAGCATTCAAATCCGATCGATCTTTTAATAAAATAGGTAATAATGTTAAAATATTCCGAATTAAAGAATTAGAGTGGCTGTCTTTTATTAACCCTATAAGATGAACTTGTTTTTGCTTCGATACTTCAAATAATTGATTGTATAAATCTACAACCTCTAAAAACAATTTAAAATTACGAGACTCCTTATTAGGAACATCAGTGGGATAAAAATGTAAAGACCCATCCATAATTAAAATATCAATATGTTTATGTTTAATTGCATTGACTGCCGTTTGGATTTCTTTCTTAATTCTCATTAATGCCGCGAACTGATCTGTTTCAGTTTGATTTGTAATCCGAGTATAGATAATATCAACTTTCGGAAATGCTTCAGGAAAAAAATCAACATACGGAGATTTGTCTTTTATATATTTAAAAAATACCGCAACAGCTCGCAATAAAATTATGTTAAACGAAGCAATTTCTCTTTGAACAATACCACCATCAACTGCACAAAAAGATATGCCATAAGGATTTATCGGATCAACTTTGTATATCAGTGAAGACTCTTTGAAATCAATCCCGAGATTTCTATAATTTTTAAGATTAACATTATTAATGGACCTAAGTACCTTTGCAAGATTAGATTTTGCATTTTCAAACGCTTTTATTTGATTTGCAATATTAAATAAGACATCTCCAGAGTTAATATTCATTTACAACATTCCTCAGAATATTCAATAGCTGATTTCATAAATGCGAAATACAATGGATGAGGACGATTCGGTCTTGATTTAAACTCTGGATGAAATTGAACACCAATGAAAAATGGATGGTCTTTCAATTCAATGCCATTAATGATTTTTCCTTCACGATCATATGAATTAATAATAAGACCTTTAGGTTCCATTTGCGATAAATAGTTGTTCATCAAATGATATCGATGACGAAATCTTTCGCGGATAAATTCCATGTTATATATACTATATAATTTTGTTCCCTTTAATAATTTAACATCATATGCACCTAATCGCATGGTTCCACCCTTTAGATGAATATTACGTTGTGTGTCCATTAAGTCAACAACGGGATGAGTCGTTGTAGGATCAACCTCAGTGGTATGTGCATCAGTCCAACCCATAACACTTCTAGCAAAAGCTACCGTAGCTAATTGAGCACCAAAACATATACCCAGAAATGGAATCTTATGGGCGATAGCATATGATGCAATTTGAATCATTCCCTCAACTCCACGCGAACCAAAACCAGGTGTAAGTAAAATTCCATGTATATCGGACATCTTATTATCAATATCAATATTTTTAATATTATCAGTATCAATCCATTTTATTTTAATACTACGCCTATTATGGACTGCCGAATGTGTTAATGCTTCAATAATACTGACATAAGTATCTTTCATCTCAGTATATTTACCTGGAAGCGCAATTATAATTGGATTTGACCCTTTTGCATTTTCAAAAAGAGATACTAGTTCAGACCATTCAGTATAATCTGGCTTTGGAAAATCTAAATTCATCTTACGCTCAATAACAGATGCAACATTCTCTTCTTCAAAGCTTAAGGGCAATTTATAAATAATATCAATATCAGGATTGGACACTACTGCGTCAGGAGAAACATTACAAAACTTACTAATTTTTGTTTTTGCACTTTCGGAAAGGGGTTTAGTAGATCTACAAACAATTATATCAGGTTGCAATCCTAAGCCTTGAAGCGTTCTAACACTATGTTGTGTGGGTTTGGTTTTGAATTCGCCTACGGATTCTAAGAAAGGAACTAATGTTACATGGACTATTAAAGTCTGGTCCTTATCAAGCTCACTAATTAATTGTCGAATAGCCTCAAGAAAAGGCATAGCTTCAATATCTCCAACAGTACCTCCAATTTCGATAATAAGAAAGTCAGGCCTTTTCTCATTTTGAACTTGTCTTATACGATTCTTAATTTCATCAGTCACATGAGGAATAATTTGAACAGTTCTACCCAAATAGCTGCCTTCTCGCTCTTTTAATATAACTGCTAAGTAGATTTGCCCAGAGGTTATGTTATGCGAAGGGTGAACGTTATAATTTAAAAATCGTTCATAAGTACCAAAGTCTTGGTCAATTTCAGATATTTTAAAAGAAAAACCTTTAGCAGGCACAAACTCCCAACTATCTTCAGTAACAAAAACTTCACCATGTTCTACGGGATTCATAGTACCAGGATCAACATTGAGATAAGGGTCAATTTTCATTACTTCTACATGATATCCTCTGAACTGCAATATTTTAGCTATTGATGCAGTAGTTACTCCTTTTCCAATTCCCGAAAGAACACCACCAGTAACAAATATAAATTTGGTTAACCTCATATCAAATCCACACTTGAATTTTTATATAGACAATGTGTAACAAGATTATTCGAATATAAATATTTTATAATATGATTTCTTCTTCAGCGGTCTTCCTGAGAATTTTATTAAGTATATCAAGGAATACAGGCATAACATTTGTACCATCTTTGGCTATACCTGATGAAATTGGAATATTAGGTGGAATACCTAACATAAGTCTTAGTTCATCAATAGAAATTATATTATCCAAATCAATTTTATTCAGAAATATATTTAGGGGCATACCACTTTGTATATTATCCTTGAAATATTTATTTAATTCGGTCCAACTTTGTGCATTATCATCCAATATCGCTCGTTGGCTATCAGCGACAAAAATAATTCCATCGGTTCCAGAAAGAACAATCTCACGCGTTGAACTATAAAAATCCTGCCCAGTAGCAGACCAAATATGAACATCAACGATCCAGCCAGCACCCAATGAAAATGCTAAAAAGCCATAATCACAAAACATAGTACGACCACGAGAATTCTCAATAAATGATAACCGATCTTCCAGATTATAATATTTGAAAATTTGCTTTACCATAGTTGTTTTTCCACTCATTGCAGGACCAAATAAGACAATCTTTATCCCAATTCGTCGATTTGTATAGTCAATAATCATTTCCATCAACCCCAAAGACTTTCGACATATATTCCAATATTTGATAAAACACTATCGCGCACACAATTACGGAATTCTTCATTCCACTCAGATTGTATAAAGAGTAATATATACTCCAATGCACTTTCAGAAATACCAATAAGCTCGATGAAATTTCTTTTCCCAATTTGTATATCAACATTCAATGAACGCAATATCTTTATTTTCATTAATAGGAAATATGCACGTCTCGATGCATGATAAAAATCTTGCATTGCCTCATCAAACAAGTCGTGTATGATCATTTTAAATTCTGAATCCAGTGATAAGACTTCTTCAAATACATCTTTAGAAATTCTATGAATTTCTTTTTCTAGATGACGCCGAACATGTTCTACAGAAACTTTCGTTTTTTCGACTATTTTTGTAATTATTTTTTCAAAGTATATATTTCGATTTCTTTTTGAAACTAATTTCGGAATTGAATCCTCTAGGCGAATGATAATGGAATTTTGAGGCATTTTAAGTTCCGAAATTGAATTTTCTAAAATACCAATTATCCATCCACTAAAATTATCAAAAGTTGTTAAAGCAATGCTAGATACTTCTGCAGGAGAGCGGATAATAATTCGCGGCTCATTAGGCTCTTGTAATTCAAAATCCAATATAGAATATAATTCTTCTCTTGAAGTAAAACTCTTCCAAAAAACAATTTCTTTTCTAAATGATAATAAATTCGAAAGAAAGCTTGATAATAAGTCAATATTATGTTTATTAGAGCCAATAATGATTATGGGGTCACGTAGTAAGAGACCCCAAAGAATTTTTGAGAAGTCCGAAACCCCAATTGATTTAATTATTGCGTATATATCAAATCGCATTTCATCTCACCAATGCAGGCTCTGAATATAATAAAATTTCTCGTAATGATGGCGTAATTGATTTTTCAGCAAATGACTTGCTCAATATATTGTTCAATTTCTTAAGATAACTATTAATTAAAATACGAATCAACCCAAGTCTTTGTCTACCTTTTTCGATATTTATTCCTAATACACCATTAAGGGTAGAATACATAAAATAACGATTATATTGAGTCTCAATTAAGACAGATTCAAGAGTATCATTTCGCATATATTTCATAATTTTACTTGTTGATTTAAATAAAGAATGAATCATAGCAGATTTAAAATGATCTTGATTTGAAGTAGATATCTCAAAAATTCCTTCAATTGATAATGAAATGTTTTTTATTCCCGGTAAGGCCTCATTTAATTCATTAAGGGTCGTTTTCAAATTCAAGATTTGTTGAGGGGGCAATAAAATAATATGACGATCAATATGCTTTTCCTCATCAATTTTACGTTTTACTTCAAAAGACTTTGTAATTTTTGAAATATCATCTTTTGAAAAGGTCCTAAGAGGAACAGAAATATCCTTAAATTTCAAATAGTTTGCAATTTCTACTAAAACTTGTTTTAATTCAACAAATATTGCAGCTAAATTAGTTCGACTTACGGTTGTAATAATAAGATAATAATCAGGAGTATTTGGAATTGGTGCAATAAATACTTTTGATTCACGTGATTCTGCTAGAACATATTTTACATTTGAAAATATTTTAATAGCAATTCCATATATTCCACTTGTTGCTGAGGCAACCTCGAACACTTCATCCTTATTAAACCACACACCAGAACTTCCAATGGGCACCCCATCACTATGAACTAATACAACATTTTCAACACCATTAATAATAGTAATTTTATTTAATAATTTCTTAACAGAATCATTCAATGTAGTAACACTCCTGTGACTCTAACATAGAGTCCAGAAGGTTACTATATAAACTACCCAAATATTACATATGGATATTTGCAGTTTCAGGTATTTCCCCAAATACTTTCTTTGATGCTTTCATAACGTCCAATCGGTACTGGGGCAATGTAAATACCCTAATAATATCCAAATAACCTTGCATTACTTTTGCAATACTTGAATAATCAGAAAACTTGGCATGCTCTTTAGTATCCAGCACTCTAAAAATTGGGATTTCAAATGGATTTTCTTGATATGGATTATAAGGGATCATAGGTAATGTAGGAATATCAATCCAAATAAATTCAGCAGGAACATGAGCAGTTTCAGCAATTTTTATTTGTAACATTTCTTTTGTTTTTTCATCTGCCAAAATTTTGGAAATAAACTTATCCGCAGTCTCAATAACTTTTTGAAATGCAGGCTTATATAAATGCCTTTTTCTTAGTTTTAAGAATATATTAAAAGCTTTTTTACCGATACTCGACGTATCATTTTTCAGGCTTTTTGCAAGAGATAATACATATTCATCATCTAGTAATGAATATTCATCAGGTATTTTATAGCTTGTCAAAGAAAATATCTCTTCAAGATATTCTAAGAGTTCAACTAACATAATCTCAACAGCACGAACTGTTTTATGATAATAAACATTAAAAAATAGTTCATATCGCGCAACAAGAAAGGATTCTATAGCCCCTTTTGCCTTTAAATTAAAATGAATTATATAATTATCTTCATTTATTTCAGAATTTATAATTAAACGATGGGTATCAATTAATCCATATTCAACCCCACAATAATGTGAATCACGGGCTAGATAATCCATTTTGTCAGAATCAATTTGACCCGCAACAATACTACTAATAACACCATCAAGGGAACCATGTAGTTGCCCAGTAGCAATCTTTCCAATTTTTGTAGAGGAATAACCTGCATCGGATAAAATATCATGAATTTCACTATTTCTAATAAATTTACGAGTGACTTCTTCATGATTTATTTTTCTTTTTGGAATTAACAGATCTTCAAATACATGGCTAAAAGGTCCATGCCCAACATCATGAAGAAGAGCAGAAAGCCTAGCTAATTCGCAAAGATTATCATTTTGTTTACCCTTAAAAAGATAGGAACACCACAAATCAGCTATATACATAGCCCCAATAGAATGCCCAAAACGCGAATGCTCTGCGGAGGGGTATACCCAATTAGCGCCAGATAACTGTTTAATTCGTTTTAATCGCTGGAATGTTGGCGTCATTATAATGGAATATATAAGATCATCTACAATAAATATTCCATGTATTGGATCAACAATTCTATTTGGCAAGTAGTCCATTATTACCAAATCCATAATGATTTACATATAATTTCTTGATTTTTTATTTTATTAATGGAAGTATATATGAAATAATTGATTTAAATACTTCATCAATTGACAATGTTCCATCAACAATAAAATAGTTGTTCATTGTTTTAATATACTTCAAGTAATTTTCACGCACCTTTAATAGGGTTGAGAATTCTTCAAATAATTCATGCCCCTTACGAGATGTATCAATGCGTTTTAATGCAACATCGGGAGGTACATCGATCAATATTGTAATATCTGCCGCACGTATGTTTTGATTGATAGTACGGATCCAATCGGGAGAACAATCTATACTTTGATACGCAAGTGAGGACAAAATATAACGGTCCATCAATATAATATATCCATCGTTTAAAAATGAATCCAACTGACGAACATGCTCGTAACGATCTGCGGCAAATAGTAAAGCTAATGTATGTTTAGAAATAACATATTCCTTTTTTAGAGATTTGTGAATTAACATACCGATTGGACTTGTAGTGGGTTCTTTAGTTTTATATACCGGAAAACCAAGATCATAAAAATAATTATATAATAGTTCAACTTGTGTAGAACTACCAGCTCCATCTATGCCTTCAATTGCAATTAAATAACCCATACTAATATTACCTCACAATTATATTTATCAATTCTAGATTTAAAATGGTAAAATAAATAACTTTATCTTTATAGAAATTTCTTGATTTATCGAGGTCGAAATTCATGAATGAAGTGAAATTTTGGCAAGGAAATAAAGCATGCGCATATGCGGCAATACATGCAGGTTGCACATTTTTTGCGGGTTATCCCATAACTCCTGCATCAGAAATTGCTGAACAACTATCAAAATTATTACCCACTGTAAACGGAAACTTCATACAAATGGAAGATGAAATAGGAGCCATTTCGGCAATAATCGGCTCTGCGTGGGGTGGCGCAAGGGCAATGACCGCAACATCAGGTCCTGGTTTTAGTCTTATGCAGGAGGGCATATCTTATGCAATAATGACCGAAACTCCAATTGTCATTGTTGATGTTCAAAGAACAGGTCCTAGTACAGGCCAGGCTACAAAGACAGCACAAGGAGATTTTATGCAAGCAAGATGGGGAAACCATGGAGATCATTCAATAATCGTACTATCACCGAATTCAGTCCAAGAGTTTTATGATATGACAATTAGAGCATTCGACCTCTCAGAAAAATATAGAACACCTGTAATAATATTATCAGATGAAACTGTTTCACATTCACGCGAAAAAGTGATTATAAATAATTCAAATATTACTGTAAAGAGATATCTACCAAAGAAACATCCAGCACCAGCATTTTCTAATGAATGGCAAGATGGACACAGAATATTTCCTAACTTTGGTAATGGCGATAACTTGCTGGTCACAGGTTCGACACATGATGAGTGGGGACGAAGAAAAACATCAGATCCTGAAACCCACAGAGCATTAATGAAAAGGATAATGTCAAAAATATTTGATAATCTTGATGACATTTTTGATTTTGAGATACGTCAAGACGAAGACCCAGAAATTGGGTTCGTTTCATTTGGCAGTACTTCGCGTTCTGTATACGAAGCAGCAGATTTTCTTAGAAATAATAAAAAATTAAAAATTCGGGAAATAAGATTAAAAACCGTCTGGCCAATAGATGACCAGAAATTAAAAGATGCATTAAAGCCTCTAAAATATATTTTTGTTCCAGAATTGAATTTGGGACAACTAAAGTATGATATCGAACGACTTGCAAATAAGAATAGCAAAATAATACCAATAAATAAAATTGGTGGAGGAGAATTAATAACACCTGAAGAGATCATTTCCAAAGTTTTAGAGACTATATCCATATAAGGATTAGTCTCTTTGATTTTTGTAAAATTAAAATGTTCTACATAAAACAGCACTTTT
>CAZPUN010000052.1:0-10632 GCA_964589775.1 uncultured archaeon
CTTGTAGAAATAGTTGTTATAGAACAGATTATTCGTCGAGTTATCTAGAACTAATATGCCATAATCATGGAAATTATACATCCTATTGTATGTGAATACTGAATTACTTGTATTTAGAATCCTAATGCCGTTTTCAGAACCACCAGAGAGCGAAAAGATGTAAATGACTGATAAATTAAGGCATTGAACAAACACCATAGATTCATTTGCGGGAACGATACTTCCATAATAAATTGTTGAATATGATACATTTGTAAAGTAAATTCCATATTTCGCATAAATTTCAACATAAGAAATGTGTATATCACTAGAATTAATGACATTTATGCCACGTACACCAGCAAATAAAGTTGGATTTTCAACAGTCACAGATGTGCTTTCTCTTATAATTATTGTATCTCCGGATGTAGTATTTATGTATGGTGTATTCATGGAACCTGAGGTACTGGAATATAGAATACCAAGTGTTGAAGTACTTATATTTGCATTTCTAAATGAGACATTAGTCGAATCATATACTGCAATTCCACGAGAACCATGTATCTTTACATCAATTCCCATTAAATTATTCAAGTTAGTTCCATATATACCAAGGTCGCTTGCATTAATTGTTACATTGTTTAGATTTAAATTATCTATGTCATCCATACTAAATCCATAATTTCCTGAAATAATAGTATCTGCTATAGTGATATCATGAGAGCTTTGAGCCATATAAATTCCAGAGCTACTTAGGCCTGTTGAGGTTATATTACAATTGGTTATTTGGAACCCATAAGAATATTTAACTTTAATAACATAGTACTTTGAACTTAGTTTGCTGTTATTTAGAGTTATAGTGTTACTGTATGAGATTTCCATAGCATTATTTAATCCAAAAATATTGAGGTCTTCAAAATTGATATTACTACCATGATTGACATAGATTCCCTGTACTGCATTTGATGCTGTCATATTTTTAATATGGATATAGTTAGAGTATGGCATATTCACAGGATAATATGAGCCAACCACATATACATTTTCAAGAGTTACGTTAGTGGAATACTCAATTGAAGGACTTGAATAGGAACCGGTATTCAAATTTAGATTTTTAATATACACATTATTTGCATAGTATAGTCTAATTGGGTATGAATTAGACGTAACGGATACTGATTCAAAATATGGTGCTATACCATCTATTCTAATTCCTACAAATTTGCTATTTATAGAGAGATATTTTATAGTTCCAGATGATCCATCAGAGTATAAACCTCTTGAATTTGATGGATCATTCGCAAGTATGCTTACATTATAAATATCAACGTCAGAAGCATGATATAGATAAATTCCATGAAATGTAGAATTTATGAATGAATTATATATTTTGACGGTTTCGTTTGTATTTATCCATATACCAGATGCATCTCCATTTGTTCCGAGATTGAGCCCAATATCGTAAAATGAGGTGTAATTAATAAGTGTAGTACTTTGAATTTTTATGTAATAGGTATTCGATGAATTTAATGCTTTGACAACGCAAGACTGCATAACAAGGTTTCCATAGGAAGTGACTTCTATGTGATAATTCGAAGTACTTGTAGAGTTAATTATCAAAGTTGTATTCGTAAAGGATGCAGTTGAATTAATTATAATATTTCCATTAATTGTTATTATTTCATCTTTTACAGTTGTAGGATTATTAATTACCCAGTCTCCATTTGCGGGGGGAGCATCACCGGTAATTGAAGCTGATACTGTAAGTATACTGGGATTATTTAGTACACTTACAATAAAGAGTAATATCAGCATGAATGAGAAAACTCTCTTCATCTCTAATATCCTCCATTTAAGTTTAATGTTCTTGCCAATTTTTCTAAAAAATGAATATAAAATTTTTCAAAAAAAAAGGTGAGGAAAATTTTTTATCTTATGACCAGGTGAGGAGGTCTTCCGCCACCACCACTGCCGCCAGAACCACCGCCAGAACCGCTGTTGCTGCTGCTTTCTGGAAAGATCGATGAGAATGAAGGGAATGTATACTTATCTAGCCAGAAATTACTACTCAAGTGTTTATCAACTAGTTCATAGTAGTGGAATTTAAAGTAGAATGAGAATTGCATGTGGAATCCATGTGTGCCTAAATCATACTTAAATATGAAGTTACTAATGTCTGAAATTACAGAAGCTATTGTTTCCCCAAGGCCTGCTAGTTTATATGCCATAAGTGCACCCAATGGGATTGAAATTTCTTCTAATTCATTTGCGGCTTTCTGGATTTTCTCACCATCTTTCTTTAGTAGCTTTTTCAATTTATCCTTCATATTATTAGCGGTTTCAGCAGATGATGCAATCGTCGAGCATTCGCCATAAAATTCAGACGTTTTCTTAAGTATTGGTTTCCTCAATATATAGTAAAGAATTGCGTATACCGCTTGGACGACTTTGAAGTATGCAGAGTATGACCCTAATTCCTCATGGAGAATTGTTTTTAGAAATGCTGAAAATGCAGATTTGAATGTAGAAAATCCTTCACTGGCAGGACCTACAAAATAGTAGAATACTGCGCCAACTAGAGCTTTCACTGCATCCTTGATCGCATCTTTTACGATGGAAAGAGCATCCGGAATCTTATAAAGAACAATATCCATTACGGCATCTAAAAGATAACATATAATGGCGTATGCAAGGTCGCTTAAGCCAAATTCGGGCTTGATAATGTAATACAAAATTCCTAATAGGCCTACAACACCAAGACCAATTAAAAACTTATAGCTTAGCATTGCACTTGGATTCCACGTATATGTCCAGTCACCAGTTCCAAGTGGATACTGGGGATCAATTAACCAATCGATGAGATTATTACTCTTGATGAGTTTAAGTACTAGTTCATTTGCTTCTTCATGATATCCAAATACGTCCAATAGAATTATTTTTGAGATTATGGCCGCAAGGCGTGCATCAACAATACCCGGAAACTTTATTGCATCGATAGGAGCATTATTTGAGAAACACATTGCTAATATTGTAAGCTTACTATGTGGGTCAATTGTGCTCCAGTCATAGATCTTACCATTGATTAGTACACCTTTATTACTTCCATGACCTACAACAATTAGAATAGTACTAGATATTCGATTAAGCTTTGAGGGGCTATCCACAAACTCATATGATATGCGACTTTGCAGCAAATTATTATCATTAAAGCTCTTTCTAAATTCCCGAGTACTTGTGTCACTTCCTAATTCAGCAATTGTAATTCTTGGTCCAATATTTATTATTGCAATATTTGATAACATAGCAAAATTCGAACCAAGAAATATAAAAATAAAAACACTTGCAATTATTGTATTTCTTCGATTATTCATAACACACTCACCAACCTCGCACTCTAGTCCAAATTTAAATAGCTTCCCCTGATTCAATATGAAGAGTAAATATAGCACACTCTTTTTAATTTTTCGTATAACTTAAAATTTTATAAAAATAAATATTTAAAAAATAAATCTTTTAAAAAGAAATTTAATTTAATCCATATATTATTAAAATATCTACAATATATATTAAATCACACTATATGAAATCTCAAGCATCTTCTTTGAATTTCTGAATCTTACCTTGCGAATTTTGATTTGCCCAATCTCACCAGTAGTTTTTGTGTGCTCTTTATTACAGGCATTCAAATTCCAATTTTCAATTTCAATGACTTTTAGCTCTTGAATGTGCTCGGGAATAGGAAATAGATCATATATTTCATCGCCCCATCGACTTTCAGCTTCCTTTCGGCTTAATTCATGAATCTTTATTTGTACATTTTCTTTGATTTTCTCATTTGCTAATTCTTCGATTTTGTGTATTTCATCATCTGTAGGTTTTCGATCATATTGAACAGTTAAACGTCCATTTTCACCGGAAACATAAACACTTGCAGTCCATTTTGCGCCTAAGACTTTTCGAACAGCCCCTTTCAAAACGTGCAGGGCAGAATGTGTTCTAATTTCAATTGGAAATTCAGCCATTATATTCACCGATTTAATAGGACAATATCCATTTTTTAAATATGTGGATTTGATTTAATTCTCAATCATGATTTTTATTAAAGATCATTATAGCAGAACAAAAATAGAACAAATATTTGATTTTCATTTTTACATTATTTGAGATTATTCAATAATAAGCCGTCTAAACGCAAATAATGTTATAAATTAAGAGTATACATATATATAATAAAAAATGCAAAACGAAAAATATAAGCAGGGGACATTGAACGATGAAATGGAAAAATGGAATGATTATATTTTTAATAACACTAATGTTTATTAGTTTTCAAAGTCCTCCCTCACAAAATGCCTCCCCGGATTTGATTTTCGAGGATACTTCAAAAAAGACACAATTTAACAAGACAATCGCAAGCGACAGAATTTGGGTCAATAATTATGGACTAAGTTCTCTCGAACGAATTTTTTCGGGGGATCCAAATCTAAACGGTATCTATTTACTGGGAAAGGACACTTATGGCAAAGATATGATAGTTTTTGTAAATCTCATAACATATGAAGCTCAATGGAATGTCACAAATCTTAGTATACGAAGAAATATATATGGGGCCCCATTAATTGGATTGTATGACATATACGGAGTAAATATTTCATATCTCATAGGGATTAACGATACAACAGGATTCATAATTTCTAATGATGGAAACCTCGAGACATTCGACTGGGACATATCATCAAATGTTTTTCAGATTGGTTTTGACAATTTCACAAAGCCTACAATATATATTGCAGAAAATAATGGGACTCATAACATAATAAATATAATTCATAATGATGATTTAACAACTGTAGACGCCGTTCATGTTATAAATAATACAATTTCTAGTAACGATTTTGTCTGGACTACCACTGGAGACTTTTTAGGTAATTCTGTGGATCAGATCGCATTCATGACGAAAGGTGGAAAAGGAAACCTTACAATAATTAATGGAACGGACGGCACCACCTTAAAGATCAAAAATATTACTATTACTCCGGACCTAATTACAACTTCTCTTGATGATGACTTGGACTTTTTAGTATCTATTAATGCTACTGGCGATAAATACATGGATATATTACTACTTCAGAATGGCAATCTATATCTATTCGGAGGATATAATTTCACACAAATAATCAATAGTACTTGGGTTGTTTCAGGCTGGAATTTTATAGATTACAAAGTTTGCGATTTTGATAATGATGACAAAGACGAAATTGCGGTTGGCTCATATAGTCATGATGACCGATATGGGTATGTAGAAATTTTCGAGCCCTTGACAATGAATACGATCAGTAATGTAGGGACTGAATTAATTTATCCAAATACATTTCAAGTATTTGACTACAATAATGATGGATATATGGATTTACTAATTGCGGATAGCGTATCTGCTAAAATTTTAGATGTAAAGAACAACAAAAATATCTACGAAAGCCATGAATTCTCTGTTGTTGCGACCGGGCTGGGAGACTTTTCTGCCGATGGAGTCTTCGATACAATAATCGGAGAGAAATATGATCTTACAGGTTTCGAAACTGACCGTGTTGCGCCACACGTTTCTGAAGTCACATGGAGTCCAAAACACCCAACACAAAAAGATTGGGAAATAACTATTTATGCAAAGATTGAGGATACAAGCGACATAATTGCTAAAGTGAATTATACTTTGGATTATTCATTTAGTTATCAATCAACAACAATGAATTTGATCGACACGGATAACAAAATCTGGAGTGGAAAAATTACTGACCTTAGCTATGTTCAATCAATACAATTTAAACTCGTCATTTCAGATTCCTTTGGCAATAGTGTTACTGTTATGAATGGTACTTCACCATATTCAGTAGATGTACTCTCTGAGAAGATTTGGGAGAATTTAATATATAATGAACGCTTGGTTCATACGGATGTATTTACGTATAGGATCAATAGCGATAACATGGGCGTTGCAATATTTTATCACAATTTGAAAAAATTATATGGATTAAAGTCGAGCGATGGTACCCAAATATTCAATAGAACGTTCAATATGAATGGGTATATCGCAGAAATTATGCACGCTCCATTAGTTAGTGGAAATTCTACAGAGAGTTTTGTAATCGCATTCTTTAATACGACGTTAAATACTCTAAATGTGACACTTATTGACGGGTTAGATGGCAGATATATTAGGTCTATGCAATATAATTCAAATGCGTCAGTAATTGATATGGACTACATATATCAATCGAGTGGAACCATAATTTATCTAACATTGAGTAATAATACAGTAATTGCAATATCCGAGAATGATTTATCGATTCAAAATCGGCTCAATAGTATTGATATTTTATATCCCGGCTACACAATTGAAATGATCGATATTGGAAATTATCTCCAACTGAATTCAAAGAGTATTGTGATATATATAAACAATGGAACATCAGTATATGCATTACTAACACAACAAAACCTAACCATATTTGCATACAAACAAGTTGATATTGGAAATGCTGTTCAATTTGTCAAAAACATAAATGGAGAAAGGGTAGAACTTGCAAAGAATGTAGTTGGCACACTTCAGTCTGAATCAATTTTTGTCATTTCATATGGATTCCAATTTAAAGTATTCAGCATTGATTGGACTTCTGCCAACTTGTATTCATGCACAATTACAAATGCCCAATTAAATTCATTGACGCTCTTTGATCTGAATAATGATGGACAACATGAAATAATTATTGGATATAACAATGGTACAGTTGGAGCTCTTGACAGTAATGGAAAAGTAATCGGTTCAATCACGGGAAAACCAAAAGCAATCTCAGCGATAAGATTTGTCATTATTTATCACAATCTATATTCAATAATTCGCACTACAGATGGAAATATCTATGCGATTAGTGTAAGTACAAGTGAAATAATTACAGATTTCGCCACTTCATCGATACCATTCGGTTTGTTTGATGTCAGAGACTTTAACAATGATGGCGAATATGAATTGCTCTGTATTACAAACGATTATCCCGTTACAGTAGCCTTACTTACCGACTTGAATAAATATTATATGCTCCGTGTATCCTATACGGCTCCGTTAGATAACGTATATCAATCAAGTATCATTCCTGTTGAAATTAGCATAAAGAATTATTTTGGAGAAAATATACGCGATGCAGAAGTAACTGTGATCATTAATAATTCAATCTCAGTATATTATAATCCAGCTCAGCTAATTATGAATAATTATACGGCATATATATCAACAAGTGGTTGGGATATTGGCATATATACTATGAAAATTGAAATAAAACACAATTACTATGTGAATAAAGAAATAATTCAGGATTTTGTACTTCATGGATATCTAAAAGTCGAAATGTTCACACCAAGCAGTGTAATACGTGGAGAAAATATTACACTGGACCTTTATGTTACCGATGTAAATCAAATACCATTTGAACCAGATAATGTCACCATTCTATTATCATCTGATGCAGGATATTCAAAAGAAATCATATTAAATAATTCACAATATGGTTCATATAGCCTAAACATATCCACATCTGATATGCCCATAGGCAAATTATTTATTCAAGCTACCGCACACAGCTCATTTACGGATATCGCAACTGCAGTTAATACGGTTAGTATTAAAGATTACATGAACATTACAGTTTTTGGTCCGGGAATTTCAATGCAGCCAATTACCCAGGGTGAAACATTACATCTCAAAGTAAATCTTCAAACAGCATATGGAGCTCCCATGTCGGGTGGTTCAGTGATGCTTTCATTCGCCGGAAAATTCTATACATGTACGGATATGCGAAATGGCTCATATATTGTAGAAATAGCAACTACGAATTGGAACGCAGGGTTCCACCCATTCATAATTCATGCATCCCATCCATATGGTATTTCTGCTTCAAAGAATAGCACCTTATTCATAATGGGTGAAATGAATCTTGATGTTGTACTCGGTAGCGATTCAGTTTATCAGAATGGGCAACTCAGATTTTTAGTTTATGCTACTGATAAATATGGTACGGGCATTCAAACTGCACAAATTCAAGCTTATCTCGCAGGTCAGCAATTCACATTAGAACATGTCGATAGAAATATCTATCAAGGAATAATTAATGTCGGAAATCTTTACCATGGAACTTACAACCTGACAATTCATGCAATCGCACAAGGATATTCATCAAAAACAGTCACAACTCAGATTGAAATTTTAGTTCAAATGCCCAATGTCTCCATGGATCCACCAACTTTTGGAACTTTAATGGGTATCTCAATTTTAATTTCTATAATTGGTTTGTACATCTATTACTTAATTTCAAGACGGTTGAGACTGACAAGAGAAAAAGATATTGAAGATCTCGAGAAATCCCTGAAGTCTTTGGATATTCTTTATGTGGTGCTGCTAATAATTTCAGGAATTCTAGGAGGTGCCGCATACCTACTGGCAAATATGCAACATTACTCAATTTCAATCTCAATAGCCGCTCTATTACTTCTACTAATAATCGCACTATATGCACTATGGCTCTATCGTGATGTGAATAGCTTCATGGCTCATGAGAAATTCCGGATATCTCGTGCGCTCTTAGGCCTGTGGCACTTGTTGCTAGTACCAATCATAATTTACGGAATATTTGAGTGGGGCCATAATATCGAATGGTTCAGCTATTATGTATTAGGCGATATACTCCACATTGGAAATCTCATAATTCCCAAACTGTACATTAACTTAATGGGTACTTATGTAACTACAATGGTCTTGGTGGTCATCCTAACATATAAGAATCTAGTCGAGGACATTCATAGAATTAAGCATATGAAAGGCGAAGGTACGCCTAATTCAGTTATCATCTCGGAGAAAATTAGAACAATTTCAAAGGCATTAGATTCAATCCGAATTAAGATGTTGATCTTTCTCGCAATACTCGGAGTTTCTGTCGTTACAACAATGGATGTCTTCAGATTTATGCAATTGGGTATAATTATATTGACTCCACTATTACTAATCGTTGTTTTGCCATGGATTGTCTATAAGGTCCTCTCAGTTGTTAGAGCGTTCAGAAGAATAATATTTAGAAGTGAAAACACATAATTTGGGAGAAAAATCTCCCTTTTTTACCATTTTTTATTTTTTGCCAAGTAAAAATAATTTACCGATTTTTGTTTTATCAATATGCATGGCAATTAAACTAGAAAACAAAAGACTGCCTATGAATAAAATCACGCCACTAAGTATTGCATAGAATATCGAATCAATTGCGAATAAAATACTGATTGGCATTAGCGCATATATGAATAGAGGATGAACTTCGTATATGATCTGTGATTTCATACCCAGGAATTTTGTATATTTTACAAACCCATGAGACATCGAACTAATTAGTGTAGAAATCGCAAATATAAGTATGGTTCCAATGCTTCCCGTGATTAATAGAATATATGCACTATGACCGTAAAATCCTTGAGCAATATCAACCCATCCATTATACTGAGACAAAATGACAAGTAAAGGAAATAGTATAATTATGGAAACAATTGCATTTTTTCTATTGCTGAAAAATCCTTGAATGTTTAGATCTTTCATAAAATTTCCAACAAATACAAATGCCGTACAGAATAAAACAGCATCTAAATGCCAAGGTACAAGCTCCGGAGCAAATATTTGATTTACATAAATACCTAATGTTGATAATGCAATAATCAAAAAACCAACTATCCATTTTCTATTCCAAAATATTTTCTCAAGCGCAACAAATATTACGAATGAAAAGAACAATGCAGATAAAAACCATAAATATGGTTGATTTAAGGATGGCCCATTACCATAGATAAATGCTACAGTCATTGCCTCGAAGGAAGAGGCATTAGGAAAGTATTGTGAGAAAAATGCCCAAATAATTAATATCATGCCATATAAGATAACATATGGAATTAATAGCTGACGCCCACGCTTTTGCAAATATATCTGAAGCTTATTACGATATTTATTTCCATTATATGTGTATCCAGCGACAATGAAAAATAACGGAATATGAAATGAATATATGAAAATAGTGAGTATATTCACTGTAGGCATCAAAACATGTCCTATAATTACAAAGATAATCCCAAAACCCTTCGCAAGATCTAACCAATCATATCGATTTGACTTATTCGCAACGTCCATATTTTCATCATCTAAATTTAACTTAAATTCATTCTATATATAATGCCTTTAATTTTAAAGGATTTCTATAAGGCTTTTTGCCCTTTTGTGAAAATAATTGGTTCTATTCTATTAATTCTGTAAATATTATTTAATTAGTATCTATCAAAAATTAAAAAATATGAATATAAAATTTAGCTTATCGCTTATAAGAAACAATGAGATGAATGTTGTGTTTTTCGGCAATTTCGACTGCACTGGGATGGATTGCAAATCCGAACATAAATGTACAGACTTCTTTACCTTCAAAGTATTTTAATATGAGCTCTAAATTCTTGATGAATTGTTTCACATCCTTATTATAGATTCGATTCTTGGATTCGCCTATAATTATAATCTCTCGCCCGTCCTTGAGACCTTCACCGTAAAAATTAATCTCAACCTCACGATTATCTACATATATA
>CAZPUN010000053.1:0-9285 GCA_964589775.1 uncultured archaeon
TGGGAGTTTTAATTTGGAGGGGGCATCGTAGTCGGAAATGGTGCCAATAAAATTCATGATTTTGTCTATTATTGCGTAATATCAACTACAGTTATCTGATAATCGCGGAAAAATACTATTTAGTTTTATATTTGGTATAAAAGCGAATAATTTCAAAAATATGGAATAAAGTGGTATTTGCGGGCATAATAGGGTTTCTGGTTATAAAATATTAGTTATCAATTCTTTCGATCTGTGATTCATGCGGGTTCATTTTCGTCATAATATGCATATCGCGCAAAAATATGAAAAAAGGGTGAAGAACACAAAAATAGAGATGGAAAAAATTAATTATCCCATAATATAATTTGAAGGAAACAATTAATGAGTTGAGCGATCAACAATGGATATGATGTTCATAGGGTTTCATTATGGTTTGTTATGGAGGATCGAATTTGCGAAAATTAACACCATGGTTTAACGACCGAAGCGAGCATATTTGTTATACGAATTTCAAGGACATATCGCCTGCCAGTATGAAAATTGGTTTAACGACCGAAGCGAGCATATTTGTTACAGATGATGTTGAATTAATGTTTGTGAGTTTTAGCTTTTATGCATAATAGTAGAGATTTTACTACCTCTGAGAGCAAGCATTATTTTTCAAAGCGGTGATGAATTGCAGAAAAGTTTATTAATGATTATACATCTCTTAATGAAGCTAAACATACTAAAGGGCTGAAGCGATAATCAAAGCTCCCTTATCGGGGCAATGCGAGTATAAGCGTGAAATGTCTACCGCTGGATAGTCTATACTCAGGACCCTCGCATTTCAATGCAGGAAGTCTGTTTGGATAGCGTCTTCAATTACCGCTACAGAGGACAAAATATTGAAAAGTAGCCCGCAAGGATCGCGGATTGAAATAAAGAAATAAAGAAAGAAGTGAAACAATAGGTGAATGCGATGCGAGTAGATGATCTACGAGCTCTTTATAATCATAGGAAGAGGGTAATTATACTTTTGATAATTATAAATGAACTCATAGATGCAGTCATTATCATTACGAGTTTGGATTTTTCGAATATGGTTAATTTCATTCGTATAATTTCGGTTGCTATGATAACATCATTTATATCTATTATTTTGCTAAACAAATATCTAACGTACAATACAAGTCTTACTATCATTAACGACATTGAAGAAATATTCGAAGATTTCACATTGTTTGGCGATAAGATTTTTGCGAAATATAAGGCGGACGACAGGATCTTTCTTATCATTAAGCTTGGATTTTTCGGTTCTGCGCAATACTATTTATTTGCATTCAAGAATTTCGTAAGCACCGAGGAATCCGAAAAATATCCACGCATGAGTAAAGGAACCAGAACAGAGCTTGATGGTTTTAAGTTTTATAAAATGACTGGAAACTTTGTGATTCCCACGCCAAATGGTAATATAGACGGCGAAGGAACCGCATTAATGTTTAATAATATTCACTTAAGAATGTCGAGAAAGTTGCCCAAGGATGCTTTGAAACTGTTAATTGAAACCATACGAAATGAGCTTTAAAGTTTCTTTCCATTTTTATTTTTTGCATCTTTAAAAATCTAATAACTCTGTCTTCAATGTGTATTGTATGGTGAAGGTTTCTAATATAGCAAAAGATAAATCCAAATTAGGAATGCCTAAATTCGAAGTGAATAATATGAGTAGCGATATAAACCATAGTGAAAAAATGAATATTGAGGAGTTTCTTGAACTTGTGGATAAGGATCCCCAGACGGCTCGCATGATTGCATATGTCCAGTTAAAAAATCCTAAAATTAAATCAATATCTTCTACAGGGCTCCGATTCTTCCTAGAATATATTTACATAATAACTTTCTACAAAACCTCAAAGAATAATAATGAGCTTGAAGAGTCGTTATTACCAATTCTTGAAAAATATGGTACCGATGTCATTAATACATTTACCACTCGATATATCCGCGAAAAGATCAAAAAAGATGAAGAGATGTTCATCACTGCTGCATACTTTGGATTATATGTATTCATGATGTATATCTCCGTTCTGAAAGACTTGAAAAAATATGATGAAAAGCAATTCGCAAGAATTAAAGAAATAATGAAATCAATTTTACAAGACTATATTAAAATTGATAAAGAGGACAAAGGATTGCGTGAATACTGGAAATCGATATATGGCGAGGAAGTTTAAAAAATTCTATTATATAATTAATACATGTGATTTTCGGTCGTATTACATTTTGTCATAATTTCACAGCTTTTATTTCGAATTTTCGAATCAATCAATTGATACCTTCCCGATTTGGGCATCGTAAAAAAACATAAAAAATTTGAGTGCTATTAATCGATTTTTTCATTTTTTATTAATATGTTTATTCAAAATTCAAAAAAATATGTGAAATTTTTATTGGGTAGTTAATATCATATCATTTATTGGAATATTTAGGGGGGTATTATATGAAACCTGAAGAACGATATGGAAAGCTTGTACATTCAGCTGAAAATGCTGCAAAATTGGGATTATTTGAAGAGGCATATAAACGATATTTAAAAGCGGCAGAATCTGCTATCTCGCTAAATAGAATGCAAGAAGCGTATGTTTGGTATTTTCTTGCTTCAATATATAAATGTAATAGTTCAATAGATGATGAAAAGTATTTACTGAGTAGCCTTTATAATTTATATGAGACGTATAATAAGCATCCGGTGGATAAAGTTACGGTATATATGCTTGGGGGTGCTTTTGGAGAATTCCCGGCGAAAAGATTTGTAAATGAAGCAATTGGCTTGCTTGCTCTTAATAATGCTAAGCTTACAAATATGGGGCTTGAAGAAATTGTTGAAAACCTGGATAAAGCAACGAAAGCATTTATGGAAATAGGGAATGATTATCTGTTTTATTCTAAATATTTAAGTATCATAAACAAGCGAGTTACTGCAAATTACGCTGCATTGATCAGTGAAGCAAATAAAGCGTATCTCCTTGGAGAGTATTATAGTGATATTGACCCTACAAAAGCAGTAGAACATTATATGATCGCATCTCGAGCGTATAGAACTGCAAGGCGAATGGATATTTATCGAGATGTAATCAAATTAATTCAAGGTGTTCGAGTAACGAAAAAATGCTGGATTTGTGGAAGAGAAATTCAGGGCGAAAAGCACTTTGTATATTTAGATGCGAAGCTTGGTCCATATTTTGAAAAACTAATTGAGAAAAATCAAGATAAGCATTCGATTCATGGTAATAAAATCGTTGTATGTAATGTATGCTATTCTGCAATCGATAATATTGTACAAGAGGAGCAAAGAAAATTACGTCAATTAATAGACCGATTACTCCAATTGGAACGTACTGTCTATTATATGAAGAAGGTACTTGATGCCATTCAAGTTGGTGGAACGGCTCGAAATGCATTTGGGGGTGGGTACTAATGGTTGACATCCAGCAATTATCCTGTGCGAATTGTGGAGCTCCATTGGAGTATAAAGAGGGTATAGAATTCATACGATGTAAATATTGTGGATATCAAAATGAAATATCAACTGCCAAAGAACGTATGGATAAATTAATCGAAGAAACCAAAAAGTGGCTCGAACAATTTTATATTAGCGGCTCCTCAACTATTGATGTCGGCATGCGTGCAATGTATTTTAAGGATAAAATATTTCCAGAAATTGTAGGTGAATTTACAGAAATTGTACGAGATCGTATAGAACTCATAGACTATCCAATTGTTGGAAGTCCAGTGTTTAATGTCATTGATTACTTGAAATCGGAAATCTCATGGAAAATCTCCGACAGTAAGGAATTTGAGGATTTCGCATTTAAATTAAAGAATCCTGAAATTGAAGGATTTGCAACAACAAAGAAAGCGAAGGTACTTCTAAAGGCTCTTGAATTCAGATGCTATCATATTCCTACAACTCTAACCATAAACTATCTTGCGAACAAAACAGATCTCGATAGTCTTAAACTACTTGTTCAAAATCTCGAACGAATTAGTAGTGAAGCGCATGAGATATACCAGTCTATCGGTGACCCTGATGGGAAAATTTACGAAATCTTTTCTGAACGTTACAGAATTGGAAAAGAATTCACTCAACTTTTAATTAATAAGATTCGAGACCGTAAGCCATTTGAGGACGAAGAAATTCAAGGATACATATCTGAAACCCAGAAACTAATCAATACTTTATCCGAATCTGAAAATGTTTCCGTGGTCGATAAGATTGCACTAGAACAAGGTCTAAAGTATGATATTGAGGCATACAAAGTTCATATGAGTATTGTATCACTTTATTCAATCGGTAAGCTCAATTATGATGATTTTGTTAGAAGCTTCGAATCTTACGTTCGAAATGCTTTGATCTATCCGCGAAAGACCTCAAGCTTCAAAAATGTATTCGGAATCGAACGTGCCGAGGTTCCTGAATGGTTCACCGACAGATATGACCTCAGTAAAATCTCTTGGTTCTCTATGATTTTGAAAAAGAATTATCGGCTAAAATCTATTAAGATTGCAGGTCTTGACGAGGCAAACAGACTTATTCAACAAAGGATTCGTGGGGATTATTCTATTTTCTTGTATCCGTTTTACTTGCTAAAAGTTAAGGCGATCTTGAAATCCGGATTCTTATTCTGGAAGAAAGCGAACGATTATGAATTTTATACACTTGTTGATGCAACGTTTAATCAGCTTACTAAACCATTCCTAGATCTTGACTTTGCAGTTTTTACATCTCCCGGATTCAAAAAGGCTTTGAAAACCCGTGAAGGCAGAAATGTTCAGTCTTTAATAAATCTAAGAGAAAGTTCTATTGACCCTCGACATATTGTTATACCACCGAGCGTAGATGAATTGGATGCTGAAAATCTTTATCGTTACGCCTACATATTAAAGGAAGACGAGTATATCGCACAGAAAAAAGACGAAACACTTGGCGTGGCTTTCTCTAAGTTTTTGGCTAAGAAGTTGAAGGATCTTGGAGACCAATTAACACAAGGCATTTTCAATATTTCAGGTTCTTTCGCTCGGAAAGGGTTTGATGCATCTGAGGTTAAAGGAGTAGTTCCAAAAGTGATTGATCTTTTATACATACCATTAATTGCAACTTCAAACAAAATAATGATTGTAGGGCGTCAATTTGGAATCGATGAAATTCCTCAACGTGCTGATGTAATAAATGCCTTTTTGAAATTTGCAAAAAAATAGCAAAATAAATCTTTTCTCTCTTTTTTATGAAAAATAAAAAATAAATGAATCATTCAATTATCATTTTGTGTTTACAAGTATTGGTTTTCGGATCATATGTGGATTCTTTTATGCTTACAACCTTTCCTGTGAGGTCCTCAATTATTGCAGCCGTAATTCCAAAAGCCATACACATGGGTGGGTTAATATTCATTCTTTCCAAGAATTGACGAGATAAACTCAAATAACAATTTTTAATCTCTAAATCAAAACTTGTATCTGTTAGATTTGAATATTCGTAAGATGCACCATGTGCAAATTCTGTAGTCAATGCTGAAAATTTATCCAGGATTGCCTTAATACTTGGTTCCGTTTTCATAAATGGTTTTAGATATTGTGAGATCATATTCTTCAATACGTGCCCACTTAATCGTGCAGCAATTGACATATCAATTCCCAATTGTGGAAATGCTGCCATTACAGAAGCAAGTGTTATATTGGCAAATTCTCTTTCAGATGATTTAAAATCACTCATGATTATGTCCCCTTTAACAGTGTTAATATTAATTTCTATCTTAATTATATATAAGACTAAGTATTCATTAGAAAACAAATTCTAATAAAAATTAAATTATTCCATAATAATCTATTAAAATTTTTATATTCTTAAAAATCAAAAAGCGTACGAATAATCGTTTTCAATAATTTTTATTGATTTTTGTATTTTTATATTGATTAGAGCCTTTTTAGTGCGTTTTATAATCAAAAATAGAAAAAATTAAATTAAATCTTTAAATCTAATCCGAAACCTCGGGTTTTCTCCTTGAATATTTTTTCACCAGCCTTAATTTCGCAATCTAAGCGGTTTTCTTGAGGCGTTATTGGGCACACCCAGTTATTATTGTACGCACAATATGGATTATATGCAAGGTTGAAATCCAAGATGTATAGATCCTTTTCTAAATGTTCGAGTTCGACATATCTGCCAGACTCGTACGTTTCAACGCCGCTTGTTGCGTCGAGGAATGGTACAAACAAGTATTCATCTTCGGGCGATTTGTACACATGTAATCGGCATTTCTTTCCATCAATTTCAAATTCCACATATGCATATCTATAATATTCTTGTACTTGAGGAGTATTTGTAATTATGTGTACAATTTCAGGATTATCGAATTTTACGAGCCGAACAATGAATCTGTATTTTGGATCCGGAGGATAATACTTGAGCCCCTTGAATTCTCTTTTCTGTTCCGGGGTCAGAGGCGATTGTGGATGCCGCTTGAAAAATTCATCTTTTTCCTTTCGAAATTTTTCGATTGCTTTAATGTATTCCTTTTCTTCGTCGTTCATCTTTAATCCCCTATATTAGACTAAAAATTGTAAATAAAAATTTATGCATACCTCAAAAAATTAAAAAGGCTTCCTAAATTCGTCGGAAACCAAATAAATATTATTTGTATGACGTAATCATGTCTAAATTAAAAAGTTATTTAGAGATCGTATAACCATGCCCGACAAAAAAACCCGAACAAGTAAATTTGGAGCCCCAGGTAGGATTAGTCATGATTCTACACCGTTCTATTCAGGAAAGTTGTATTCAAATATTAGGAGCGAAGAAAAGATAACATATTTTGAGAATGCAGTTCCTTCTGATGTACTTGATAAAATTTTCCTAAAGTCCAGTGAAGACATGTCTGAGTTACCGGATAATAGTGTGCATTTAATGGTAACATCGCCGCCGTATAACGTTGGAAAAGAATATGATAATGATTACTCTCTTGAGGAATATCTCGCACTTCTAAGGCGTGTCTGGACGGAAGTCTATCGTGTTCTCGTACCTGGCGGTCGTGCGTGTATAAATATTGCGAATCTAGGTCGCAAGCCGTATATCCCATTGCACGCATTCGTAATTAAAGACATGGTTGAAATTGGCTTTTTGATGCGCGGCGAAATCATATGGAATAAGGAATCCAGTGCGGGTTCATCTACTGCATGGGGCAGCTGGATGTCGGCGTCTAATCCCACTCTTCGTGACGTGCATGAATACATTCTTGTATTTTCAAAACAAACGTTCAAACGGCCTAAGATGGACCGAAAGAGTACGATTTCCCGAGACGAATTTCTTGAATATACCAAGAGCGTATGGAATTTTGGGACAGTATCTGCAAAGAAGATTGGGCATCCGGCACCTTTTCCTGTTGAATTACCTTATAGATGCATTCAACTCTATACATTCGAAGGCGAAGTAATTCTTGATCCATTCATGGGTAGTGGGCAAACTGCTATCGCTGCTAAAAACACTAATCGCCACTTTGTGGGATACGAAAATAATCCAAGTTATGTTGAACTGGCTAATCATAGAATTAGTGCTATTGGATAGTTTTCCAATTAAGTTTTGTCTATTTTAATATTTTTAAATCCATGATGATGTTATTTACGGCAGGATCTATGATTTGACAAATATTGGCTTTTATTCTAGTTTGTTCTAGACTATTTCCATGGATTTATGAGAAGACTTTTGGTAATGCAATATCTGCCTATGATGAAATAATCATTACCCACCTGACCTTTTTATTTATTATGCATTTGATCACTTGTTTTATTATATTTGAAGCGATATCTTCTTTGATTTCGGAATACCGTTAATCCAAACTTGTAATTCAGAATCCTATTCAACTGCTATTATGATGCTTATTTCCATAAAATGGTTCTTTAATCTTTTTCTTAATTCTATCAATTAATGAAAAAACATAAAAATAAAAATTATTATTTATTATAATAACGAACATTTTTTTGTTCTTAATTCGGAGGAGCAATTTATGACCGATAGTTTAATGAATAAATTGTTTGTCGTGGTGTTCTTTATAATTTTTGTATCGATTCCTGCATCGATGATCGTAATGATGGTGTATGGTGTTACCGAACCAGGTGGATCTATGCCTCCTATAGCACTCGTGTTTATTATTATACCAATTGCCTTTATAGTTCTTGGAGTCATTGCTTGCGTCGGTACATTGAAAGGGTCTAATAATGTCGAGAAAGTGTCTACATATGAGGAGATAATTGATGAAGGCATTAGTGTAGCAAAGACAACACCATTAGGAGGTAGTACCGGACTAGATCTAGACAGCATACCTGAAAAGTGCCCGAGTTGCGGAGCTCCATTAACAATTAGTGACCTCGTATGGAGCGGGCCCCTTACAGCTGAGTGCCCTTACTGTGGCTATGTTATTAAGGTCAAGGTAAAGTAAACGGAATTTTGAGGTCTCATTTCTTTTTTATATTGATTACTAATGCCATTAACATCAGAAAATCTATATAGTTTAGTTCAACTTGTATTTTCAATGTAGGAGGTACGTTTATGAAGAATTTAGGTAATTTGATTATTGGAGTCGTGTTCTTTTCACTTGTCATATCTCTTGGAATATATCTGCTGTACTGTTTCATAGTATGTTTCCTTTTAAGGATTACATATTTCCTTGTGTTTATTATAGGATCATTGATAATAATAGGTGGAATATTTGGTATTGTATTTGTGGTTAACTCTTCACGAGTTCCAGACAAAGATTCTATTTATGAAGAAATATTCGAAGAAGGTCATAAAATTCTTTCCGAAAAAAAAGGTGAATTCAACAATAATACAGAAAATTAATGACTTGATATGAATTTAAATTATAATTTCAGTGTCTTAAAAACTCTTATAATCCCTATCTAATTTCTCAAAATTCATATTTTTGTACCAATATCTTGATATTTTTTTCTTTACAAATTAAAGATGCGGTAAAGAATTGCTTTTGACGTGGTGATGGATCGTCTGAATGTTCAAAATATATCATAAATAATTTTTGAATATAGAACAAGACACAATCTGAATCTATTGCATCAAAAATTGTCCTCTCAAAAAATGAGAACATGATTATATCTTAAGTATTTTTAATATTAGTATATATGTTATTAAAATTCATAGACTAATTTTATTCGATATGATTTTCATATTTATAATAATGGCATCAAATTTTAACATAGATTGGTTTACGCATCTTCAAATTTGTTTGAGCATAATGGTCTAAAAAAGTCTCA
>CAZPUN010000054.1:0-22174 GCA_964589775.1 uncultured archaeon
AGAATCGCGGATTGAAAGTTATAGATGAATCTTATAGAATCATCGTCAATCTGGTAGGTTGAAAAGTAGCCCGCAAGAATCGCGGATTGAAAGTCATCTGTCAATTCAATTTCTCGATAGGGTTTATCAACCTGTTGAAAAGTAGCCCGCAAGAATCGCAGATTGAAAGATTGTACAATGCAATGATAAATATTGCACCTAAGCTAAGTTGAAAAGTAGCCCGCAAGAATCGCGGATTGAAAGGTAAGTAAGCTAGTTGTACCACCTGAAATTAAACTAAGGTTGAAAAGTAGCCCGCAAGAATCGCGGATTGAAAGGAAAGAAATGATTGGAAGTTAAAAAGACTTTTATTTTACCGCGCACTCACAAAACATGATGTACGTACATTTGGATGTGATAAATGTATGGCACTCAAAGGAATAAAGTGCAAACTACTTTCATGGGATGATGTTTATAATTATGCAATTTCTGCAGGCGATAAAGTTAAGAAAGATGGCTTTAGACCTGAAGTTATTGTAGGAATTTCAAGAGGTGGATGGGTCCATGCAAGGATCCAGAGTGATTATTTAGGTGTCAAGCAATTATACACTATAAAAGTAGCACATTGGGGTGTTACTGCAACAATTACGGGCAATGCAGAACTTCAGATACCTCTTGTGGGTGATGTTAAAGGCAAGAAAGTTCTTGTAGTTGATGACATTACCGATACAGGAGACAGTTTGAGTCTTGGTGTCAAGCATGTTCAAGAGAAAGGCGCCGCTGAAGTTCGAACTGCAACATTACAACACATAAAGGATTCCAAATTTGTTCCAGATTATTACGGTGAGGAAGTTGAATGGTCATGGTTTGTATATCCATGGAACTTTTTCGAGGACATGGTTTCATTAATCGGCAAGATATTCGAAGGTGAAAAGACAGATACATTGAAAGACGAGCAAGTAATTAATTTGCTAAAAGAATACAATGGAATAACAGTGCCTGCAGAGAGATTCAATAGAGTCAAAGACCATCTAAATTGGTTAGGAACTTATGAAATCAAGAATGGTGTTTGGAAAAAGCTATAGGAGAGAGAAGAAATGACTCGCTTTGAAGGAGGATTAATAGTACCGAGAGATCCATCAAAGGCAGACCGCCTAAAAGAATTATTACCAATAGAGATTGGAATATTAGGTGGAAGTGGAAATTACGATCCAGCTTTTGTTGAAAATACTGTTGAAGTTAAGGTTTATACGCCCTATGGAAATCCTTCTGATTTTTATGTTCTCGGGACTATGAGAGGCAGGAAAGTTGCTTTTCTCGCAAGACATGGTAGAGGACACAAGATCCCACCACACAAGATAAACTATCGTGCGAACATCTGGGGCTTTAAGACACTGGGTGTAAAACGAATAATTGCATCATCAGCTTGTGGAATTCTACAACCCGAGAAAATTAAAGTTGGAGAATTTGTAATTGCGGACCAACTCTTTGATAGAACCTTCGGACAACGCGCTGATACATTCTTTGACGGCGGTGTAGTTGCACATGTTGCATTTAAACAGCCATTCTGTCCGGAATTACGAAAAGTGATCATTGACACAGCGAAAGAAATCAACTATAAAGTGCATGAAAAAGGAACTTATGTTGCCATAAACGGACCCAGATTTTCGACTACAGCAGAGTCATTGTTCTATCACAAGATGGGGTTTGATATTATTGGAATGACTGCGTATCCTGAGGCAATACTCGCAAGAGAAGCTGAACTATGTTATGCATTAATTGCACTACCAACAGATACAGACATCCACGAGGAAGAAGAAGTCAGTGTAGAAGTTGTCATTCAAAACATGCAGAAAAATGTCGAACGCGTAAGAAAATTACTATATGAAGTCATACCAAAGATTCCAAAAGAAAGAAATTGTAAATGTGGCCAAGCCTTAGAAGCAGCTTACTTCTAGGCATCAGCCAATTCATATTTTTTATTTTATATCGATCCACTTAATCATTTTCATATCTTCGAGGGCTGTGAGATGCTTTTGCACAGCTACAAGTGGAACCCCAAGTTCTTTTGCAATATCCTGGGCGGTTCGCTTGCCATCACATAGGACCGCTACATTATAGACTTCCTGAGACATCTGACCAAATCGTACGACCATAGGCGAAAGTTTTCCTTTTAATTTCGGAGCAACCACACGCTGCTCAGCTATTTTTCCATTTTGGGTAAATTCATCGATTTTCTTCTTAAAATCTTCAAACATTTCCAAATTGCCATTCCATGAAGAAAGCTCATCTGCAAATAGCTTATTGAATTCATCATTTATTTTTGTTAAAGTAGACATAACTATGTTATTGTCATCTAGTTTATCCACAGCTGCCGCCACAATTACATGATCTTTTAGAGACAGACAGAGGTCAAAATTTTGGAATTCAATAACATGCACTTTATTACCAGAACTTAATTCTTCACCAAAATTAATTAATGCAGATAAAAATCCACTTATTAAGTTAGGATCAATCAAGGATTCACCATAAGTTCGGTCCACTACACATAAACCGCTATCCGCGATCAATACATAGATTGCATTTATCAAATTTAATTCTCCCTTTTAGTTTTTAATATACTACATTTAATATCACATAAAGTAAATATAAGATTTTATCCTGAATTGACATGGGTTTTATCATTAGTCGTCGCTATGAAAGCACCACTCATTAGGGTGGAGAGTGTGCCATAGCTAAATACTTGATGCGTATATAGATAAATCTTCACCATTTTGAAAAGTGATGTATTATCTAAAGTATAACATACAAAGGAAACATATAAAGATAAATAACACACAACGATTTGTAGGTGATGAATTATGGATACTGGAAATGATGGACGCATTTTAATGGCGATAAAATCTGCAAACACACTAAAAGAAATTTTCAAAGGAAAACGATTCAAAATTCAATTTCCTTATGGTGAAAATGAGAAAAAAATAGATGAAGTACTCAGAACACTCATGACTATAAGATATTCATACATGGAGGCAAAACAGCTTGCTGAAAATCCAGAACTATTGAAAGTTGTAGATTATGCAAAAAAGATGCGTGAATATCTACAGCAGGCTATGAAAAAATCAGGGATCAAACCTCAATCCGAGAAAGATAAACTGGTATTTGCTGAGGCCTTCTATGCAATGGAAACACTCATTGAACTACCACGGAAATTAAGAGATGCCCCGTCAGATGATGCGGGATACGCAATAGATCTATTTACGGTCCAGATTACAGATGTGAAAAAACACCCTGAAGCATCAAAACTTAAGGTTTGTCGATGTACGGATGGAAAGAAACCGTGGACAATTATTACAAATATTGAAACTGTCAAAAAAGGGGACATTATGCTTGCCGCAAAATTACCACCGGTGCTTCTCATGGGACTCCTAAGTGAAGCGATGTTTATTTCAAGCGAACCATTACCACCAAACACAGAAATTGGAAAAATAATCAAGCCAGAAGGCAAATTACTGGATGTTGCCCGAGGACATGTCTTAAACGAAATCAAAAATATCAAATAATCGAGGCGAGAAATATTGGACCTCAGAGAAATACAACGCATGAAACACGAATTCGAGAAGGAACGCGGTTGGGATAAATTTTCTCCCGCTCTAGTTTTTACTCATCTAATTGAAGAATTAGGAGAAATCGCAGATTATATTTTGGTAGAAGAAAAATACAAGATTCCGGGTCTAGGGCATGATGCCCCAGATATTAAGAATTTATCAAGAGAGTTTGCACAGGCGTTCAACTTATTCGTGCAGCTTGCAAACCACTTCAACATTGATTTAGAAGATGCAATTTTAAATGAGATGGAAATCATGGCGAAACGATTTCCAGCGGATAAATGGAGAAAAGTTATGGACAATTATTCATAATTGTCTTACTTTTTCTTTCGTTCTAAAATTGCACGATCTAAGGAGTTCTTAACATACTTTTCTAATTCTTTTGTAATGTCAATATATGCAATTGCTTTATTATACACACGTGCAATTCCTTGTTCTTTTGCAACAGTTGCAAGACCTTGAATTAATGGGCCCATTGCAATATTAGCTGCTTCAACGAGTCCCATTGCCTGATTTAACAGTTCGACCTTCTTTTTATCGTTTTTTTCGGCTTCAGCAACTCTCAACCAGACAAGAGAATGGAGCACATTTAGAGAGTCCAATATTAATGTAGAAGATTTTGGACGATCTTGAACTTCCTTTATAAAATTATTTAATCGATGTTCATAAACATCTTTAAATAGACCATATGCTTTTTTAGCGTTTCCTTTTTCTAGCTCAGCAATTCCTTTACTTAACTTTTCTGCGTATTCGGACGTTTAAACCACTCTCCAACATGATTTTACTTATGAGCGTTATAATTTGTTTCAATTGCGCGAAAGATATAAACATTATATAATCATTTCAAATTACGCATAACACGTAATAATTTTTGCAACACTCATGTTATTATTATTAACTCAATATTTAAGAATTTCTTACAGAACCTATACGAAAAAACATCGCTTTTAAAGTCTTAAGATTTAAAGCCGAAGGTTTTATCATAAATTTATGCAAAAACATACAATTATTTAGATAAGATATCTAACACAGCTAGTAATCTCAAAGAGCATGAGCATATTGTTATCGCATTTGGCATAACAAGTATGTAATAGAATACGCATTCAAACAAAATAGCCTAACAGAACCCTCGCTTTTCAATACGTAGAGCAAATTAAACGAAAATTTTAGATAGATACTATAGAATTGAATCCAGCTCTATTAAGATCTTTTAATATATTCATAAGGTCAGATTCTTCTAATGGATTCTCTAATGCGTGAAGACAACATTCTAGAATTAATAACTGCTTTTCGGAGATGTTTGTAGCATCTAAGTCCTTTATGGCATCAAATATTGCAACTGTAGCCCTAGCATTTGGATGAAGAGCTGAAAATTCCACGGTAAATGCCATAAACAAAAGTTCTAGTTCTTCACGAATATCTTTTAATCGTAAATTTGCATCTTTAATTTCGTTTTCTAGTAAAGCCGACCGTAATCCATTTGCATATTCTCTAATTTTTTGAAGTGATTCATCAATCATGGGAGTAAACAGCAAGGGCACCTCCTAATAATAAATAAATGTGTAAAAAAGATATAAAACTTCGTATATTTTTTAAGATTATTCAAATATAGAATTCACCATGAATTTCATATCGGTTTTCCAAGATTTTTTCTCAGTATCAAATGTCTCAGACCAGAAACAATATGTCTCAGTAGATTGATAATCAAGCCAGTAAATATCAAAATCATCAAAATAATTCCAAAGATTGCCGATAAATGGAGACATTTGGTCCTGTGAAATACCTAAATACCAAATAATGCCATGTTTGGTTTTCCTCATTGTGGACTGGAATGGAATGGGATTATTTATGAGATTAGAATATAATCGATCACGCTCTTTCTTAGACGTGCGAATGACAATTATTTGTGGATTGAAAATATTAAATACTTGCCATGTAAGAAACACTCGAAATCCCGATATAACGTTCTTCTTCAAAAATTGTATTGAACGCGTAATTTGATATGGTTCAACATTTAATTTCGTAGCCAGATCTAAATTACGAATTCGTGCATTATATGAAAGTTCTTCTAGAACCTTAAGATCAAGTTCAGAAAGCCGTCTTAGTACAGACTTATATTTTTTGGAAGAAATTATAGGTACGGAATCTAACTCTGAAAACCACCAGTTCCAATCGTAATTCCACGTAAGACCATTCCATGCTTTGAAGTCCGCTTTCGTATATATTGAAGAGCCTGTTGAATTAATATTGAAATAATCAATTATGTATTTTTCCTTCAAGCGATCTAAAAACTTCACTAAATTATTAGTGGTCGATTTAGGAATTCTAAATTGTACATATATTCCCTTTTGTGGTCCAACAATTCTGCCTCTGAATAAAATATAGGGATGCTTATCCAGAAGGTCTTCAGTTTTTACCAAATGATACTTAGAGTCGATTTCCAAAATCATATCAACAAGTTGTAAGTCAATTGCATCGCAATTTATATCAGCAGAAACGCGATAGTATAGCCCCACTTCACTGATTTTATCCATTTTCGCTTTTGCAGTAGGTGGAGTCACATTCAGCATACGAGCTAATTGGTGAAAACTAGCAAGTGGTTCTTGTTGAAGGGCAATTAGGAACTTTATAATGTCTGGAGTAATCTCCAAGTTCCTAATCGCCTTATTTGTAGTCATTTGGCTCATCTTCTGTTTTCTATTATGACACTGTTTAAATTCAACAAAGATTATGAAAGATTAAGCTGGAATCGCCTCGACAATCACTGACGGCGCTCCATTTCCACCTTTCTTGGGAGGATCAAATGCGTATACTGAGGTCGAGAAGCTATTTAAATAGTCATTGAAGTACGCATGTGCTCTGATAACATACCATCCCTGCTCCGTTACTGTATTAAGAGCACTAAACACTAGATATTGATCCACTGCTGGACTGATAAAATGAGCTTTAATGAGATATCCATTTCCTGAGGGAAGATATATGTACATATAGAGATACCATTCCAGTGAGCTCTCAAGATAAAATACGTTTAATTCCAGATATGTGACTATGCGTATATCATCTTGGAAACCATCGCCATCACAGTCTGCATAGCTAGCAGAAACAATTGTCAAATTTGTACTTCCGAATGTATATGCCGAAGCAGTTGGAATAGAAAACATCAGAAGCATAGCCATTAAAGACAATATGGCAAGACTTCTGTGCACTTTCATCGTAGTAACATCCATAAGTTATTTAACGATACATAAATGGAAAAACATTATAAAAGTATTACTATAAAAAAATCGTATTTGGAAAAATTAATTGAAATTAAAAATAATTAGATGAAATATTAATTAGGAAAGAGGTGTTTCTTTGATAGTATATATAATTAAAGCAAATGAAAATCCAGAAACAATTCCGGATTACGTACAGACTGTTTATTTGATCTCTGATAAAAATACAAACGTCGAGAAAATAAATGAATTTAAGGAAAAAATAAGAAAAAGAATTAAGATCATTAAGATGGCAACACCACCAAAGTATCCAGAAATTGTAGAAAAATTAAGGCCTCGAATTGAAAAGGAATTTGGAAAATACACAACAATTCTTCATCCATATCTTGTAAAGAATCTGATTAAAGATATGAAGAGATGGGGGTTCGGCAATGAAGAAAACTTGGAACCTCATAGATTGATTGAGATTGCAATAAGCTATATCGATCGAGAGAAATATGAAGATATGATTAAAGAAGGTCAAGAAGAGTATAGTATAAAATTCTTGCAAGGACGAAAAGCCTGGACCGATACAGACCTTATGAATTTCACAATATGGTTTACCTTTACAAAAGTCATAAAGCCGCCGGACCAAACTTTTGCGGATATTGTAGCGACATCTGGAAAAGGTTTAAAACCTAGTGAGCGAAAAGCGATTGTTGCATTTAAGGACTATATAGACGGCGCTTTTGAAATAGTTCATACAGAGAAACAGTGCTATATTGGACAAGATGTATTGACAAAAGAGAACTACTATATATTAAAGCCAGAAATTAGTAGATTACCAAAGCTTGAGGTTGGTTCAATAATCAGATGCAAGATATTTCCATGGAAAGGATTCTTTATAATATATGGGCCGGTGATGGTAGTTCCAAAGAAGGATGCTGAAGAATACAAACAACAAATTTATGATTTAATAGAAAAAACTACAAAACCATCAAAAGAAGAACGTATGGCAGTTCATAGCGATTTTATTGATTTCTTTGGTACAGACAATGTAATTTTTGAAACTAGTAAAGAATTAGAAGATGCTGTGAACCGATTTATTGATTGGCTAACACGTAAAGAGATGGGAGATACAAAGAAGCATACAGATACAGAACCACCAAAGCGATTTGTCGTTCCGGAAAGCATAATGGGTAAGAAAGGATACGGCTTGATATCTTCAATTGAGCATGGAACATACGTTGTTCCGAACTTTCAAGAACTGAAAACAATTTTCTCAATTGATAATCCGAGAGATTATCCCAACTGGAGAAGAATTTTACGCGAAATCATTGAGGACCCAGAAATTCCACCAGAAGCTCTAAGATTAGCTGCAGAAAATAAAGAAGATATTATGGAAGAAATGATTAAGGAGATCGTATCCGAAAAAATAAAGGGTTCAGATGAGCCGTTAGATGATTTAATTGAAAAGTATCGTGAAATACTAAAAAAGGAGAAATCTAACAAATAAGGTTTTATTGCAGCTCATATAGAGAATATGTATAGGTGATAATGATGACAAATGCCGCAAAATATATTGAAGATGCAAAAATCTCATATAGAGCAGGAAAATTCAGAAAAGCATTAGACCCCGCAAACAAAGCTGTGGAACTAGAACCAAATAACATTGAGGCGTGGCTAATAAAAGGGTTAGTCCAGATCGAGATTGGCGAACAATATGATGCCATAAAGTGCTTTGATAAGGCATTTGAATTAGATCCAAAGGACATAAGAGCTTTAAAATATAAAGCGAAAGCATATATTAGCGTCGATGAATACGATAAGGCAATTAAAGTACTTGAAGAAGCGTTAAAAATTGATAACGAAGATCCTGAAATATATAGCACATTAGCATTGGCATATGAAAGCATTGGACAGATTGAAAAAGCAATAGATCTATACCAACAATCATTAAAATTCGATTCCGAAAATCCAGAGACATGGAAGAGTCTTGCTACATGCTACGATGCATTAGAAAAATGGGAACAAGTATCTCGTGCATGGAGAATTGCAGCTGATCTTCATGAGAAACGCGGAGAAATGGATGCAGCTAGAATTTGCATTCAGTGGGCGGAAATAGCAGAGAAACACGATACCGATGAAAAGTTTTAATGCAATTCAAGCTGCCTTTCCATTTTTAATTTTGTTCAAGCGATATCGGATATATTCTGTAATAATTTTTTCAAAGAGAACATCAATGTTATATCCAGTTTTTGCTGATACTTCAAATATGTTCTTAATACCTAGTTCTTCGCCAAATTCTTTTGCCTCATCAATACTAACTTGCCGTTTATCCTCTAAATCTTGCTTACAACCGATCAAAAAGATTGAAGCGTCTCCAGTCTTATAACTATTTGATTTTTTATAAATATCGAACCAATCAGGAACATGATAAAGAGTTTCACGTCGAGATATATCATATACAAATACGATTGCAGAAGCACCTTCAAAAAATAGTTTGTTCTGGAATAGAAATTCCTTTTGACCGGCAAGATCAAATGTCGTGAGTACTACATCAAATTTTTCAAATTCGACCCTTTTTGATGTAATGGATACACCCATAGTTACAAGATATTCTTCGTCAAACTGATTCTTAACATATTTTGCTATAATTGAAGTTTTGCCAACAGCTGGATCTCCGACAAAACAAACCTTAATTGGATATTCGCGCTTCATTGTAAATCTAATTATGTGATACATGAATTTATAGCTTTCTAATTGAACCAAATCTTGATAAATTACAGTTGGATAAAATATTAAAACGATAAAATTAAAAGCCAATTTCTACTGAATTTTCCTAATTTACATATTGAACTGGGGTGTTCAAATTGAGCGAGAATCCAAAATTCAAAAGACATATGGGCGTGCTTGGCGCTACTAATGTTGGAATCGGAGCAATGATGGGAAGTGGAATCTTCATTTTGTCCGGTGTTGTTGCAGGAGTTGTTGGACCGGCATTATTCATTGCGTATTTACTTTCTGGATTTATTACGCTTTTTACAGCGATCAATTATTCTGAACTTGTAGCCTCAATTCCAAAACAAGGCGGTGGCTATACTTTTGTCCATGATATAATTGGTGGGTATCCGTCTTATTTAACGGGCCTTTTTATGTGGGCAGGAACTGCTGTTGCATGCAGTGTTTTTGCTATTGCTTTTGCACACTCATTAAGAATATACTATCCGGGAATTGACATAAATCTCGTTGCGATTATTCTGATAATTGTTTCATTTTTCATAAACCTGATGGGCGTTGAAGGTTTTGGTATCTCACTTGCTGCTATGAATATTACAGAACTTGCTACATTAGCATTTTTCGTCTTAATTGGTGCATTTAGGGTAGATCCTGCAAACTTCAATCCAATTTTACCACCTGGAGAAACATGGACAAGTTTAATTTCTGCCATTTCACTATTATATTTAGCATATGTAGGGTTTGAACTGATAACTACGGCATCTGAAGAAATTAAAAACCCACCAAAAGTAATTCCGAAGGCAATTTTGCTAACACTTCTAATTACTACTGCATTTTATACCTTAGATGCTTTGATCCTTGTAGGAGTTACAAATTGGACTAATATAGCAGGAAGTACAACTGCAATTGTTGATGTTTATAAAATGATGATCGGAGATTGGGGCTTATTCCTTGGAGTTCTTGGTACGGTTATGGCAAGCGTTTCTGCATTAAATGCAACCATGATGGCATCTGGAAGAATATTATATGCAATGAGCCGTGATGGATTTTTCCCTAAGAAAATTAGTTCTGTACACAAGCGATTTAGGACACCCCATGTGGCTCTTGCAATTACTGCTGTAATGATCGCGACGTTTACTTTAACAGGTCATGTAGAAATGGTTGCTGGAATGTCTGACTTTGGATATCTTATGGGGCTCACTCTGATAAATCTAAGCGTAATTTGGCTACATAGAAAAGGGCTTTATGTCCCAGGAACATTCAAGGCACCATTATATCCATTGTTCCCAATAATTGGTGCATTATCCACACTACTTATTGCACCTAGCTTGCCATTTTCTGCAGTACAACTTGGTTTAATATACACTATAATTGGAACAATAGTCTACTTTGCATATGCACGAGGAAAACATCATTCAAACCAAGTTGAAAAAAACGCGAATAGTATAGATTTTCCCGAAGAAATGCAGGAGTGACTAATTCCTGCAATCTATATTTTATTCCTCATATGTCCTAAGTCGTTGTAATTTTGAAGCCATTTTTCTTACTGAATCCTCAAGTCCATATCCAACTTCAACAAGTCCTCCAGGAAGTGCCGCAAGGAAATTTCGCGTTTCAGGATCTAAATGCGCTTCTACATTGACAATAACATAGATTTTCACTTCATTTCGCACCATGTCCCTAATTCGTTCAATTGTTTTTCGGGGTGTTGGAACAGGTTTCGAGAGAAATATGATATTTACTGTTTGTTCACGATTGTTTATTTCCTCAATTTTATCCATCAATTTTAAAATTGGTTTTTTAGCCCCGTCCGGAACAAATGATTTCTTTATCTTCTCAGTACTTTCAAATGGACGAACAATTGCAAAATCGATATCTGAATCATCTTCTAGTCGAGCTGGAAATATTATAATAAGATGATGCGTATCTTTGTATTTCTTTTCATAATCAGATAAAACTTGGTCGAATGCCTGAACCATCGCATTGACCATTTTTGGATATTCTGCAATGGATTCCGAGAAATCAAATGCGATAATTGCTTTTCTAAATGGCCTAGATTTGTTATAAAATTCTGTTGTTATACGGGTACCATTCATTGCACCACGTGTTAATACAGGACCACGAAAAGTACGCTTTATTATTTTTTTACACTTTTTTCGAAACCCCTTATCGATCTCTTTGGTCATCTTTAACTTTATAGATTCTCCTTCCGACAATTAGAATCACCATACCACACACATAATGCGAATTCAAGTATAATATAGGAATAAAAACTTATAAATTGGACTGGAGTCCATGCTCTGAAATTACTTTTGACGTGCTCGCTTTTTCGCTTGTGCAAACTCCGTTGAAACAGCAATTGAATAGACTCCAGTCCTTCGGGAGACGATTATTGGAGCACCCATGAGGAGGGCATCAATATCGATTTCATAAACCCCAGGCCGCACACTTCGGATCGTTTCAATTTGTGCTAGCTTTTGCTGCATATCCATAATTTTTTTCTGTACATCCTTATTTTTCACATCAAGTACAGGAGATTCTGATTTATCTTTTTGGCGTATAATCTTAAAGCTGGTATGCCCACACTCGCAGCCCTTCAATATGTTCGGGTCATCAATACTGTAGGTTTTTCCACAATTTCTGCATACGAATAACATTTCACTCAATTATGTGCCCCCTTATACTCGCAGTGATACCGTTGTAATATCTGAGCCTTCTTGAACTGCTGATACTTTACCAGAGGGCGCAATCATAGTCATTTTGGTTTCTGCCTTCTTTTTCCATATACCGCGTCTATTAGACTGTAGAATGTTTGCTCCATTAAATGTAATAACCTCAATTCCAGTAAATCCATCGAAGCTTATATTCTTCATAGTTTCAGATACCAAATCTAACTGTTCTGTAGGCTCTAAACCTTCTTCAAGTAAAATAATTCGATCATTCATTACACGTTCAAGTATAAATTGAATCTTTTCATTCTTCGACAAATTTACTGTGAATTTTTTAGGAATAAAGTCCATCTGTAATGACATGATTACACCTCATTTAATCATTTTTTCAATAGTATCGTACAGGATTTTTATATCGCCCTTCAATGCGCTCAAGGCAATCACCGTATGATTCGAAAAAGTTTCTTTCACTAATTCGGGTCTTGCATCAGGCAGATCAATTTTATTTGCTACAATAATACTAGGAATTCCACGAGCCTCCAGATTTCCAACAATTACTGCATTTATCTGGTCATAGGGAACTTTCGTGGAATCAATAACTGTAATAGCCAAATCAACATTATCAAGATATTTAATCGCCTCGATTACACCTTTTGTAGCTTCTTGAGCACGTAATAGAGCTTCATCTTGGGGAAGTCCTTGCTCAACAAATTCACGGTAATCAACTTTTGTACTTATTCCGGGCATATCTAAAAGATCTAACTCAAGTATTCGACCATTAATATTTAGTTCGACGGTCTCTTTCTGTATGGTTCTAGTTTCATGAGGAATTGGAGATGTGGGCCCAACTTCACGACCAACCAAATCTAGAGCAACTCTATTTGCAAGTGTTGTTTTTCCAGCATTAGGCGGGCCGTAAATTCCTAAGCTCGCCTTTTTCACTTGTGTCTTTCCAAACAGTTTTTCAAGGAATTGCATTTTCATTTCTCCTCGTCAATTTTTGTTAATAGATAGAATTTGGCCTTTTTATCACCAATTTTCTGAAGCGCACCACATGCAGACAAGCCATCAAGATATCCACTAAGATAATTTCTATTCACGGATAAGTGCCGTGAAATCTGAGCCACATTTGCATAGAACCCATCCTGTGTCTTTAGAAAATCTTCAATTTTTTGTTTCAATTCGTCTGCGTGCATCATAGTTGCATCATGCATATAAAAGAAAAAAATGATTAAGGAGTCTTGTAATATATGTGTAATACTGACTCCATCATTTAAACAATGTAAACATATCCTGAACTACAATTACAAAGTAGGAATAGTTTAACCCTAGTCCGACAAAATGTGCCACACCGAGCGCCCCGATTATTAATAGATAATTACGTGATTTTTCTTTTGTACTCATAATAATTGTAGGAATTAAGAGCCAGAGGTAATACCAAATTAGTACCCAGCGAATAAACATAAGGCCTATCGGTGCTAACATCATGATTATTTCAGGAATGCTCAAGTCCTTCCTACGGGTTATATCAAGTTTAATTATAGATTCCGGATTTTTCTTGATATCGAAAATTGCATGAACTACTGCAATCACAACAACTATATTCGTCAAAATCGCAATTGGATTACTGAGTATAAATCCAACATACATAGGATTTGTAATATATGGACTATAGCTAGGATCATTTGTCAAATGCGAGATTAACGCACTATAGGAGTGTCCGGTAAGAGCCATTGGAATCATAGAAAGCACAAATGGAATAACCATTGGAATGATACTCAACGGATTTTGCGCGAGGAAAATTGGTGCAGATACTGCAGGGTATATCTTCGTTTCAGCAGCTAGTCCTAAGAAAAAGCCACCCTTTAACCAATCATTTTTCTTGTAATAATATAGTGCAACAAGCCATATGAAATCAACTAATGGCTCCGTCTTACCCCACAGAACAGACATACCAAATAAATAAGAATAGTATACAACAGAAAATGGTCTAAACCAACATTCTTTTCGCCGATCACCAACAATATATGCCATTAGGATCCAATCAAGATTTGCAAATAGAAACAAAACCGAATTAATAAAATAATGTTGTAATCCATCCATGCCTGGTATCACGGCTACGAGCCCTGCATAAAACAACAATACAGGCAACGGATATTCATATGTTAAATTTAGGTAACTGGATAGTAAATGATCTTCACTGATATTAAATTTCTCTTTTAAAATATAATCACTTAAATCATAAACTCCAAGTCCATATTTCCAGAATAATTCTCCATAAACTTCATTTCGGTTACGGTCACGTTGAACAATGTGAGCTTCAGCGACAGGCATCAGGATGATACCCATGATAATCCCAAGAATAAGCCATTTTCGATATTCATAGATAATATGCCGCATTTCCGATACCTCACGTCTCTATCATGTGATATAAAAAGACAAATAAGAATTTTCCGATTCCCAGTAAATTAATTTGTAGATAATAAAAAGAAATATAATCAATTAATGATTATTAATGATTAATTAGTCATGATTTAAGTTTAATAGTTGAATTTTTTAATTTTCTAACAATTTATAAAATAATAATCTAATTTCAAAATTATTATAAATAGGTTTCTTATTAAATAGTAATTTAAGAATCATAGGTTTAGTGACTAAAAATGCTTACGGGGATGAGTATTAAAAACTTCCGAGGAATTAACAAAGGAAATCTAGATAGATTCGGAAATGTAAATATTTTATTGGGTCCTAACAATTCCGGAAAATCCACAATTCTTGAAGCTATTTATTTAGCAAGTACAGCTATATCTAAAAATGATCTATTGAATCGAATACGTATAGAATATTTAGCAGACAGACGGGTAAAAAGAAAATATCGGCTTTTTGATTCATTATGGTATAAATATAAAACAACAAAACCAATTCAATTAATATTAACATTGGATAATGAAAATTCGTTTACATTTGAATCATTTAAAGAAAATGAGACAATGTTTACATACTTGAATCTAGAAAATAGATATTTTATACGAAACTCAAGAATATGGCAAGAATACAAAATTGTTGATAATGTACCACATTTCAAACAACAAAACTATACTATTGAACGATTATCTAGTATTTTTAAAATATCAAAAAAAGCATTAAAAAATCTAATTAAAATGTTATCTGCTTCAGTCATGATTGATCCTTTTATAATTAATTCATTTAATGAAATTGAAGAAAATTTATGGTTCAAAATCATTGCAGAACGGATCGATAAGAAAATCGTGAAAACCATAAATTCATGCTATAATATGAATATTGAGAATTTTTCATATTTTAAAATTGGCCCAGGTTATAGTTTGGCAGCCTTATTACCGACTCATTCAGTCCGACTTGATGAGATTGGCGATGGCGTAAGAATGAGTGTTGCAATGATAACTATTGCATATTTAATAGAAAATAGTATTATACTTTTGGAGGACCCAGAAACCCATCAACATATTCGAGCTCTTAAAGAGATAATGAGCACATTACTTAAAGTGTCAAAATCTCAAAATAATCAAATATTTATATCAACACACAGTCTTGAACTTACCAAGGAGATTGTTAATTTGAGTTTTAGACTTGATATAGATTTAACAATATTTGGTATAACTCTTGATAATGGAAATCTTAATGTAAGAACAATTAAAAAAGAAGATGCGAAAAATTTGTTAGAAGTAGGTGAGGACATACGTATAATATAAAAAATATACGAATACTACTAGAAGGAAAAAGCGATGCAACTTTTTTTAATGCATTATTTAAAAAATTAAATATTAAAAATTTCAAAGATTCTATAAAATATTCCGAAGGAAAAACAAATCTAAAAGAAACGGCTTATTCGTTTATTAAATACAAGTCAAAACATACAATAATTGTAGCAGAAGACTTAGATAATCGAACATATAAAGAATTAATAAATTCATGGAAAGATTCATTAAAAGAAAAATTTGAATCAGTTGAATGGAAAAATGGAAAAAATATTTTTAATATTAAATATAAGAATGAGGACATAAGATTGATAATCATACCTATGGGGCTACCTCAAGATGAGATAATTAATAAGTTTAAAATAACCAAATATATGATGGAAGATTATATTATTAAGATATTAATGACAAGTGGTACAAAACTTTATGAAGATTTAAAAATTTAAAATAAATAATCCAGAAAAACTAGAATTCAAAATATTAGAAATTCTTGATCTATTAAGACAGCAAGATATTTTGATCGAATCGAGTAAAGAAATTTTATCGATAATGCGGGTTTTATTATGTGATAGTCCCCCAAATATATTTATAGAAAACACAATAACTAAGTCAAATAATGAATTTATACGTAATATATTTCAAGATATTATTCAATATTTTAGATTATAATTCATAACAATCTTAATTTAAATAAATTTTAATTATATCCAGACAAATATAGCCACATTTAAACTTTATATAAAAATTCAAATTCTCAAAAACTATTGAAATTATCAATATATATTCATTAGGATTAGAATCAATACATGCTTATAATTTCGTGATAATATTCACAGATCATATTCAGTTAAGATAGAAACGGCAAATATTTTGAATAACAATCAAAAATTATCAAATGTAAATTTATTCCATATAAAAGTTTTAAATATCACCAAATGATAACATAAATGAAGACCAAAATCTACAAAGGGTAAATATAATTTTGAGGGAATTCGATTGAAAACAGAAATTAATACGGAAAACGAATATGCCATTAAAATTACGGGTTCTGCGGAGATTAAAGTCACAAAGGGAACGATAAATCTCTTTGGAATCGAACTAAATGAGGGAAGCACCTTAAAAATCGAGAATATGATAAGTGGGCAGATTTCACCAAATTCGATAATTGAAATTGTCAGTGATGAAACTACGATCATAGAAACAACAAAAACTCCGGTTTGCAAGAACTACCAAAAATTCATGGATTTACTAATTGAGCAAATAAACAAGGATCATCTCACAAAATATCTATTTGTGGGTCATGTCGATGCAGGAAAAAGTACAATGCTTCTATCAGCGGCGAATAGATTAATTTCAAAGGGGCATAAAGTTGGAATTTTAGACTTGGATGTAGGGCAAAGTATATCAAAAAGACCGGCGGCAATAAACTTATCGATTGTTGATGGGCTTGCGATAGATCAATTAAAATTGAAGCATCTATCATCAAGATTTGTTGGGGTTGTTTCGCCATATAATTTTGAGTACCGTATAATAGCAGCTACAAAAATGCTCATGAAACAAGTAGAAGATGTCGATGTAATCTTAATAGATACACCGGGCTGGATACAAGATGCTAGAGGCAGAGATTTCATGTATTCAATATATGAAGTAATCGAAGCGGATTTTATATTTTCATTTGGAGATGATACGATTTTACGCCCATTTATTAAACTATTGAATGCACGCCAAATTAGTCATTTATACGTGGGAAAATCAATTTTTGCAGAAAGTAGGGACTGGCAAATTAGAAAGAACAATAGGGAAAATGCATTTAGAGACTTATTCGAAAATGCCAAGAAATTCAAGATCACATTGTCAAATCTGATAACGGAATTTTCACAGATTGGCTCCGGTATTCCCACAGACCTAAAAATAGCAGATGAAACAATTCTTTGGGCTGAAGCTATAAATGAATATTTGATAATAATAACAAAAGGTTTGGAATTCAAAGAGATCGAACAACTAAAATATGAACTATTTGATAATAAAACAAAAGTGATTCAAAGCGAGCAATTAAAAGGGCTTGTTGTTGGATTGATGGACAAAAAGGGTTATCTATTAGGGTATGGAAGAATTAACGATTTAGAAAGAAACGGTTCAGAATTGAATCTAATAATCGAATCAAATGTGCCCCCAGAACAGATTAAGGGAATAGCCTTCAGTATAATCCGCCTTGATGAAAATTATAGAGAGCTGGATAGACTCAAATTCAGAGAACTTTGAGATACGAAAAGAATACTATTCTTTTTTGTCGATATCCTCAAGGATTTCAACAGTTATACGTACTTTTTTACCTACAGATTGTTCCATGAATTTGCCGAACTGATTCTGATAGTCTTTAAATCCGATATGCTCATATTTTTTACCTTCAATCTCGATGATTTCAGAATATATCTCACCATCAAATGTCATCTTTTCCATTTCGGACATGATAAATTCCCTCAATCATTATGAACCAACATATACATATTAACTCATATATTTTTTCGATAATATATAAAAAATAAGAGAAGAAAAAGCTATTGCAGCATCTCTTTTATTTTATAATCAAAAACTTTTCGTAATAGTTTCATGGGTATTGCGCCACTGTAAATAATGGTATCGTGGAAGAATTTTGGTGTGTATTTATCGCCCAATTTCTTCTTAACTTCCTCACGAAGTTCAAGAAACATGTGCTTACCTAATAGATATGATAACTGATAACCCGGTGATGTTGTATAGCGATTCACTTCTGCGATTGCACTTGGTTTTTGCATTTTTGTTTCCTTAATAAGATATTCAACAGCCTCATCAAAACTCATTTGACCAGTACTAAGTTTTACATCCACAATTACACGAACGGCTCTCCAGATCAGGTCCTTAGTTTGAGCAAAACGAGCCTCTGGAGTGTTGTCAAAGCCCATCTCTTTGGTTGCCTGTTCGCAATAGTGTGCCCAGCCCTCAATATATTCTACAGGATTCCCAAACATTCGAGCAAGCGGGGCAAATGTTGCTGCAAGACCTTGCAGATAATGTCCGGGATATGCTTCATGCACTGTCGTATTTGGAATTCCGGCTTTTTCATGTGCTTTTAACAAATCGGGATTTTCCTTCGGCGGAGTTACCAAATATGTTCCAACTTTTTCTTTTTCAAATCGTGCGGGTTGAATAGCAGCGGCAAATGGTAAAATGTGAATTAAATAATCGGGTGTTGGAATAACTTCAAATTTGTCGCCTTCGGGAATCGTAGCAAAATCTGATTTTATTACCCATTCACGAGCCCGCTTGACTGAATCACGATATAACTGAAGTACTTCATCGAAAGTCTTAGGATGATCTGCAGATAATCGCTCATCAACCTCCTCCACGGTAGCATTGGGATCTATTTCCTTTGCTATTTCCTCCAATTGAGCCTTAAATTTCTTAAGATAGTCTTCACCGAGCTTCAAGATTTCCTCAGGAGAATAATCAATTAATCTCAGTTTGAGTAATTTTGCAAATTTTTCAGGACCAATCGCCCAATCATTATTTGCAGTGTTTGCAACTTCCTTAAGCCACTTGGCATATTCTTCGATTGCAGACTCTGTAGAACGTATAGCAGCCACTAATTCATCAAATGTTTCTTTAGATACTTTTCCTTTTGCTGCATTAACTATTTCATTAAACAACATGGGAATTGCTTCAACAGATTGGAGGCCATTTTCAATCCATAATTTGACAGGATGCTTGATACGCTCTTTGTCTTGTTCGAAAACTCTAGGAAATTGCTTAATTCTACTAATAATATTTTTAATTCTTTCTTCGAATGGCGCAAAATCTCTAGTGAAAAGAATAAATAATGCATCTCCAGCAATCCATGCACCAGTCGGTGATTTTTCCCAGCTTCGTAATTCATCTGTAGTAAATAATTCTAATTCCAGCGAGAATTTTAATGCTTCATAATCGATTTCTTTTTCATGATCTAATTTTGATGTGTCGATGTCTTTGATCAGACCCAAAAGTTTCTTTATTACATTTATGCGCTCGATATAAGATTCTGTGCTTTGTTCCGAGACGCGATGGTCTTCGGTATGAATTCCAAGATACGTAGCTGCCTCAGGTTCCATCCTTACAAGTTCATCAAGAAAGGCTTTAGCTAGCCAATCAACGCGTTCGTTATCATTAAGTTTGTAAAATTCATCCACATTCATATCAAACCCATCCTTGATAATAGAAAATAAAAACTACTTAAATTGTTTTCCAAATATGTAATTTATAAATTCGGCAGTGATATATCAAATTTAATAGACTCGCCAATTCGAAAATCCGTTATATTTTCTGTATTATACGGAACAATCTTAATTGCAGGCTTTGAAAGATACAGATTTAGTGCAATACCACGAATCGATATTTCATTGGCGGTAATTTTGATTTGCTTGCGAAAATCGATAAAACCGACATTATATGATATTTGTGAAGACCCAATTTCTTTATCGAATAATTTTAGTTTAGAATCTTGCAAATATTCGGAATAAACTCGCCCATAACCATAATATGGAATTCCACCCTCAAGTAGTCCATACCCATTCTTTAGCTGTACTTTTAATCCAAAATACGGACCAAACGAAGCAACATACGGCTCAGGAATTGAAACAAGTAAATATTCTGGCCTTTTAGAAATGATTGAAAATCTCTTGGAAAAGTTGATTTTTGATTTATCGGCATCAAATAAAATATGTAATGGGAGACCCCCTGAGGACCGCAGAATTCCCTTTAGAGACTTACGATACTCAACATGAATATGTGGATCCGTCCAAAACTCAAAAAATGGACTGCGAATATAATTTCCAATGTAGTCTCCAACGTAGATATAACTTCCAATATCCACAGCAGGGTCTAAATGCAAAATACGGACAATAAGATTATCCCTGACTTGAATTGCTGAAACACAGTCTTCACCTATCCTTTTTGTGAAGACAAATTTTCCATCAACAGGGGAGAACACATCAGCAAAATAAGACCTACTAGCATTATATATATCAAGTCCATATCCCAAACGATGCGCAGGATAAGGACTATTTGAGAAAGAAATGAACGAATCCGTTGATGTATATATCTTGGATTGCTCATAATGAGCTACAGGAATATATTTCATGATAAGGGCGATATTTCGTTTATTTATTACATTTTACGGTAACGGACAGAAATACATTTTTATATACAAAATAAAAATGAGCCAAATACCAATGATGGAGTTGGTCATTATATCACAGAAGAGAATCACAGATTGGCATGAACTTTTTATCAAGGTTATAAGCGGAAATAGATCATGGGAGGTAATACAAGAATATGAGATCTCATCAACTCGAATCGACGTCATTATAAAAAAGATAAATGAAGATAGTTCTGTTAATGACCTATTAAATGATTATTTATCGTTAGTTAATATTATAGAATACAAATCATTTTGAGAAACACTAACATTACCTGAATTTTTCAAAACCCTTGGAAAATTCTTTCTATACATTTCAAAAATATCTCAAGAAGAAGTAGACAAATCATCAGTTATTTTCATAGTTACACACATGCCTCAAAAATTGATGAATTCAAAATATTTCAAGATGACAGAAGTTAATACAATTGAAGCGGGCGTTTATGAATTAAAAAATGTAATTAATCAATTCAAAATTCATCTAATAGTCATAAACCAATTAAATATAGAGGACCGAACATTTAACTTGCTAAAATTCTCAAGAGGAAAAGCTAAACGAAACTTTATTAATTTTCTCGTGAATCATATAAATGAAGAAAAATATGCAAGGGTCTTAACAGAATGCTATATAATAGACCCACAGGAGACTATTGAAATGAGCCATGGCGAAGTTATGCAACTTGTTTCGGTAAATGATAATATAAGATACGCTATTGAAAAAATTGGGCTCGAAAAAGTTATTAATGCCGTAGGGCTCGAAAAAGTTATTGAAACAATGGGTATTCAGATCTTCTTTCAAATTCCAAAAGAAAAAATGTTCAAGTTAATCGACGAAGCTGAATCCGAAGGAAAAATAACTAAAGAAATAGCAGATAAACTAAGAGAACTTTATAGTTTAATGCCATAAAAAATTAAAAACAATATAACACCTACAAAGGTAATAGTAAAGATGAATAATAAAAGTTCTCCACAACTTGTTTCGGTAAATGATAATATAAGATACGCTATTGAAAAAATTGGGCTCGAAAAGGTTATTAAT
>CAZPUN010000055.1:0-37676 GCA_964589775.1 uncultured archaeon
TTTTGAACGCGATATGAAGATACTTCTTTCGTGCCATTTACATATTCAATGTTTTTTATTTCTAATGTATATTTATATTCGTCGCCCATGGAATATGCGGACGTTGTAATAGGCATAACAAAAAGGACAACTAAAGACAAAAGTATAGCTGCACTTACAAATTTACGGTTCATGTACTATCCTCCTTATATTAATCAAATTCACGCAAACAAACTTCCCGCGATAATATGCGATAAATCTGTCTAATTTAATTTTGTTTATATCTGATTTTTTTATTTTTAAAATTTCTCTTCATTCACAACATTTAAAGGCAAAGATAGTCTAATTAACAATAGTTAGTATTAGGAGATATAGAATTTGAAAAAAGCACCACTACTCCCGGAAGAAGTAATCGTCTGGTACATAATTCCTGCTATAAGACGAGAATTAACAGTCACATTATATAAGAAAGGGCTAAAGCAGAGTGAAATTGCAAAATTATTAAACTTGACAAACGCCGCAGTATCACAGTATCTAAAAGCAAAACGAGCGACAACAATAAAATTCGACGATGAAACTTTGAAGATCCTCGAGGAAGCAGCTGAGTCAATACTTGAAAATGACGATTTAGAGAACCTAATACGCCAGATTGAAAATATTATCAATTATCTAAGAAAGACAAGAAAGATCTGTAAGATACATTCTGACTTAAATAATAGGATTCCAGATGAATGTACTGCATGTATTTGATTTTTAAAATAGTTCTAGCATGTATAAGGAAATTCCATGATAGCGCAAAATATATAAATATTTTTTCACTTTTGGAATCGCGGAGCAAAATTAGTCATACACTAAAAGTATATAAAGATATAAATGTTAGTATTACTTGAAGCGTTGTGGGAAGGAGAGAAATGACATGTCGGCATTTAATAAAAAGATGAATTATGTAGGAAGTAAGGACCCTCAGTTTGTTATTACGGAACTTGCGGCTACATTATACCGTGATAATTTGCTTAACTTAGAACAAGCATCTAAAATGGCTGGACTGCCGATCAAACAATTCGTCGCTGAATTAAAGTTACGAAACATAAAGATAGTAGAGTCCGATAGGTTTCAGTTAGTTAAGAAAGAGGTAGACGGTGCTTAATTGATTTACTTTTTATTGCGGTATCGCTTTCGAGCTTCAAAATAACGTGTTTGTTTTTCGTGCTCCTTCCTTGCGCGTTCAGCCTTTTTATATTGTGAACAATTATATGAGGCTGCTTTGCGTAATGCAGTGATATTGTCAACAGACCTTTTTCGCTCCTTCATAAGTCTTTCAGCTTTTCTAAATGCTTCAGCAGCTTCACACCATTTTTCCATCCCAGAATATGCAATTCCTAGAGCATTCCACAAGTCTCCGGAATGTTTGAAATCTTTCATGTTCAACAGATATTTAGTATGGCGAGCTGCTTCTTCCCATTCCTTTTCTTCAAGAAGTATTTGAATTAGATGTTGTCGTGCGCGAACTACGTTAGGATCAATCTTTATCGCTTTCTTAAAGCAGTACGTGGCTTCTTTATAGTCTTTATCCTCCATACTTACAATACCCAATAAAGTCCATGTGTCTGTGTCTCGCTTATTGACTTTGAGAACTTGCTCAAGTGCCTTTCGTGCCTTGTTTAACTTTTTCATCTGAAGTAGAATATACGCTTTCAGCTTCAAAGCTTCAATGTGGTTCTTATCGATCTTGAGCAATTTATCGAGAGTCTCCAGTGCTTTCGAATATTTCGCGAATCGATTATATAATAGAGCCTTTTGGAACAGAACTTCGGTTGTATTCCAATTTATCTGCAGTAATTTATCGAAAAACTTGTCTGCTTCGATACTATGAGCTTTACTTAAGTTTATACCAATCTGATATACGATATTTGGATTGTTAGGTTCGAGAAGCATAGCTTTTGAAAACGCCTCTAAGGCTTCTTTTATCCGATTCTGAAATGATAATGCTACACCCTTTAGGAACCATGCTTCAGTTGCGGAAGGATAAAGTGAGATTGCCTCCTCAGCGTATCTTATGACTGCATCGGGCTTTCCCCATTTTAGGAATAGATGGCTTTTCAAAATATATGCTTCTACCTGCTTGGGATGTTTGTCCAAAATCTCATCGATTAATTGAAGAGCTTTCCGAAGTTCGTTTTTATTGATCAATTCTTCAACTTGCTTAAGTTTTGCTCCTATTGGTTCGTCCGTTGTACTCATAGGCCTCAATCCATGAAGAGATAAAGAATTACGCCTTATTAATTTTAAGCTTATTTTTATATTCAGAAACTCTTTTTAATAATAGTAGAATAATATATATAAATTACAAAATAAAAAGGAAAATATTAATAAATACCAAAGAAAACGAGGCGTTTTTATTTGAATTCTAAAATTATAACTACAATTCTTATATTGATACTTTTCAATCCGATTATCTTAGGTAATAATACACCTATTTATATGACCTATGGGGACCATGCAGCGAAAGGAACTACAGACATCATAAATGAATCACGTATTTTATATGATAGCATCGTAATTCCAAGTGGAAGCAGTTTGGAGATTCGAGATTCGGTACTGGATTTCACACATCTGACTGATAAATCTATTATGATTGAAAATTATGGGCATTTAAATATAGTAAATACAACTATTATAACGGATCTCAGGTTAAACCATAGTGTGGTAATAAGTAGTTTTGGAAATTTGTCTGTAAGCATATCAAATATTGTGAATATCAAATACCCAATAGATCTAAGCACAGGAGCAACATTAGTTACGAGTGCTATCACTCAGGATGGCGGAGAGCTTAGTTTATTTTCCAATTATTTCGAGAATTATACAACTGGCATAATAAATAGCAATTCAAAAGTTACAAAATTATATGGTAATCTGATAAAGAACTGTTCTAGAGGCTTTGAAACTCAGAATACTAATGATTTTGGTATCGAATATAACACGTTCATAAACTCATTTGTTCATGCCATTGATGGCTATGGGATTAATATAACGGTAATTGGAAATCTTATCTATAACGATTTAGCCCTGTTGATGGGAAACAGCTCAATTAATTTGGAAACCAAACAGGTCACAATTGGTATAGGATTGACTGGAAATTACAATAATTTTCTGAATAACATCGTGTTCAATACATTTAAGGGACTTTATACATATTCCTCAAACCATACACGAATTGAAAATAATATATTCAAGACTTCGCGTGGCATTGAAGGAGAACTACAGCTGCAATCCGTATTCTATTCCGAGATCCGAAACAATACATTTGTGAATCAATGGGATCCTATCGAGATTTACAATAGCAAGCATATTGTCATAGAGGATAACATTATAAAAGATGCATCGAGTGGAATTCGTGTAGAAATTGTTGATTATCTCAAATACGCACAACCTGAGAACTATACGATTCGAAATAATATACTCATAAATGCACCCTATACGGCGTTTAGCCATTGCAAAAATATCTTGATTACGCAGAACGTATTTAACAACACGGAGATCAAAATCAAAGACGGTTCTGAATTTGTCACGTTTTCAAATAACATTCTAATTATGAGTGAAATTACTGTAGAAAATACCAAAAATGTTTCAATAACAGAGAATATCATTACATCTCGTAGTTGGGGAATCATGAATAATGGGAATAATGTAAATTTGGTTGTTGAAAACAACACAATAAAAGGCTTTGGCGGCTTATTACCCATTCCAGAACAATTTGCTACAATTCCAACCCTGTACCTAATCATTGGCTTCATTGCATTTTTCGGCATAATTGCATTTGTGTTAATACATATAATCATAAAAAAAGTTCGAAAATGAGAAAATTAAGCCGTCTGGAACTTATTCCCATTCATTTTTTTCTTCTCTTCCTTTTGATAATAATTCATAAAAAAGAGAAAAAGCGAGGCTCATTTGCCTTTGAAGATTATTATGAGAGCTGCAATTGTGATTAATATTCCACTCCCAATTCCAAGAGTCCATGTGAATAACATCGTAAGTAATCCGAATGGCATGAGAATCGCTGAACCTATACTAAATAGAACTATGAGAATTACAAAATATGCAGGAGATATTGAAACGCGTGGTACTGTGTGTGTAAAATCTAAATTATATGTTTTCCAGAGTATATATCCAAATAAGCCGTAGAGTATCCAGATAATGATCTGAGGCATAATTCCAGGAAGAGAATCCACTCTGAGTGTAGCTGTGAAATAGATGTAATACAAGATTAGAGCTCCGGAAAGTATTTTAAATTCACGAGTATTAGGCATGAGGTCTCTCATTGATTCTTCATGAACATGTTCTCTGAGCCATATACCAAGAAAGAATATGATAAAGCCGTTAATTAATGCGGATGCAAAGCCAAGCGATGGGGTCGAGTTCATAGCTTTATATGCTCCGCAGAGAATAGCAAATATCAGAAGCATTAATCGTGCAGAACTTTCATCAGAAAATCGATTAATGAACCATTGTGGCATGCCGCCCATTATTTCTCTTGAAGATGTAATAATTTCAGCAAATAGAAGCGGTATTATAAATGCCATGAATGGGTGCCAAAAGAATACCAGTGCTAGGGTCTGAATAGGAGCTACACCACCGACTATGATGTAAGGTCCCCAGTTTGGATCCCACAGAACTTTAGTGATATATGCCTCATAAAGGCCAAAGATAGCTCCTGCAGCGAATAGGGAAAATATATTTGGCTTGCCTCGGAAAACAACTGTACCAAGCACAAGGATATGAAGCGTATATAATGGAATTACGGAATAATAGCCCCAATAGTCAAACAAGGGATATGGAAATGAACCACTAACAACTTCTGCAAAAAAAGTAGAAAGCAGCCCGAGATATATCCAGAAAATATATTTATACTTCATACATTACTCACCCAAGTTGCATATAAAACCATCAATTCATGAATGATCGATTTTTAGATGCCTAAGTATATGATTATTTTAAACATGGAATATTTATATATTTTTAATAACTCAAGAGCAATGAGGGAACTAAAATTACGCGAGTAATATTCATGTCTGATATTCATGGCAATTTGCCAGCATTAGAACAGTTATTGAAAAAAGAACGCTTTGATAAATTAGTTTTTTTAGGTGATGCTGTGGATTATGGACCATGGCCAACTGAGGTCATCGATATTTTAAGAGAAGAAGCTGACCACGCTGTAATGGGCAATCACGACAGCGCAGTGGCATTTAGAATCGATTGCATGTGTTCTCAGGAAATGCATCCAATTTCAGTCTGGACCCGAGAACAAACTCTCGAATGGTATTCAAAAGAGCATCTGGATTGGTTAAGAAACTTGCCGATAGAGAAGTCACTTGAATTTGACGGAATAAAGATCTATATCGTGCATGCATCACCGAAGAATCATCTCTATGGTTATTTGAAACCTGATATGAATAATGATGAAATTCTGAAATTAGTTAATGATATGTCTGCATATGATTATGTTTTAACAGCGCATTCACATAGACCATTCATACGCAAATTTTCTGGCTTTACACTGGTAAACGATGGAAGTGTCGGGCAGCCACGAGACGGAAATCCGATGCTTGCATACGCGGTTCTTGATACAAAAAAGGACAAGATTGAGATTAAGCGGATGGATTATCCAAGAGACGTAGTAATTCACAAACTCAAAGAATTGAACTGGCCAAGAAAATTAGTAGATTTAATTGAAAAAGGAAGAACGTAGAGCAGATAGCTCTACTTAACTATTTGTTCATGAATATTCGCGGTTTTGGATAAAGATCGATATCATCGCTGGAGGACTTTTTCACGGCATATCGATAAGACTTGAGAATATCAGTCTTAGTTATGAATCCAATCATTTTATTTGGATTGTCAGGATCAACCACAACAGCGTGTCCTTCATCCTTCTCAATCATTTTATAGAGAAGTTCATCCACGTTTATGTCTGGATAGACTTTCAAAAAGTCTTTATCAACCAATTCTGCAACAGTATATTGTGAGCCATCTTCCTTTGGCTCTATGCGAAGATCCTCCGCAATCACAGTTCCGATTATTTCGCCTTTATCATTAACAACTGGAAACTTTGTGTGTTTTGTTTCTTCAACCACTTCAATGGCTTCAATGGCGGTCATGCTTTCTTTTAGTATTGTTGGCTTTTTAGTCATGATATCCCTTGCGGTAAGATTTTTCAAGACTGACATGTTTATACCGTGAAACAGGTCAATACCTTCTTCATGAAGTTCCTCAAGGTACATACTTCTTGGGTTGTATAATTTCGTGACTGCTTGTGCTGTAGCCGCAGCAAACATCAATGGAACAATTAGGAAATAGTCATGGGTCATATCAATAACAAGAGCAATCATAGTAATTGGAGCATGTGCCACAGCTGCCATAAAGCCTGCCATACCGACAGCCGCAAATATAACCGGATGGGTGATTGTTCCCGGGAACAGAGAGTTCACAGTAGTTGCGAATAAACTTCCAATGATCGAACCCATTACGAGGTTCGGAGCAATATCTCCACCACTCATTCCTGACCCAAGTGTGAATGCCGTGCCAAATATCTTCAAACCAAGAGCAAATAAGAGCATTAGAATCGGGATTTGGTTCATACTAATTTCTTGAATGAGCGAATTAATGAATCCATATTCCAAACTTGGAAGTACAGGTGTAGTAAATAACATTACATCTACAATTGCCAACATACCAACAACTATCGCACCTAAAGTTGGTTTGAACATTCTTGCGAAATTAACTCGAAGGAACCACTTTCGAACCGTATAGAATATGTGCATCCAGAGAATACCAAATAAGCCAAGTACAATACCAACAACTAGAAATAATGGAATCTCATTTAATGTTGCGACACCAGTATAAGGAATAATAATAGACGGGTTTGCGCCATAGAACAGCTGGGCAACTGCAACTGCAGTAACTGAAGATAATGCGACCGTAATTGCAGAAACTGTCAGAACCCCACCCATGAGCAATTCGAGACCAAAAAGAAGACCACCCATCGGAGCATTGAAAGTTGCAGCGATTCCACCCGCCGCTCCACATACCACAAGCGTTTTCATCTGGAGTCGATTCAAATTGAGTTTACTACCAAACCAAGATGCAACTCCAGCACCGATTTGCGCAATTGGACCTTCACGACCTGCACTTGCACCCGAGGCTAATGTCAGAGATGATGCTACTACCTTTGCTATAGGTACCTTCTTATCTATCCTACCGCCTTCTAGAGCAATCGCCTCAATTACTTGTGGAACACCATTACCTCGAGCTTCAGGAGCAAATTTCTCTACAAATGGTCCCTGGATCAATGCAGCTATCACTGGCGATGCAAGAGCTCCAAATATTCCTAGAATCGCGAGCCCAGTGATGAACCCTGCTCTCATAAAATCAATCAGCGCTCGAAAACCTACTGCAACAAGCCCTGATAATAGTCCAACAATGATTCCTAAAAGGTGCATCTTCAATTCTTGCGTGCTTGCGATGCGACGTATTCTCTGTGACATCATAGATCGCCTGTTCCTTTTTTACTACCCAATTTTGTAGCAAGTCAAAATTATATATACGCTTTTCGACGACACAAATATAAATTTATAGGATTTTGCTACTACACAGTAATATGTTCATAGGTCCGTGGACTTTCTTACAAAAAATTTACGAGAATACATCGATATTGATTTCAATATTTTAGTATTAGAACAGTACTCTACGTGTATGTTAATGAATATGAACTGCCCTAAAAAGATATCAGTATAATATCAGTACAGAGTATTTATGATTTTCCGAACTAGACGTTCTTATGTATGCGTTTTGGTAAATATTTAGGCAATTCAACATTATTCTCGTTTAGTATTTATTCTTAAGCAGGTTTAATAGATCGAGAACTTAAATGTCGAGAGCACAACACAATGTCTCATTTGTAAGATTGAGAATGAGAATATATGCAATAATTTCATGAAAAATTTAGTATATCTTAAAATCGCTTTTTATATTAGTTTTTATAAAATAATAGTAATCATGATTGAACAGATGAAATAGCATCTATCAAAAAGCAATAATTTAAATACTATTTTTTGCCGTTTTTGAACGTAATTATAAAAGGAAAGAAGGAAGTAATGACCTTGGCGAAAGTAGGAATAGTAGGCTATGGAGCATACGTTCCAAGATTTAGGATCAAAGCCGAGGAGATTGCGAAAGTCTGGGGCAAAGATGGCAAAGCGATTTCTTCAGGTTTGGGATTGATTGAGAAGTCAGTTCCGGACATTGACGAAGACGCTGCCACAATTGCCGTTGAGGCTGCTAGAAATGCTGTAAAGCATGCAGGCATTGATCCTAATAAAATTGGAGCGGTATATGTAGGTTCCGAATCACACCCCTACGCTGTAAAACCAACTGCTACAATAGTAATTGAGGCACTTGGAATTTCTGGCAAGGATATAACTGCAGCAGACTATGAGTTCGCATGCAAGGCAGGAACTGCTGCAATTCAAACGAACATGGGCCTTGTACAATCTGGAATGATTGAGATGGGACTTGCAATTGGAGCGGACACATCGCAAGGACGCCCCGGAGACGCTCTTGAGTTTTCAGCGGCTGCTGGTGGTGCTGCATTTATCATTGGAAAGGAAGATTTAGTAGCTGAAATTCAGGGAACATATTCATTTACGACAGATACTCCAGACTTCTGGAGAAGAGAAGGCGCTGATTTTCCAAAGCACGGCGCAAGATTCACAGGCAAGCCTGCATACTTCAGACACATTACTGAAGCTGCAAAGGGCTTGATGGAAAAGATGGGAACGACTCCTGAAGATTATGATTTCTTTGTACCACATCAACCAAATGGTAAATTCCCAATGAGAGTTTCCAAGATGCTTGGATTCCCCAAGGAGAAAGTAGAACCCTCATTGATGGTTAGATACATTGGAAATACATATTCCGGTTCTTCAGTTGTTGGACTTTCTGCAGTTCTTGACATTGCAAAGCCCGGCCAGAGGATCTTAATGACCTCATTCGGTTCCGGAGCAGGAAGTGATGCATTCGATATATTAGTCACAGATAAAATCGAAGAGAAAAGAGGCAGAGTTCCAACTGTAAAATATTACGTGGATCGCAAGAAATACATCGACTACGGTACCTACGTGAAGAACCGCAGGAAGCTAAAGTCACTTTAAGGGGGTCAGAAAATGGTAGGTAGAAAAGTTGCCGTTATTGGTACTGGAATGACAAAATTCGGAGAATTATGGGACAAGTCTCTTCGAGATATTGCCCTTGAAGCTGCAATTAATGCAATTAACGATTCTGGTGTTGAAGGAAAAGATATTGATGCACTCTATATCGGAAACATGAGTGCTGGTAGATTTACTGGTCAGGAACACCTCGGAGCTCTTGCTGCAGATATGGGTGGTCTTCGCGGAATACCCGCTACGAGAGTCGAGGGTGCCTGTGCAAGTGGAAGCTTAGCGATACGAGAAGCATTTCTCGGTATTAAGGCAGGATTATATGATGTTGTTCTAGTTCTCGGTGCTGAAAAAATGACTGATGTCAGTGGCGAGCAAGCAACTACAACGCTCGGTGCTGCTGCAGATCAGATGTGGGAACTACAATTTGGTGCTACATTCCCATCACTTTACGCTATGATGGCTCGCTATCACATGCACAAGTATGGTTCCACTATTGAACAACTAAGCAAAATTGCTGTAAAATCTCATGAAATGGGCGCTTTGAACCCATATGCACAATTCAGAATGAAGGTTTCATTAGAGGCTGTAATGAATTCCACACCAGTTGCTGACCCCCTGAGAATCCTGCACTGCTCTCCCATCACAGATGGCGCAAGTGCTGTTGTTCTCGCAAGTGAGGAAGTCGCAAAGAAATTCACAGATGAACCGATCTGGATTGTAGGTTCTGCTTTAGCAACTGACACTTTGGCTCTTCATGACCGTGAAGATTTAGCCTCAGTTTGGGCAGCTAAAAAGGCAGCAAAAGAAGCATACAAGATGGCAGGTGTCACAGTCGATGATATTAACATCTTTGAAGTTCATGATTGCTTCTCAAACGCAGAACTAATGGCGTATGAGGATCTCGGAATCACTCCAAAAGGACAAGGTGGAAAAGCAATCGATGAGGGCATAGTTACTCGGCATGGAGACAAACCTGTAAACATGAGTGGTGGTCTAAAAGCAAAGGGTCATCCAGTCGGTGCAACTGGCGTCGCTCAGATTGCAGAAATTACAACCCAACTTAGAGGTAAAGCTGGCGAACGTCAGATACCCGATGTGGAAATTGGACTGACTCATAATGTTGGTGGCTCAGGAGCCACTGCGGTAATCCACATATTGAGGAGGTAAAAAGATGCCACACATGAAAAATGTTCCATCACACTGGAGAAGCTTCCAAGCGGTATACAATCTGGTAGGTCAGAAATGCGAAAACTGTGGTTCCTATTACTTCCCACCAAGACCAATATGTCCCAAGTGCCGAAGAGACAGCAAACTCGTACCATACAAATTCTCAGGCAAGGGAGAGGTAGTCACATTTTCAATTGTACGTGCACCTCCTGAAGGATATGAACTCGGCGCACCATATGCAGTTGCAATCATTAAGCTCGATGAAGGTCCTATGCTTACAGCTCAATTAACCGATGTTGAACTTGAAGATATCAAAATTGGTATGCGAGTTGAAATGGCATTCAGAAAGCTATACGAAGCAGACAAAGAAGCCTTCATCAGATATGGATACAAGTTCAGACCCGAGTGGAAACCTGAATAAAAAAAGAAAAAATAGCAGACTTCTGCTATTCAAATTTTTTTAAATTGCTGCCTCGGCTTTTACTTCTTGTTTTGGTTTGATTTTTAGCCTTGCGAATATCTCAGGACTAAATACTATGAAGCTGACCGATGTTAAGATAAACAAGATACCAGAAATCATATAGAGCTGCATATCAGAAGCCGCGTATCCCATAATGACCAACAGTGCCATAATTGCAAATGTGATGGATTGAAGACCTGTAAGAGTCTTTCCACGACGTAATAGACGAACACCACCGATAAGAAATGAGGCAATTCCAATTATCAATGATGGAATGAAGAACATGTAAAACATGAATATATATAATGGCAAGATTTCATTAAATTGATATCCGATCATAATTGCAATTAATGTAATCAGCGATGATACAAATGCAATAAATATTTTTTCGATAATTCTGACGGGGTCAATTGAAACTCTACCCACGACTGAAGCATACAGCAAGGAATAGATAGCAATGTATGCAATGACTGAACCTATAAGATATGGAGCGCGCTCTAATAGATATGTATAGCCCATAAGAACAAGTTCATGATTGATGTAGTATATGGTATTTAGATAGTTGTTAATCAATATTAGAAACACAGTATATAACATATAGCGTATTGCTTGGCTTGCTTTTTCTTTGTATCTAGCATAAAAGATCACAATGAACATAAGAAGAGTCAGAATTAGAATTGTTCGGCCAATGAAGAATATTAGCATATCCATTGAAGACATATTTACAATTATCAAACCTATATTTTGGCTAAATGCCATTGGAAATATGAAGTATATTGCAGACGTTTGAATATTTAAGGGACGGATACCTATAAATCCAAGAAACATAACAAGCAGAATAGCAAGAGCCGATAATTCATCTGGAACTGCAGTAGTCCATGTAGATTTAATAAATTCCAGCAAAGAGAGGTCTAGTAATAATCCAAAAGCAGATATTGCACGTCCATCTTCAGAAACTTTAGAAACAACAATACCTAGAATTAATGAAATTACTAGATTCCCTAGAAACACCGGAGGAGTTGCTGCAATAAATATTAAATGAAATCCAAATAATATACCATATATAATTGAGATTAATGATGGAATTCTTGATCTCTTTTCATAAATTCCAAATGATCCCATTAGCAAGAACGAAAATACAAACGATAATGAAATTATATAATTTAACGGTATTATTATGACATTCAATAAGTAGAGAAGCCATAGTACAGACAGACTATAAATTGTCCAACTCATAATCGCTCGAACTAGAAAATGTGCTAAATGTCGATAGCGTACTGTGGCTACAATTCCTATCAACAATGCATAAAATATTTCAATCCAAACAATTATCGTCAACGACTCGATCATTGATTTATCAACTCCTTAATCTTTATCGATATTTCTTAATGATTGAACTACGATTTGTTTCGCAATTTCAATATGTTCGTTATCAATATTATCCGGATTATCATCCGGGGAATGCCAGAGCGGAAATAGACCATCCACATCCTTACAGAATAAAGTAGCTGCTTTTATGTCGCGCATGGTAAATGAAGTGGCATCTGTATCTCCAAATGATATAGCAACCGAAGATATTTCTTTACCGATATCTTTTGCAGATTTAACTAAAAGATCAACAACTTCTTTTGAGTGTGTAATTGCATTTGCGGTCTCTTTGGCAATAACTGCGTGCTCACCAGTTCCAACAGTCTCAAGATTAATTACAAGAACATCCTTGATCTCGTCATAATGTTTTGTCACAAAGAATTTACTGCCAATTAATCCGGGCTCTTCTGCACCGAATGACACCACCCAGACTTCTGTGGATTGAAGTGGATTCTCATGAATTTCCTTTCCAGCCCATAGAATAGCGGCGACTGAACTTAGGTTATCAGAAGCTCCTATTACAGGCCGATTAGTAACCAGTCCGAATTTCATCATCATTCCGTTTATGAAACCGACTATAATTAGCACTACAAATATCAGAAGTACTATAGTATGAATTGGTTCAGGAATAAGCGATTCGATGTTAAAAAGCTTCAATAATGACTCAATAAATAGGATTATGATACCAAGAACTCCAACATTCTGTATAATACCCATATATCTCTTATATTTAAAGAAGAGTGGCATTTCATAGGCTGAGTCGTGATGCGCTGATATGATGACGCGGTGTTTAACTTCGCCTTTAGGCTTTATGATTCCATAGACAGTTTTTGTTCTTTTCTTCTTACAGAATATATCGGATATATAAATGCGCTTCAGACGAAATAGCAGGAATGTGAGTATACTCAGAAATGTTGTGAATAAAGATATCAAAATAGATATTGTATATAATAATGGATCTAATTGCAGAATATTGAAATCAGCAAGAAACGTTAGAAAATAACTAATGACGCCAATTGTAAAAATCCCAATAATAAAATTAATCATTATCTGTAGCGATCTAGGACATACCTGAAAATCTTCCTCGCGAACTTCATCTGTTATCTCAGACAATATCTGCTTGATTTCATCTGCGGTCTTCAAGTCTGATTCTGAGCCTGCAATTCTCGCTCCGTATTGCTTACAAATGTCGACAACAAAATCGTAAGGTTTTTCATAGTTCAATTATGATTTCCTCCAACAACTAATTATATAATTAAGATAAAACGGAACTATTATTTATTTCTTTTTGATTTTTTATTATATAGAACAAAATATAGGAAAATATTACAAAAAAGTTCGCAAAATATTTCATTAGTTTTTTGCTTTTACTCTAAAATTAACTAGACTGAAAAAAAAAGTATATATCATGAATTTATAGATACATATTCATTGGACACATATAATTGTCATTACATATAATAGTAAATTGTAATAGAATTATAATAAATATTTAACCAAAAATATCATCAACGAATTCTTCTGGCTTTTTACTCTTTTCTTCATCTGCAATAACAAGTTCATGATCGCGAATATATACCCCCTTCGGACCTATTGCTAGATATAAAAGATAAGAGTGCCCCTTACTGCATTTTACAACCTTTTTGAATCTTAATCCACTTTGTGTGGATTTACGAACTTGTTCTTCGTCAACATCAACCCCATATAGTTCGCCACACTTTGGACATTTAAATTTCAATCGCATACCGATCCACCAACTCAAAAAATATTAATTAATATAAGGTTATTTTAAGTAGTATATAAGAATACCTCTATACACGCTTTTAGGTGGGCAAAAAATGGATAAAAATATATTAAAAGCGGCAGAATTAATAAAAAATTCGGAATATCTAGTTATTTTGACGGGGGCAGGAATATCTGCAGAAAGTGGTATTCCAACATTTAGAGGCAAAGAAGGCTTCTGGAGATCATATAATCCTATGGAATTAGCAACCCCTTATGCGTTCAAACGAGATCCGAAACTCGTCTGGGAATTCTATTCATATAGACAAAAAATTATAAAGAATGCAAAACCGAATGATGCTCACAAAATAATAAAGGAATGGGAAGATAAAGGGATTGTAAAAACCGTAGTCACACAAAACGTTGATGGCCTCCACGAACGAACCGGATTAAAAAACATAATACGACTACATGGCTATATATGGGGCGTTAAATGTACGAAATGCACATATCATGGTGTGTTAGATGAGCCTGCTGAAGGAATACCAAAATGTCCAGATTGTGGTGAAATGCTAAGACCCGATGTCGTATGGTTTGGTGAATCTCTTGATCCCGTTGTAATTAATAAAGCATTTACAGAGTTTTCGAAAGCTGATGTAGGACTCATCATTGGAACTTCCGCAGTAGTCTATCCTGCAGCTGAACTACCGTTTGTTATAATGAGAAATGGCGGAAAAATCATTGAGATCAATCCCGACAGGACACCAGTCACTGATATATCAACAATAAGTATTCATAAGAGTGCAGCTGAGGCTATGCGAGAAATAAATCAAAAAATGAAAGCGCGAGAAAGCTAATCCGGAATGAATTTAATGGATTTTAGCAGAGTCAACCCAGCCTCATTATACTTTTCGTCCAGAAGTGCTAATGCGAAAAAGACGCGTTTTATAGATTCTATGTATCCCATCATGGAATATAGATAGGAATTTTTATGATCATCCTTATATTGCTTATATGAAATAGTAATTTCATTCCCATCGATTTCGAAACTTGTTCGCGCTCCATCTTCAAATAGTAGACCCGTGTAAATTTCTATTGCTTTCTCTTTTAATTTCTCATTCTCTATGTGTACATAAGTCGATACTGTTTTGTGTATTTGGAATGTCTAATTTTATATTTCGTCGATAACTCAAAAATGCGGCAGTTGGGTAAAACGGACCGAAATTGCAATTTCAATGTCTAGTAGTTTTGTAAAATCATCTCGGGTCTTACTCTCGCCAACTATGTTTTCAACTTCTAATGGTAGAAAGTGCTTTGTGCTATAACTTCCGATTGTTAAACTCATTGCTATTTTTCCAAGGGCTTTTGCAACATCTTTTGCAGTTCTTTTCTTTGGAACTTTCAAATCAACAAAAAATTCGAAAATAAATTTTTGTAAAATAAAAATAAAATAATAAAAACTAACAAAAAATAGAGAGAAAAGGAAAATCACTTTTTCCGTTTCAAAACAACTACGATTATTACGAATATGACACCTACAATTACTGCAGCAGATATCAAATCTCTCGCACTTAAATTGAATTCTCCTGTTGTGCCGCTTGATGATGATGAACTTGCAGGATTCTGAGCAGTAACATATGCCACAAAGGCAGGATCATTGTCTATAGACTTACCGTCCCAGTGACTAAATCCTGTACTCATGAATAACATGTTTGCGTTCACAGTCCAAGTCGTAATGGATTCTGATGTACTACTCTGATACATTGCACTGAATGCACCTACTGGAGCCGTCGAAGAGCCTGTAGAGTACGTCTTACCATCTTTACCCCAGACGTAAGTTGCACCACCCATTTGAACTTCAGCGAATGGTGTGTTATTCGCTCCGAACTGATAGGTGTTTGCTGAGATGCTTCCCATATTTGTATCATCAATTGGACGATTTCCTGCGCTATATTGAGTTCGAGTAGCCGAGCCTAGCACACCAAAATATGTAATTGCCAAGCTACGATTCTCTAAGACTGAATTATCAAAGTGATGCAAGTTCCAGTTTCCAATATACTGATCGACTTTCAACGAAACTTCATGGTTCCAAGTTGCAGGGTTATTGGGATCAAACTGTGAAATATCAACTGAGAAATGAACCATAAATGAGATCTTATCAATGGAAGCGGTTTCGATGTAATAATCAAAATTGGCAGGATCCAATCCATATACCGCACCACTGGTCTGTCTTAGGTCCCAAGCTCCTGTAATCGCTTCAGTTCCTTGCATTCGAATAGGATAGAGCGTACCGTTAATGTTTAGGAGTTCGACACCAAAATTGACTTGAGTGTCTGCGGATACATTTACGTTTCCGTAAGTTTGATTACTATCAAATGGCAGCGTGAATTTGATCTTTCCAACTTTATCAATTGTAAAGTAGTGCGTGACTTCGCTGGTTTTAATCATTCCATCTTCTACGGTAAAGTCGGGAGCTCCTGGAGATGCTTCTGTAGCATTATCCTTGAATAATAGGAATCCAGCAAATTCGGCTCTGAAGAATGCCCACTGCTTCGATACGTTGTTTATGGCAGTGAGGAAGTACTGACTTGTTCCAAATCCGAACCAAGACCATTCCCAGTGATTCGCAGGTTGGTCCCCAATTTGGACTTCAAGAGTCTTATTTACTGTAAGCCATGCAATGTATTCATATCCGGGATTAGGCGATTTATTTGTTTGATTTGCCCATACGATTTGGCGAATTCTATTAAGTTCTGTAGAATTCACTGGAGTCATATCTGATGCATGATACCAGTAGAATGTCTCAGTTGCATTAAAGTCCATACTAAATGTTACTAAGCCCATCCAATTATCAGATCTAAACTCATCACCTTGAAATTCAGGAGATGGATCAAACATTAGTTTCACGAGTAATGCTGTTTTGTTCACATGAACGATGTCGTTCCATGTACCGACACGCTGCACAAAGTACTGGTCTGCAGTCGTGTGAATATCGCCATCAAGATCTAAAGCACCATCTTCGGTGACTGTCCAGTGTTGTGGCTCCCACGTACGAGGATTACCAATCATGAATGTAGGTGGCAAGAATATCGTTTTTTCATTGAAAATAACTCCACCAATTGATGACATTTTCTTAGTCCAGTCCATTGGGAGATACATAGGCTTTACATAGTATGCCTCACTTCTCTTGCCAGTAAGTGTAAATCTATCGATAATGGCTTCTGTAGCATTTTCTGTGAACTTTATTCGTGTTGTTATCCTTGAAAAATCAGATGTCATGCTAATGGACGCCTTTTGAGCAATAATTGGATTAGTTAGAATGTAATTCTCTTTAAATATTAGAGCTCCGGTGCGTCTCAGATATATCTCTTTGGTAACATCACCATATGTAGTTACATTACCACTTTCAAAATCAATTGTTATGGAATATCGTACCTTATTAACTATGACATGAGTGTCATTTACTATTTGTGAATGACCTAGCATTGTGTATGTAATATTGTACTGCTTAACTTCGTATTTGATTAATAATCCAGGATATTGAGACATTGTGAAAATAATGGAACCATTAATTAATTCACTTCTTGCATATACATCCAGTGAGATATTCATCCATTCATTTATTCCGATACTTCTAATTAGGTCACCCGTTTCGGATTCCAGTCTTGCCTGAATTGCAAGGTCACCAAATGCTAAGGACAATCCATGTTGTTTGATCGCATAGCTAGGAAGAGCATGCTTTAGCTTCTGTGTGACAACGCGACCAAGATTCACATCTACGTGGAATACAGTTCCATAACTATATAGTTCCCAGGAGGCATCAACTGCAGAAGTCAGATATCCACCCCATTGAACTACTGTCTGGTCTGAGCTTGCAAATGTAAATGTATTATTGACTACAAAATAATCCTCAACGTGCAACGTACTATTTTCAATTACTTTGAGGTTTACTTGCCAGAAGCCACCATATTTATTTTCGGTCCATGTCCAATAAATACTAGGATAGCCTACAAGAACGCGTGGACCAATGGATGCATTATACTCGTAGAACAATGATGGTAATACCTCAAAGCTAGCATGCTTCCATGTTGTATCTTTATCTGTAAGACTCGCAGGTATATCAACAGACAGTTCGTAATAGTATGAGGTATTATGAATAATCTCTCCGAGATCAAATATCGCATATGAAATTGGCTCATTACATGAGATTTTGAATACAAAGGTCTGATTTACATCAGTATAGAAAATATGGTCTCCATTTGTATCATAAAATCCTGCATCATAATATACTGGATATAGCCATTCGGTAAACGGAACAGCCATGCCAACTCCAATTGGTGGTGTTCTAAATCGTCCATTTTTAATAGATGCAAGCCAGCTTGGTCTTAGAATCATACCATTTGAGTCTGTGATTTTAAGCTCAGTCCAGAATACGGACGCTGGCACTTGAGATGTAAATCTAAGAACAAAGGTACAATTATAATCGTTAGTTCCTTCATGATAGGCACTCATATCAGAACTAAATTCGATTACTGAGATCTGAACTTGGTCATTTGTATTTCGTCTATATGCAAAACTAGCATCAACCCACCTCTGAGAGGTAACGTTGTAGCTTAGCATAAATACCATAACCATGCTTTCCGTCGGTGCATAACCCCAGAACTTTATCAATTCGGGTGTTGCTCCGGAAGGCATGTAATTCTTTGGAATTAGAACTTCAATTGCGATCCACATACTGGGATCAACTTTAAAATCATTCTCCATAATATTCGTTCCATTTAAATATTTGGCAGTCACAGATGGCTGAGGACCAAACATCCATCGAGAATTTGAATAACTGTGTGTATGATCTTCAACTCCATTGATATACTGCCATTGGACATTAATATATGGAGAACTCTCATTTTGAGCGGTGCTAATAACGGGTGCATTTACCAGCATGGTCAAAAATAAAATGCTGATTAACAGACCCATACTTATTTTTCTCATATTTATATCCCTCTACACCACTTTGTATCAATTTATTATATACAAAATGCAAAATAAGATTATCGGTTATATATTATAATTTTAAACTTAGAATTCCCATATAAATAAAAAAAAGAAAAATTTAGAAAATAATTGGACCGCCAAATACCGGAATAATAAACAAAATTCCAATTATAATTATGATGATTCCAACAACTGCTTCGATTTTATCAGCATGCATAGCCATAGTAGAAGCAAGCCGCATTCGTGCTTCCTGTGTAGCAAGTGCAAATATCAGATATGGAATCATGACACCAATTGAGAACGAAATTAAATAGAATACAATGAGAAATAGGTTCGGTGCCGAAACGATCAATAGAAGATTCCCTATGAATACCGGTCCAGAACATGGAGCAGCTATGAATGCATATCCAAGCCCAATTATGAATACATCGAGCATGCGTTCTTTGCCTTCTTCAGGCTTGTAATTAAAAATGACCGGAATTCTCGCAGTGAGCATTTTCAGCTGGGGTACAATTAAGAATAATCCAATAATTACCAAAACAACACCAAGAGCTGCCTGAATATATCCAAGATTCTGAATGATAAATAGAGCTATGAAACTTGCAAGTAAAGTGAATAGAGTAAAAGCTGTGATAATTCCAAAAACCAAAAGTAAAGTAATTTGAACTACTTGACTGCGGTCAATATCCGCATTAAATAGACGAATCAGATATAGCGGAAGAATAGGAAATAGACATGGAGAAATCGCAATATAAATTCCAGAAAAGAAAAATGTAAAAATATAGGTGAAGAAGGTCGCATCCATTATTTTACAGCTCCTTTATAATAAGGCTTCTATTTGAATAGCTAACTCGTCTTCGGTCATATAGCCTACATGGCGTGTTGATAATAGGCCATCTTTTGTTACAAAAGCTAATGTTGGAGTTGCACTAACAGCAAAATAATTCGCAACGCCATCGGTATCCATTGCGAAGATCCAATTATCTAAAGTTGCATTATGATCATTTCTATAAGCTGCGAGTTGTTGAGAAGTTTGTGATTGCTGCACATCAATAGTTAGAATAACAATCTTATCACCATATCGCTCAGCTATACTATGGAGAGCGTCCATTTCAGCCTCACATGCAGGACAGCCTACATACATTAATTCATAAACTACGACTTTACCATGAAAATCATCAGTATCAAAAGTATTTCCATCAACATCAGTTAAATGAAAATTCGGAACTTGATTTGGATTAACGGTTGAACTGCTTGTAGGACCAGGCGACAATGAACCGAAATAATTTCCACTAACACTTAATACACCAATTGCAACTACGATGAATAATATGCCGAATAACCATGCGTTACGACCAATTTTGGTCTTCAAACTTGCCTTCTCTCGCTTTCTCTTTACTTTAACTCTGCTCATTTGGCATCCTCGTTTTTTATTTTATTATTATATTTCAGATATACGAGTGTATTATTTTAGTTTTCATCATACAATTTAAGTATGTCGATTTTTGCGATTGAAAAAAAGGTAAAAAGAAAATGAATGAATATATTAAAAAAGAAAAGAAATTTTTATGTTTTCTTATATTTTCCCATAAGTTGTGCTTGTTCGAGAATATGACCCTTCATGGCTTTCTCAACGGCTTTCTTGTTCGATTTTTCAGAAAGATCTAATGTAGTATCTAACGCATATAGTTTGAAGAAATATCGATGGGTTCCACTCGGTGGGCATGGACCCCCATAATTATTTCGACCCCAACTATTTTTGCCTTGTACGGCACCTGCAGGAACTGAATTCTCTTCAATTGTTTTAGTATCAGGAGATATATTCCAAACGATCCAGTGATCCCAAGTGCCCATTGGTGCATCAGGGTCATCCATGATAAGAACCAAAGATTTTGTACCGTCTGGAACACCAGAAATATCCAGTTGAGGATTGATGTCTACCCCTTGACATGTAAATTTTTTCGGAATCATTTCCCCGTCCTTGAAAGCAGGACTTGAAATGCGTAATGTCATTTTTCTCCAACCCCAAATTTTTAATTATCAAAACGAATATATAAAGAATTTTAATTTAACAAATAGGTCCGATAAAAATAATTTATTGAAAAACTTTTATTAAAGAATTGATTTCAAAGTTAAATAGAATTTATGAATTGGAACGAAATGCATAATTTAAAATTCGTAAAAATAAAATGAAAATATCAAATAAAAAAGAGATGGGCACATTGGAAGAAGAAATAGTAAAGTCGGACTTTCTGGTCATTGGAAGTGGAATTTCAGGGCTTCTATTCGCTATCAAGGCAGCTAAGCATGGCACAGTAAACCTCATAACGAAAAGATCTCTTTCAGACGCCGCAACTTATTATGCTCAGGGCGGTATAGCGGCCGTTACGTCACCCTACGATTCTTTTGAAGACCATATTCGTGATACTCTAAAAGCAGGTGATGGACTCTGTCATCGTGATGTTGTTGAACACATGGTACGAGCAGGACCGGAGCGAATCAAAGAACTTATCGAACTCGGGGTAAAGTTTACGAAAGAAAACGGAAAATATGATCTTGGGCTCGAAGGGGGCCATAGTAAAAGACGCGTTTTGCATGCGAAAGACTTTACGGGTAAAGAGATCGAGCTTGCATTAATTAAAGGCGTAAAACAATGTGAAAATATCAATATCTTTGAAAACCATATGTCCATCAATCTGTATGCTTCAAATAATAAAGTTCGTGGAGCATATATATTAGACACAACTACAGGAACCATCAAGAGATTTATTGCACGTGTGGTAGTATTAGCTACTGGCGGGGCAGGTAAGGTATTCCTATACACAAGTAATCCGGATATCTCTACTGGCGACGGAATAGCAATGGCATATCGTATTGGAGCCACAATTATGAATATGGAGTTCATACAATTTCATCCGACAATACTATACCATCCAAAAGTGAAATCGTTCTTAATATCGGAAGCGCTAAGGGGAGAAGGCGCGATACTTGTTGATGCAAAAGGCGAACGTTTCATGCCGAAATATCATCCGGACGCTGAACTCGCTCCCAGAGATGTAGTCGCCAGAGCCATTGATCACGAGTTAAAGAGGACTGGAGCTGATCATGTCTATCTGGATATTTCCTTTAAAGATGCAGATTACATTAAGAAAAGATTTCCAATGATCTATGAGACTTGCTTAAAAGTCGGAATCGACATAACACAGGAACCCATTCCAGTTGTGCCCGCTGCACACTATCTTTGCGGCGGAGTGAAAACCGATATTTATGGTAGAACAGATGTTGAGAACTTGTTTGCAATCGGGGAAACGGCGGCTACTGGATTTCATGGTGCAAATCGTATGGCATCTAACTCTTTGCTCGAGGGAGCCGTTCTTGCACATAATGCCGCTATTGCAGCAGCCAAGATCGTGGAGAAGCATGAACCATTAGTAGAAATTCCGCCATGGGATCCGGGAAACGCTGTGGATAGTGATGAACTCGTCATCGTTACACATAATTGGGACGAAATTCGACGGACTATGTGGAACTATGTAGGAATCGTGCGGTCGAACAAAAGGCTTCTAAGAGCACGCAACAGAATTACACTTCTTATGGACGAGATAAATCAGTATTATTGGGACTTTAAAATCACACCGGACCTTATCGAATTACGAAATATTGCACAAGTGGCATATCTTATCGTAAAATCGGCAATGATGCGAAGGGAGAGTAGAGGTACTCATTATAATATAGATTATCCAAATAAATCCCATGAGAAAGTTGATACGATCATAAAGAAGGGATATCTTCCCGTTCCGGAATGACCTGTGCTTTTCTTCCTTTTCTTCATGATCTTAAAATACCATATTATACAGCGAAATAATAAAATTTTGTAAAATACGTTTATTTTAGATATATTTGAAAATACCAATTATAATAAAAAGGTTCTACAAAAAAACAAATCTATCATAAATCTTTTATTTGAAAAAGACTATCAGAATGCAAATTAAATAAAGGGGGCTTGTCCTTATGAAAGGCTTCAAAGACCTATACAAAGAAGTAATAAAAGGTGGACTTTTCTCAGAAGGACATTGCTCGGTCTGTGGTGCATGTATTACAGTGTGCCCGTTGAATTTGTTATCATTCAGGAAGGAATCATTCTTTACACCCGGAGAAGAAAACCACATAGATAAAAAAGAAGTTAAAGAGGTATTCGCAAAATGCATCGATTGTGGTTTATGTTATGCAGCATGTCCTGAATTGAATTTCAATCTGAGACAAGCCGAAGAGCACAAATTCGGGTCTTTTGAATATACTGAGTTTGGTTATACTTTGAAAACGTTAGCCGCCCGGTCCACTGACCGAAGGCTATCCGAAAATGGTCAATCTGGAGGTGTGATTACTACACTCCTAAAATACGTACTTGAAAACGATATCGTAGATGGCGTAATAACAACTGTGGAAGATGAAAATAACCCATGGAAACCAATTCCTGTATTAATTACAAAAGATGAAATTGACATATTATATAAAACCCAAAAGTCGAAATATTTTCCATCCGCTACACTAACTGCACTACAAGATGCAAAGAAAAGGAAGATCAATAAGGTTGCAATTGTTGTATTACCTTGCCAACAACATGCGATTTCCAAAATGGCGATTAATAAAACATTCAAAAATTGGATAGATCGCATTAGTTTTTCAATAGGCGTATTTTGTCTGGGAACTTATTGGACTGGCGAATTTTACGACTGGCTGAAAAAGAAGCATAAACTTGAACCACAGCAAATAAAGAAGATGTATTATGACTTTGAGAACTTTATTATCATTACTGAAGATAATAAAAAGATTATCGAAAAACGTGATGACATGTATTCTCTAACCAGAGGAAGTTGTAGAATCTGTGAAGACTTTACGAATGTGCTCGCAGACATTGCTGTAGGTGAAATTGCTACACCAGAAGGCTGGTCCACCGTAATTGTACGATCCAATAAAGGGAAGGAAATCATAGAAGGAGCCATTCATAAGGACTACCTTTATACAAAACCATTAAGTCAGGAAGAACTCCGAATCGCCTCAGAAGTTGCAAAACTCAAATACGAATATCACGTATCCAAAAAGTTGTTCAAACTCGATTACGAAACATTCAAACGAAAATACTTGTTGATCGAACTTCCCACGGCAGAATCTGAAGGAATGCTTATGTTAAACATAATAGCAAAAAACGGCATTGATTTATATTCTGCTCGATTTGAAGAAATTAATAATATAGATGATACTCTTATCGCAGGAGCACTATCTGCAATTCTTCAGTTCTCTAAAACAGTATTCAGTCGAAATGTCAATAACATAGACTTAGGAGATATGAATGTAATCGTTCGGAGTAGTGAGAATTTTACAATTGTTGCGGCAGTACGAAAAGGCTCAAAAGTCGAAAAGGACCAGAAAATATTCGATGAAATTTTGAAAGAACTTGAAAGTTCAGGAATTTCAAAACAAGTAGAAAATCTGATAGATACGTCCAAGATAGAAAATGAAATAGATAAAATCGTTCGGAAATTCTTCATAATATAGGAAAGATCAAAGGAACATAATCTTAAGATTCGGAAAGTCAATTTCGAGGTCTTTGAAAGTCTCACGTACGATCCCACTGAATATGACAATTGCATCCAAGATTTGCGCTAGATAGATTGCGGATGCAGGAACAAAGCTTAGATTGCCTTTATAGGCAGTCTTTGCTATATTTATCATATCGACCTTCTTTATTATGAAATATTTTGATTCTATCAGAGCAGATAAACATTTAGTTGCCTCTAGCTCGCCCATACGGTCTGCCAAAACATTATAGAGAGCTGCAACAATAAGCTCAGATGTGAATATACGATTCTCAGGTGCTTTTAAGATTTTAAGCGCTGCCAAGCCACGTTCGGTTCCGTGAGCAATTTCCAAAAGTACGCTTAAATCGAAGATATACCTATTTTGCATTGAAATACACCTCAGCTATATCCTTCAATAAGTCTTAGTGAGCCTTCTACAGTTCCTTTAAATTGCAAACATCCAACAAATTCGTTGATTTTTTCTGAACTTTTCGCGTGCTGCAAAAGATATTGCAAAACATCATCAAAAGTTATAGTTTCATCACGTTCCATTTGCATCTTAAGCAAGATCTCTCTTAGCTCCTCGAATGTCTTTTCAGACACATTTATTTTCATTTGTGAGCCTCCAACTCAGCAGACACTATTTGATTATATAAATTCGATACTAATAATTTTATTGATTTTAAAAGCAAAATCGCTCTTTCTTAATTCATTTTAGTAATTGAAGCAAGTCGTTCTGCTGCTCTTTCGATAATTTTTTCATGCCGTCTTTTATGATCCAACGAGTGTGCCGATTATCATTCTGAGCCCAATTCCGTAGGAACTCAAACACAGCCTCAGGATCCTTTTTCGAAACTTCTCTCAATGCCCATCCTGCCGCCTTCTTCACGTCTTTTTCAGAATCCTGCATCACTTTCTCTATCAGGTCTAGGCATCGTTTCGAATCTTCTTTTGCAGTCCGAATATATGGTGGAACTGTGGCAATCGCCAATCTGCGAGTCCATACATGCTGAGATGTAACCCAATTATGCAATATTGAAAACATTTCGTCTGAATTTGCAACTACAAGATTAACAACCGTCCGTATAGCCATCTGGTCGCAAATTTCCCAGTCTCCAATAGAATCTACAATCTCAAGAACAAAATTCTTTGTATCTTCATAATTCTTCTTACTAATATAACCCAATGCACTAATAACAATCAATTGTTCTTCTCGCCTGCCGGAATTCCAGAGCTGCAAAAGGCGTTCATATTTCCAATCATCATGAACAATTAGTTTCCCTAACTCTTTTCCAATGGAATTCAATAAAGGCGTTTTGGTGATTTTGATTTTTTCGGTCTTTTCTGCCATAAGAGCGTCCGAGATAAAATTACGTGCATCTTCAATTCTATTCTCAAATAAGAATTTGTAAATCTGTTTTGCTATCTCTTTAGTATCCAAATCCATATGTTATCCCCAAAACTATAAGAAAAGGAAAAATAATAAATGTTTTGAAAAAGAGGAAAAAAATATTATGAGGGTACTTCGATCATGACATCTGGATTTAGAATCCAATTAGGATCAAATACTCGTTTCACTTCTGCGATCTGATGTATTTTATCACCATACATGACTTTAAGAAATTCTTTCTTGAGCTTTCCAATTCCATGTTCTGCAGAGACTGTTCCACCCAGTTCTACGGCTTTCTTGATGAATTTCATATAAAGTTCCCAAGCTCTATCTTGTTCTTCTGGATTCTTCGGAATTATATTCACATGTAGATGATTACTTCCAATGTGTCCGAACATAACATACTCAAGACCCGAAGATTCAAGATTCTCGATATAATAATTAATGAAAGTTCGCAAATGCTCATTTGGAACAGCCATATCTGTACCTACTTTGTGAATCTCAGGATACTTTTGCTTTATTCTAGCAATCGTGTTGTTAATATGCTCCGGAACCAAATGGCGAACAGCTTTCATTTTCTTGAATTCGGATATGTCCATGGCAGCCCAACTCTGTTCCATATCGATGCCATGCTTTTCAAGTGCTGTCATGAGAGCCATGTAAAAGTCATCCATTTCTTCTTCCTTGAACGGAAATTGTGTGTAAATTATGGCCTCTGTATCTTCAGGAATGTCCGGAATTTGCACAGAGGAAGTCCCTGATTTCTTCGCCTCTCGCAAAATATTTACCGCATGCTTGTCCATAAACTCAACAAGTGTAGGATTGAGCCCTGAGGACTTATCACGTAAAGTATCTACAAGATCTAGAGCAGATTCCAGCTTCGGAACATATATCATCAAGGTCATAGTAGTTTCGGGTTTCTCTGTCACCCAAATCCGTACTTCTGTAATTACGCCAAGAATACCTTCAGAGCCTATGAACAAATCAACTAAATCCATATCTGGCTTTGCGTATAGTCCCGCAGAGTTTTTTGTTTCAGGCATCTTATAATCTGGAACCTTAACCTTAACTTCCTCACCATTCGAATATACAATCTTGAACAAACCATTTTCAGCCGTTATGTCCCCTCTATTGATATCTAACACTTCACCATTTGGAAGTACTACTCGCAATCCCTTAATCCATTCTCTCATCGCACCATATTTGAAACTCATTGCACCTGATGCGTTAGTTGCAGTTGCACCACCCAATTGTGCGGTAGATTCTGTGGGGTCAGGTGGGAAAAAGTGCTTTTTGTCAGCCATATATTTTTCAATCACTTTGTCCATTTCAGGAGACTTGCCCTTTAATGAATCAATCTCTTTATTTTCAACAATACGATAAACATCTGCAAGAGGAATCCCTGCCTCAAATACAAAATAATATCGCCCAGCGTCAGAATCAAAGCCAATACCCTTTAGCGCATTCATTTTTTCCATCGATATTAAATATGCATCCTCAGGAACTGCTCCGCCCGTCAGCCCAGTTCTTGCTCCTGAGATCTGCACAGGTATTTTCTGCTCATTCGCATGCGCAAGTATAGAGGCAACCTCACTTTCATTTGCAGGGAAGAATAACGCCTTCGCTTTTCCCTTCACTGATTTTGATTCATCGGATAAATAATCAATGTAAGACTCTAAAATCTCGTTTTCATCAGATACATGACGAATCTTATCAATATCCACAAAATTCACTTTTTGAGTTTTTACAACATTGGACATCTATGCTCACCTGGACTATCTCTGACGCGTTTTGTAAGGAGTCATTTATTAATTATTCTATGAAATATCGTTTTGCCCTTTGCTGAGTTCCTTAAATTATTTAATATTTTTTAGATTTTTCTTACAATTTTTAGTTAATACAGGAAACTATTTAAACTATTGTTAATATACCTCAATAGAGGAATGCGAATGACTAGCGAAAAGGAACTAAGAATAGGAATAAAAGGAATGCACTGTGCGGGTTGTGCTTTAACAATAGAAAAGAGTCTTAGTGCTGTCGAAGGTATAAATTTTGCAAAAGTCAATTTGCCGGATGAAAAAGCAATAGTCAAATTTAATCCGGACAAGGTTGATATTAAGAAAATCAAAGAAGTGATCAAGAGAAGTGGCTATGACGTATATGAGAAGCGGATACACTTGCCAATCAAGGAGTTTAATCTGGATAACATTGATACGACCGTTAGGCAAATAGAAGATGAAGATGGAATTTTAAGAATAATTCCGGACAAAGAGAATCTACAATTAACAGTAGAATATGACCCCACAGAAATTTCCTACAATAGATTGATTCAACTTTTCCGAAAGTACGGAATCGATATTAATGAGGAAAAAGATGAGAAGGAACTGAGCGCGAATGATTTAGCTCTTCGAATGTATACAAAATTATTAATTATCTCATTACTCTTCGCAATCCCTATAGCACTTGTGAGCTTTAACATAATCACACAATATACGGCGTTTGTTACGAAAGGAGTCTTACTATTCATACTTGCAACTCCATTACAAATGATTGTAGGCTATCCTTTTTATGTTTCAGCATTCAAAGCAGCACGAAATAGAAATGCAAACATGGATACATTAGTAGTTCTCGGCACCTCATCTGCATACATCTATAGCGTAATGACTACATTCTTTATTCCGGGAGACCTGTTTTATGATACAGCAGCGTTTCTATTTACATTCATTTTGATAGGCAAAGTTCTTGAGACAAAGGCAAAAGGAAAAACATCCGAGGCGATCGAAAAGTTATTGAATTTGCAGGCGAAAACAGCACGCCTAGTTCGGCCAGATGGTAGCGAAATAGAGATCCCAATTGAAGAAGTAAAAATAAACGACAAGATATCAGTGAAAGAAGGTGAGAAGATACCCGTTGATGGAACGATTATAGACGGATATGCATCCATAGACGAATCGATGATAACTGGAGAATCAATTCCTGTAGATAAAAAGAAAGGTGATGAAGTATATGGTGCAACAATTAATCGAAATGGGCATATAATTATTAGAGCAACAAAAGTCGGGAAGGATACACTTCTTGCACAGATCGTGAAATATGTTCGAGATGCTCAAGTATCAAAGCCAAAGATTCAGAGACTGGCAGATAAGATATCAAGTATTTTTGTTCCAGTAGTAATGACTATTGCAGCAATAACATTCATTTATTGGTATTTAATTGCGAAATCATCATTCATTTTCTCTCTTACATTAATGATTTCTGTCTTAGTGATTGCTTGTCCATGTGCGTTAGGACTTGCGACACCAACTGCGGTAACAGTAGGACTCGGTAAAGGAGCTGAAAATGGAATCCTAATGAAAGATGCAGAAGTACTTGAAATAATTCCGAAGATCACAGCAATTGTTTTTGATAAAACAGGTACACTGACGCTCGGTCGGCCGGAGGTCCATGAAATCTATGAATTAAAAGGCAAATCCGAAAAATATATTCTTGAGCTTGCTGCATCCGCTGAAAAACTCTCTACGCATCCCCTAGCAAAGGCAATTATCAAGAAGGCAAAAATGCAAAACATTATGCCCAAGAAGCCTCAAGAATATCAGATGGTTGAGGGCAGTGGAATCATAGCCAAAGTAAATGATAAACGCGTCTTAATTGGGAATCCCAAGTTTCTTAATTCACAAGGAATTTCAACAGATAAAGTCCGGGATATTATTGAGAACTATGCAAATCAAGGTAAAACTCCAGTATGTATTACTGAGAATGAGCAAATTGTTGGAATCATTGCAATAAGCGACATGCTCAAACCAAGTTCTAAGGACTTGATTAAAATTCTGAAGGAAAAAGGAATTAAGACTTATATGATCACGGGAGATAACTGGAATGTTGCAAAGGCAATTGCAGAAGAGCTAGATATTGATGAAGTTCTAGCTGAAGTAATGCCAAATGAGAAAGCCACAAAGATCAAGGAATTGCAGGATAATGGGGAAATAGTTGCCATGGTCGGAGATGGTATTAATGATGCTCCAGCTCTTGCTCAAGCAAACATTGGTATTGCATTGGGCTCCGGTTCTGATATATCCATTGAAACAGGAGACATTATTCTAATTAAAGATAATTTACTTGACGTCATGGCAGCTATGAATCTTGGACATAAGACACTTTCAAAGATCAAACAAGGACTATTCTGGGCACTAATTTATAATGTGATTTTCATTCCAGTAGCAGCAGGTATCTTGTTTCCTTTCGGAATTTTACTTCGACCCGAGTTTGCTGCATTGGCAATGTCTTTGAGTTCAGTCTCAGTTGTATCAAACGCACTGCTGCTAAAACGATATAATCCAAAACATAATTAGAGCCTATTCTCTTACTTTTTAACTGCAATTATGAAAGATCTAACAGAAAGAAAAATTATACCAAACAATAAATTTTTGTGCAATATCACAAATTATTATGTGGTGTGCCTTATGAAATCAACTGTATATGGTCCTGTACCATCATGGAGATTGGGCAGATCTTTAGGAATTGATTTGACATTGATTCCAAAAAAGTGCACATTAGGGTGTGTATATTGCCAATTGGGTGAAACCAAAAATTATGTTTCTAAGCCAGACGACTTGAAAAATCCTCCTGATGCAGAACGAGTTCTAAATGACCTCAAAAGGAAGTTAGAGCGAATAGACATCAATAGCTTGGACTACATCACATTTTCAGGCACAGGAGAGCCAACACTAAATATAAACTTAGGAAGTATCGTTAAAAAGCTCAAAGAGCACTATTCAGAAATCCCACTAGCCATACTAACAAATGCTACATTGTTTTATGATACGAGGGTGCGTCGGAATGTTATTGATATAGACCTAATATCTGCCAAATTAGATGCTGGAAATCAAAGGGCCTTTGACATAATAAACAAGCCAAGTCCAGATTTACCTTCTTTTGAAGAAATCGTACATCACATTAAGACGCTTAAGGACGAAATACACGGACGATTAGCATTAGAAATTATGCTTTTGGAAGTTTCAGGGCTGATCAAAAATTATGTCGGAAAAGAGGCAGATGATCTTTTGGATAAAATTATAGCAATTAATCCAGATATTGTACAGATTTGCGCTCCATATCGTCCTACAGCACAGAAAATCGTTAAATTACCCACACAGGCTGAAATTGACGAATTTGAAGAAAAAGTTCTGCTTTATTTTCGAAAGGAGCAAGTTTGGACATATGGAAAACGGCATCATAACGAAGTTATTAGAACGAGGGGTCTGGAAGACAGCTCTGACGAAATTTTGGAACTCATTGAAAGGCGACCAGTGTCAATTGAAGAAATTTCAAGAACTCTACGATATGATAGTAAAACCGTAGAAAATGAATTAAAAAAACTCCTAAACAAATTCAAAATTATAGAATTTGAAAAGAATGGAACAAAATATTATACTTTGAGAATATGAATACAAGGCTTTTTCTATTTTTTAAAAGTTTATTGAGCTATTCCAATAGTCTGAGTTGTCTATCTGAACCTTGTAATTATGGGTTTCATGTATGAAATCCGTACCTACAATCTTGCATATATGCATAGTAAATCCACGATTATCTGTAGTCAAATTGATTATGCCATTTGATATAGAATTTAGAAATCGTGATATATTTTCAGGTTGTGTCCTATTATCAAATATAAAGAGCTCGATCGTATTGAATTTTACTGCTTCTTCAATACTTTCTATAAAGAACTTCAAGACGTCTTTTACGTCGTTGTATGCAATTAGGCTATTCAGGCTATCAACAATTATAAATTCTGGACCGAATTCCTTTCGTATATTTCGTAAGGTTATGTTAACCTCATACAATTGTGAGGAACAGGAGTACTCCGCAACAATATCCTGACCAAAGTTCATTTCGATTATTTTGAATAAATGATTTTGATGTTTTCCAAGTGATTGCATTACACGTCTGCTTCTAGGATGAAAAGAAGCATATACAATCTTTTTGTTTTCAGTTAAAACGTTTTTAATAATTTGAAGGGCAAATATCTCGGGATATGCTTCCGTTTCTGCATTTATTATGATTCCCGTGCCTTTTGGCGTGTTATGTAATATATTTTTAAGAATATTCATATTTATTCCTCAATGCTCGCATATCCCAAACCAAGATATAATACGATAAACCATTTTAAAAATCTATTCTTTTATTTAAAAAAAGAAAGGAAAGATTGAAGCTCACTCAAAGCTTGGGACGGCAGGGTTGGATGGATGGAAAGCTTTGAGCATTTCCAGATAATGACTAGCTTCTTTTCCGGTCATTTCGCCTTCGTTGTATCGCTGAACCGTCTTAACGATTAACCAGCGAGGATAGACAAGATTTACACTGACGTCTGCGACAAGAATTACGAATTCATTTCCGGAATCATCAGTGATACGCGTTAGGAGTTTCATCTTTTCGAGACGAGCCACAGCTTTCATTATATCTGATTTCTTATATTCTGAGAGCAATGTGAATAGGTGATCGGTTTGCAGTGGTCCTTCACGTAGTTTCGTAAGCAGGTCGTAAGTTGTAAAATTGATTATGATCTTGTATAATCTGAGTGCGTCTTTCCAGAGATATTCGGTTGGATTACGCTTTATGGAATTAATGTATTTTTCATGTATTTTTCTTGCTTCTTCAAGATATTTCTCAGCTACCTGCTTAGGCAACATACCGGATTTTATTTTACGTACGAGGTCTATTGGTACTGTTCTAAGAATAAATAATCCGCGGATTAGAAATACGTGTTCTGAAGGATGTCCTTCTACCCAACCTGTTTGTACGATTCCTTGACGAACCATTGGTCTTAATACAAGTTCTGGATCTACTTTCTTTCCCATCTCAGATTGAATGATCGACTCTACATCCGGAACGCTGATTGTTCCTTCTTCGAGTAAGTCTTCCAGAATAATCTTACGGACAGGCTCGCCAATTATATTTGCCAATCTCTGTTCTTGAGTCATCTGAGTGTATCTGGAAATCTGCGTGTAATAGCTTCTAAGTGATTTCTTATAGCTATCATCATATGCATTAATGAGCAGTTTTGTACCGACCTCTGTGAGCGCATCCTTATAGTCTTCTGGTTCTTCATCAGGACCCACTACAAGCATAACCATTGATGGCTGATGTCTCAAATGAAGTGTTAGACCACCATAGTAAACTCCTACTTTGAATTCATCAAATGAAAGGGAGACAAAGCCGGGTTTGGGCGTTTCTTCTGTTTCACCGAGCGTACAGTATCCATAGACCTTCATTAGAGTTGTAGCATCGAGACCCTTCTTGAGCTTCTTGGGATATTTTGCAACAGCGACTGGACCAACTTCATCGTCCCATTGGATTACAGCCATTCCTTCGGGCATCTTTATAGACCCTCCTCTTCATCTTCCTCGGATGACTCTTCGTCATCTTCAGCGGAAGCTTCAACGTCTTCAGACTCTAGTTCGACCTTAGGCTTTAATTTCGGAATAGATTCGGAAGTCTCACTCTCTTCAGATTTGAACTCAGCCTTTTCCGATTCTGCTTTTCCGGCTTCCTCTACTGATTCGGGCTTAACTTCAGGCTCAGATATTTCTTCTGGAGCTGGAGTTTCTTCTATTGGCTCACCGAACTCGTCGTAATATTCTGCAATATCCGCTTCGCTTTCGATCTCAAATAGGTCCTCGGTTGCCTCTTCGAATTCTGGTAATTCAATACCGAGTTCTTCAAGTCCGGGTCGTAATAGTTCAGCAATGACCTCGGAAATACTGCCTGTGTATCCAATATCGGCAGATTTGCCCTTCTGAATTGCCGATAGAGCTTTATTGATTTGCTTGATTTCATAGGGTATCTTCATACGTTTTACTGCTACAACAATTAGACCTAGAATTATGATAATACCGCCTGAGAATGTACCAGAAATAACAGTACTTGCAGGTACTGCACCGACTAGTGGAATGTTAATTCTTTGTTCAATGACGCTTACGTGAGATACCGCAGCAGTATCGGTGGTAGTATGATTCTCATAGAATGGCGAGCTTGCAAATACATACACAGGATAGTTTGAGCCAATTGCACCAAATATTTCAGAATTCAATGTGATCCAGTAGTGCGTCGCGTTATGATGATATACACGATATGTCTGATTTCCAATTTGTACCCAGATATGCACAAGAGCTCCGGGATAAGTTGTGTTTGTAATTAATACAGAATTTGCAGTGTCCATATATTGGATTGTGATATTGAAATTGCTTCCGAGCTCTACTTCAACATCATTTGTGAGCAAGCTTGTTGGAGCACATAATAGAATCTTAATGACCTTTGAATTTATAGTGTAATTCTGCTTCGTTCCATAGATATTTAGATCAAAGTATCCGGGAACATCAAGAGTTGTAGCTGATGGGTCGAAATTAATTAGATACCAGCCAGACTCATAACTGCTATACTGAATGGTTCCGGCTTCCCACATGAGATATACAGTTGCACCGGTCACATACATATCTCTAAGATCATCATGAACCTTGACATGAATCGTTTTCAGATGGTCTTTATTATACACCGCTGTGATTCTGGTTTCCATAATCTCAATAGAGACTGGAATCTTCAATACATTCAGATGAATTGTATAATGAGCAGTAACATAATTTGTTTTCACAGCCACAAGATCCAAAGTGTAGTTTCCTGCTGGAACAATTGTAGAATTCAATATAATTATGTAGGTCTTTGAAGTCTCGTTATATACGAAATATCGAACGGGGAGATTTTGATTAATTATATTTAGGTACATACTATCAACCGTACTATTGTGCCCTCTGGCTCTAACTACTAAACTGATAGTGAAGTTCTGAGTGTAGTACAACGTAATTGTATCCTCAGAAATAACCATAATAGTCATATTAGCCGGATTTATCGTGAGAGCCAGAAACGTTGCCATTGTACCATAGTTGGTAGCAGCATAATCTAATTTTACAGTTTGTGTACCGACATTCCATATGGTCGAGTTAAGTGAAATGACAAAGGTTCCATTACCAAGAAATGTGGCTTGATAGATGTGAGTGCCAATAGTGACTAATACAGATCCCTCTTCAACAAACCATGGTGTTCTACCATTTAATGGAGCCGTTGATACATTTACACGAATTGTGAAATTATCACCCCACGTTACTTCGACATTGGATGCTTGCATTACAACGGGCATTTTCTGAACTTGAATGTAAATGTATGCAGTTGTATCCTGATACATCGGAATGCTAAAAATAACTTCTAATAGATAATGAACTGCAGTAGTATTGAGTTTCAATGCTTTCGTATCGACTGTTATTTTCATACAAGTTCCATTGACCATAACCTTTGCAGGGACTTGTGTCAATGGGTTGTAGTTGAATGACGCATATTCATATAATGTCAAAGTCGCCGCTCCTTCTGTGAAAGGAATAAGGAAGTTATCATAGGTGTTATTAAGCGAGTAATAGAATGAAATTACATCACCCCAATATACGATGACAGCAGTTGAATTATTGGTTAAAGCTTCCATTGGCAGATTAAGAATGTGGATCTGAATTGTCTTTGATGTATTAACGTAAATACTGCTCGAAGTCCAAACAACAATATCGTAATCTCCAGGAGACTGATTTAGATTTAGCGTAATCTCATAATGGTCTCCGACCAAAGTAGCTGCAGCATTTGTAATACCTGCAGCAGTCCAGTTGTAAAACATATTCAAGCTAGCATTTGCCACATATATTCCATTGAATTCATTTCTGACTTTTATCTGTAAAGTGAGATTGTGATCATAATAGCCATATGGACTTGATGTTAGAACAATCGTCGTGCTTGGAATTACCATTAAATAGAATTTCTGCTCACTGTAAGTAAAGTTCTCATGTTGTGCCCATACGGTTAGAGTGAAGTTTCTAGGAAGTATGTATGTATTTGGAATTGTAAGCGTAGTGAAAGTTAGATCAGACACGCCAGCCCATGGTAGATTTACTTTAATTGTATATCCAGACTGAGTACAATTATATGTAGCATTGATCGTTAATTGCGTTCCATAAATGACAGTTATTCTGTTCTGTTGAAGAGTTAGCACTGCAATTGCTTTTGTAACATTTACTGTAATTGTAATTGATTTAGATTCATAATTCATACGAGACACACTAATATATAGATCGTTAATTCCAGCAGGGACATAACTGCTATTTATCATAATTTGATAAAAGCCATTTCCGATTGCCGTAACTGATGCATGAATCGCATTATATTCTGTCCAATATGCCACTACAGTCGCACCAGTAATACCACACAAATGACGCGTATCATTGTAGAAGAATTGGATTGTTATGTTTTTACCCCACATAACATTCGCAGTTGTAGATGCTGTTTCGATCATTGTTGGATTACGTTTTACGACAATTGATATACTGACATCATTTGGTGTATTATATCCAAGATTCGTTATAATTGATTCATTACCATATATTTTTAAAATATATGCAGTATCACTCGCATTCAGGTTTAGATCTGCAATATTGAAACTTAAGCTCCAATTACAAGTATCACCAATTTGAGTTAAGCTTCCAGACATAATTACGTAGCCACTAGAATTCATAATTTCATATCTTATAGTGTTTGGGTCTAATATTGTTCCTCCAGTTGTATTTAATACATTAGTGGAGATCAAATCTGACCCGACCTTAGTAAGATTCTGGAAGGCTATCTTGAAATAAATTGTATCATTCCAATATACTGTTATTACTGTTGAATTATACAGCGAAATAATTGTATCTGCCTTTGCATAACTAGAAACAACTTGAATTTCTATGGTACCTTGAGGTACATGATAAATATCTTCAGATGAATCAAATCCTACACCTGTAACGTTTATTGTATAATTTCCGCCTTTAACCCACTTAAATATAGTATATCCAGTTCCATTAGTGGTTTGAGAAGCAGTTTTTGTAGATTCACCGTAATAGTAAATTGTTATATTTGCTGAAGAAATATCATGATCTCCGTCTGTCACATGAACAGTCATAGTTGTCATATTGAGAGTAATTTGTAAAGATTCATAGCCTTGAGTTAAAATGTAATTATTAGAGTTTATGATAACTTGTTCGTACGCATTAGTATAAGTTACTTCGATATCCCAAGAGCCATTACGAATTTGTGTTAAGTATAAGTATCCGGTATCATTAGTTGATTTTACAATTAGTTTGTTAATTGTCGTATGAGTCAATCTAACAGTAGCAGAAGGTACTGAATCTCCATCTAATGATACTACATGAATTAATAAATCAAGCAGTGGAATCTGAATTTCTTTAACCATTGATTGCGTAAGATTTATTGAATACACTGGAAGTTCCTCTGTACTATATCCACCATAGGATACATTGAGCCAATAGACTCCTTGCGGTATCAATGGAAATGCGTAGTATCCTGTACTATTTGTAAGTACTCCGCCATAAATTGTAGAACCATCTGAAGCATTGTATAATTTAATAAGCGCTTCATTTATGTTTCTATTTCTGAGATCGGTAAGATGTACAGTAAGTCTGCTTAAGCTAAGTTTGAGTACAACTTCTTCTTTTGGTTCATTTACATCTACAGAGGTTTGATTCCTCACAATCAAAGAAGTTTCAAGCCACACCGTGGAATTCCAGACTTTAACGGTATACGTATCCTGATTAATATTGTAGAAAGTACAATTTCCGTTCTCATCAGTAATTAACGACCGAATCTTTTGACCGGATTTATATAGAGTAACATTTGCACCCTGGAATGCATTTCCATCAGCGTCTGTCACATGGACT
>CAZPUN010000056.1:0-49532 GCA_964589775.1 uncultured archaeon
AACTGAAGCAGGTGTGGAAGAATTTCAACAATGCTCACTTTACTTCCATTCTTAACAAGCTCATCTGCAAATTCAACTCCTATGAATCCACCACCAATAACTACGACATTCTTCGCATTCTGGGAAACCTCAAGCATGACTTCCAAATCGTCTGGGTTCTTGGTAACGGGAAACACATTTTTCTTATCAGCACCGGGAATTGGTGGCACGAATGGTTTGGATCCAGTTGCGAGAACCATCTTCTTGTACTTGATTTTTTCTCCACTACGTAGAGTTGCAACATGCCCCTCTAAATCAACATCTTCAACATAATCTTTAATGAGTTCAATACCCTTCTTTGTTAAGACTTCATCTGGAATCTTATCTTTTTCAACAGACTTGATGGTTCCAAAAATATATGGAATCCCACAAGGAATTACGACGTATTTCTCAGGTCTTACGACCGCAATTTTGGCATCTTTATAATTCTGTCGTGCAGTAACAGCAGTAATGATAGCGGCAGGACCACCGCCAACAATTAAAGCGTCAAATTCTTTCATTTTAGTCACCTCGCGTTGTAAGTGAGTACATATATTTATAAATTTGAGCTATGTTTAAATATTTCGTTAGTCGACTGCATAAAAAGCTCAGTATGTGGTACAAAATAATATTCAAATATAAATCAAAATATATAAAAAAGAGCAAAAATATGTAAAAAATGCCCGATATTTTACATTCATAATATATGTTTGAATTCATTCATAAACTGTTCATAATTATAAAAAGAATAACCATTTTTCTTTAATTTAGAAATCAATGCCGAGATATATGGGAATAGATAAACATCATCAGGATGAATTGGAATTCGAATCGGCATTTTTAGAGAGGTTAAATATTTGAATGTACCCGTAGAAGCGAGTAAGAAGATTAGATCCAGACCTTTATTTCCACCTTCAAAACTCAGTGTAGGTATACTTGCTTTACAATTTCGCTCGAGATCGATAATATCCGATACGTTTGCAGTATATTTTATATTGAGAGACTTGAGTACATCAAGCAAATAGTCATTAAAACGCCATAGGGGCGGAACAAAAGTATCGGAGACATAACCGAATGCATTTTTGAATAAATACAACATATACTTCATACGTCCCAGAGTTTCCTTATGCGAAGCCATAGAAAACTCGGAGTGAAGGCCATCTTCCCAATGAGTGGGACCATGCATTATGATATGCTGTTCAAGAGACAATATCGTATCGATATATTTCTGATATTTTTCATCATCATTTTCATGTAATAAAGGAAGTAATTCAAATGTGCCGATCTGATGAGATTTTAGAAGACGCAAAGTATGATTCAAAAAGTTAATTCTGTTCTCAGAAATATCATGAATTTCAATTATGGCTACTTTTATTCCCTTTCTTATGGATTTTATGGCACTCATGAACTTTTATGGATTATATCATATTATAAATTTGTTCATGATATATATTTTATATTAGACATATTATCCGAAATGCATTTGGAGGTATCCCTGTGCGAAAGATTACTAAGATTACATATTCCTCTGGAAGTATTGCTGCAGCAATTTCAAGTACAGCAATTGCTACATATGTTCTATTCTATTATGTTGACACGTTAAATCTGAATCCGATTCTTGTAGGAATTGGCATGACCATATGGGCGGTTTGGAATGCAATCAATGATATTCTTGTAGGGCAACTTTCTGACAAGACAAGAAGCAAATGGGGTCGAAGAATTCCATTCATTATAATTGGTGGGATACCTTTGGCTATTACAACCATACTTGTCTGGACTCCACCATTTACAGCATCTTTCGAAGGCGGAATTCCACTGCTTATTTATTTTACAATTATTTTGCTTCTATTCGATACATTTTATACAATAGTCATTTTACCATGGACCGCATTATTTGTGGAACAATTTTCAACTCATGAAGAACGAACGGAAGTGTCCAGTTATCGACAGATTTTTTCAGTTATTGGTGTTATTCTGGGAACTGCAGCTCCACCAATAATTTATTCGACGCTTGGTTTTCCAATAATGGGATTAATTTTAGGAATCGTAACAGGTTTGTTTGTATATATTTCGATTATTGGAATACACGAACGGGAAGAATTTCTCGCAGATGAGCCACTAAATACATGGGATGCATTAAAATCAACGTTTGTAAATAGATCCTTTATTACATATGTTTTGGGCTGGTTTATGATTGAGGTAGTGATAATGACTGTACTATCGTCGATGGCGTTCTATACTAAGTATGTACTTAATGCTTCAGATGAATTTACCGCATTTGTGTTTCTTCTTGCGTTTTCGTCGGCACTTATTTTTATTTTAATATGGCGAGTAATTACAAATAAGATCGGTTCAAGAAACGCAATGATATTTGGAATAATTGTATTTGGTATGGAACTGCTCATGTTTCTATTCATAGAGACAATTCAACAATTGTTAGTTTTGGCAGTTTTGTTAGGCATGGGTATTGCGCCCGTCATGCTGCTTCCAGATTTATTGATTGCCGAAGTTATTGATGAAGATGAATTAAAGACAGGAGTTCGGCGGGAGGGTATGTATTTTGGTGCCAATGCATTTGTAATTAGACTCTCTACAGTCGTAGAGGCGATAATAATCAGTACAATTTTAACATATTTCGGCTATGATTCCAACTTATCGGTTCAGCCAGCTTCTGTTGCCATAGGTTTGCGACTGCTTGTGGGAGCAATTCCGATAATCTTTATTGCTATCGCGATAATATCATATATTGCATATCCATTACACGGAGATTATCTCAAAGACATCAAGGACCAGTTAGAGGAACTTCATAAAAAGAAAAAAGAAAAGTTAAAAAGTTAGTCAACATTGTCTGTTTGAGCCGTTTCTTCCTGTTGCATGTCACCGAATGTTATATTAAGAATACTAAATTTATCTGCTATTTCTTTTGACGGATATTGCGACGTCTCATATTTTATGTTCCACGCCTTTGCAAGTTCTAAGATATCACGAATTGCAACGCTACGCATATTCATCTCAATATGATCGACTATCAGAAATACAACGAACAGAATACCCGTAATTAGAATGAATATTATGAAAATATTAAGAAAGGACGATAACCAATCAGAAAACATATTGGCAATATTTGGATTAATAGAATAGATTAGAAATTGTACACCGAAACCAACAACATAAAATATTGCTCCAAAGATTAATATTATAATAAACAACATTGTAATTACGGCGATCCATTGGAATATGTTTCTAAGTTTTTCAGAAATTGTGGCGACACCTATCCATTCATGAGATTCAAAGTTTGACTTTATTAGTGTTCGTCCTTTTTCAAATCTTAACACTGCATCATCTTCTGCATATGTATAACCTTTATTTTTAAAATACTGAACAATATCCGGTAAATCATGGTTTTTTATATTGAAATAGAAGGTCCATAAGGAACCTGTTTTTTGATCTTGTACCCACGAACTCATAAAAACCATCTCGTAATATACAAATAAAACATATTTAATAAATATATCTCGGAATGTCCAAAGAGATCCATAGAATTTATTTTCTATTTAAAATTTGTAGGTTTTGATTGTCTTTAAAGTTAAATAATTCAAAAAAAGAATTTATCAACTAAAACTATAAAAGAATAATCAAAAAAATATTAATATAAGGACAAAATATCGAGTATTTGAAAAAATCGAGGGACCTTAAATGAGTTCTTTAATGGCAGCAAGTAAAATGAAAATGATTTTAGCTCTTGTTGTTACTTCTGTTGTAGTCGTTTCTGGAGTTGTAGGGGTTCAGATTCTCATAAATAATCAGGCTCAGAATGTACTTGAAGACTCAAGTATTGAACTGGTTTCATTGAATCTACAAACTTCAGTAAATGGAGATCTTTTAATTAATACAACGATAAAAGTTGTAAATCCGTCGAATTATAATGCAACTTCAAATGAGACAACGGTCGATGTTAGATATTCGGGAGGATATTTATGTTCAATTGATATACCATCTCTGAATATCAAACCGGGAACTAATTATTTCACCTTTACTTCAAGTCTGAACAATATTTCACAAACTATTTTTGAAAACTTCTTTTATGACTTCTTTATGGATTCTTCAGTAAATCTTGAAATCAGTGCGAAAGTTCATATTAGTGTCCCGACAATTGCAAACCTGAAAATTGATTTGACGTTAAACAAAACTGTATCGTTGAGTGCCCTAAACAAATTATCAAATTCCTACATTCGTAGTATTTCAATGATCAATGCGACTTCAAATATGATTTCATTCGGGGCGCAGGTAGTAATTGTTAACCCGACTGATGTTTCATTTTCCATTAAGAATATGTTGATGAACTTTTCATACGCGGGAGAAGTTCTTGGCAATATTACTATTGCAAACAAGACAATAGTGCACGGCAATAATATAATTTCCGTAGAAGGTGTATTTCAGCCCAAGAATCAAACTGCAGCTCAGGAGCTTGTCCAGACTTTTATCGCTGGGCAGAGTGCTCAAATCTCTGTGAGCTTCAGAGCAGATTCATTAGTCAGTGGTCTAACATCACCTATAACTCTGAATTTTGAAATGAATGCAAACATGAATGGGCTTTCAGGAATTGATGTTTTTCTAAATGCTCTTAAATTCCTCTCAATTTCTGAAGATGCAATCGAAACAATGCTGAACCTTACCATATATAATCCATCATCAGTAGTTGGTGACCTACCGGATATGTATTTTGATCTGCTGTATAATGGAGAATATTTGGGTATTGCCTATGTTCCCACATTACCATTCTATCAGGGAAACAATACATACACTGTAAATGCGACATTTACCGATGCAAATTCGACAAATGTGAAAACGATGATTCAAAACATGCTGAACGGAAATGATGTCGCAATAACTCTGAAAGGTTCTACAGGCAAGAATCTCCTTTCAACGCTTGTGTCAGGCTGGAATAAAACTGTAAATATACCTAGCCCTGGAAAACTTGAATTCAATCTGTCGAACATTAAGTTGATAAATTCAAGTGCAAACGCAATAACAGTGCAGACAAACATTTCGATATATAATCCAATAGACGTGGATCTAAACATTTCAAATGCGGCTTTTGATGTTTTTGTTAATTCTACGGATTATCTGGGAAATATCACACTGACAGATTTACAAATCCATAACGGCTGGAATAACTTTACTACTGATTTGAGCATAGTTGCTGCAGATACGAACAAACTTTCAGATTTGATAAACTCATATATGGAAGGACACAATATCACACTTACAATTAGAGGCCATGAGACTTCTGGATTGATTAGTGATATTGTCAGCAGCTTGTCTTATAATATCACATTGTGTGGTGTTCAGCCAACAGATATTGCCATAATAAGCTTCGAATTATATAATGCGACTCACGGTTCGGTAGTATTTAACGTGACCATTAAAATTAACAATCCTACACAATATGATGTTGATTTGAACAATCTGACATTTGCCGTTGAGTATGAACACAACAAACTTGGAAATATCACACTACCCGCCATGCATGTATTACGTGGTGTGCATATTTACAGTGTTCTAATTAATTTCACAATTGCCAATGAAACTGCAATTCAAATTCTCCTAACCGATTACGTACATGGAAGACATATTGAACTTTTAGTGAAAGGCATGCCGAATGGTACAGATATCCTATCCAAAGTCTTAGCAAATTATTCAACGTACATCGTTCTACCGCCATTGAATCTTAATCCGAGAATTACAAACTTCACACTTGTAGATACAACTGCAGATACGATCCATGTGAAGATGGAGATTGCTCTTGATAACAATGCAAATATGAATATCACACTTGATTCAGCAAACTTTACAATCTACTTTAAAGGTGAAGTAATTGGAAATCTCACAATATCGAATTATACACTAATTGTGGGTACGAATTACATTCAGTCTGATGTTTATCTTGTTAAGGGCAATAGTTCTACATTAAATGACCTACTCTCGAATTATATTATGGGATTGAATTCTACGGTTATGATCGTTGGAAACTTCAGTACAGACCTCGAAGGATCAATAAATATGACTTCCGTAGATGTAAATCTTACCACAAGTCTTGTCGGAATTCAGGAAAGCTTGATAGAAAGCGTAACTGTCGATACCATTTCTATTAATCTATCTTATAATCCGATTACCGGTACGATTACTGCAAGTTATACGGTTAATGCAGTTGCAAACATCCGAAATCCACTTCCATTCGACATAAATATAACATACATAACGTACGAGATATACTTTAACGATCCGGACGGTGCATCATTCTACATTTTGAGCTATCCTCCAAAGAATAATATATATCTGACAACCATCGAAGAAAATTACACGACCCCAGTAGGAGTTGCGGGTGATAGTACAACCAGCCTAACAGCTTCATATACGAGTAGTAATGTCGAGATGGCAATTCGACTGAATGATGAGTACAATTCAAAGAATCAACTCCACATTGATATTCGAAGTGGCACAATGGTTGTTCAAATAGGCGAATTTGAAATTACGCTTAACTTCGCATTTTCAAACGTCTATGTTTCAAAGTAATCCTCAATTTCTTTCTTTTTTATTTTTCATGTTTCTAATAAATTCTCATTAATCTAAAAATATATTTAAGTGCTAATTTTAAACGAAAACTGAAATGATTACATTTGATCCTAGACCTCAGAAAATATTCATGAAAATGAATTCGAAGGTACAACAAGATATTATGAATACATTACATGAGCTGGAGCGGGAGCCTCAATTACGAAAAAGGCATGGAGGCTCGAAAATTTATACGGTTCGAGTGGGACATTATTGCATAGGCTACCTGCCAATTGATGATGTAATTAGAGTTCTTCAGATACGAAAAATAAAATGAAACAATAAAAAAGTAATACAATTCATAAAAAATATTAACAAATTAGAATTACAGTCTAATCGATTAAAATGAGCAACGCTAGAGTGCTTTACAGCGTATCATGGATACCCGCAACACTTGTTAGAAATTTTATAACCACGGATTGGGAGATTGTAGAGTTTGATCCGAAAAACTACGATGAAAAAATTTTTGAAAAGCCCTTTGAAGTGATTGTAGGCAGTGTTAAAAAAGAAATTTTTGAAAAAGTAAGGGGTGTCAAATACAACATATTTCAGGGAGCTGGCGTGGATTGGGTGGATTATGGATTTTACAAGGACTTGGGTATTACATTAATAAACTGTCACGCAAATGCTAGGACAGTTGCAGAACATGGCTTCGCGCTTATTTTAGACCAATGCAAGCGAATATCCATAAGCGATAGAAAAATCCGTGAATTGAAAGGCACATGGCCACCGAAAGAGTTCAATTATGCTTTGAGCATAGCACTTCGAGGAAAAATCCTGCTAAGTTTAGGGACAGGACGAATCGGTCGATATATAGCAAAATTCGCAAAGGCATTCGAAATGTACACAATAGGAATAAGACGCCATGCAGGTCCCGTTGAGTATTTTGATGAGATTCATACTATAGATGAACTAAATGACATTTTGCCAAGGGCAGATATTGTTTTTACAGCATTACCACTCACCAAGAAAACTGAAGGACTAATTGATCTTGAGAAATTTAAATTGATGAAGCCAAGTGCCATTTTTGTAAATATCGGACGAGGACGTGTTGTGGATGAAGAGTCATTATACATTGCATTGAGAGATAAAATAATTCGTGGGGCAGCAATAGACGTTCATTACATGTATCCGTGGGAACAGAAAGAAAAACCATACAAAATGGCAAACTTTCCATTTTTTGAATTAGAGAACATCACGATTACTCCACATAGAGCATGGACTTCAGATGAAGTCGCAGAGGAAATAGCACGAGATATCGCTCGGAAACTCGACATAATAAGGCGAGGAGAACCAATTCCAGACGTAGTAAATCTTGATGAGGGATATTAAACTATCATAAATTATTATTTTTAAAAAGTGCATCATTGCGAAAAAAATTTCATAAAACATCAACAAATCGCCAAAAGCTTAATAACTAAGAAAATATCAGATATTATAATAGATATACAAAAAAAATTTTGTATGACTTTGAAAGGGATAAAAAATGACTGTACCAAAGGGACTTTCAGCGGTTGAAGTAGCCAAGTTGCACTATGACCTGTTGAAAGAATCAAGAGATAAATGGGCGGAGACCATAGTAAAAAGTCTTCGTGAGCAATTAAAGAAAGTCCGAGGATCTTCGGCAGAATTCTGGTATAATACCGGACATAGATATGCTGAAAAAGGCATCCATTACGTCTTCGACCATATCGATAAGGAAGAAGAAGATTATATGAAAATATTCTTCAAAAGACTAGATAAAGATGGAAACCAGATGGGATTACCCGTACCGATCCATTTAGTCAAGGAAGATGGCGAATGGCGTGTAAAGATGGCTTCCTACTAACTTGCTAAAAGGCAAAAATAAATATATTTCGTGTTCTCTTATTTTTTTAGATTAATTCCATGGGAGTGGTTAATAGGTTGACAAATATTATGCGAATACATCTTTTTGATGAGGAACCATGGCATGACATATTAAGGCGGAAGGGCTGGATAACAAAAGGCTATCAGTATGAAATGGTATGCAAATTACCACCACCTGAATTGAATTTAAAACTTCCTGAGGGATTCATAGTTCGTCAGATGAGATGTGATGAAGATAAAGAAATAGTAGAAGTAATTAACGAAGCATATGAACATGAACGCATTAGAGGAAGCTTAATTGAAAACATGAAAGCCCGATATACTGATTGGACTTGTGATTTTTGCTGGTTAATAGAAAAAAATGGGGAAATCGCATCAGTAGTTGTCTCACGTCCTCGTCAGGAGTATATTGACTATTTTGGAATTAAAAGAGGCTACGTGGGTCCAATTGGGACACGCCCAAAATATCAAGGTATGGGTCTTGCAACTTACTTAACACATCATGTTCTTAAATTCTATACGGATTTAGGATATGATGAAGTTTCCCTATGGGTATTCTCATCAACACCAAATGCAATTAGGATCTACGAAAGACTTGGATTTGTTAAAATAAATAGAGTTACAAATTATGATAAAGTTTTGGAGATATAGAGGCAAAACAAAATATCCAACAATAAATTAAAAATTTCATTAAAAAGTAATAATATTTTTAAGAGATTATGATAAATAAAGGGTAATAGGAGGATTAAAAAAAATGCCAAGGAAAAAAGGTGGAACGTCATATGGTAAGATATTCCTAGTACTTGTTATTCTCGCCGTTGGAGGATATGTCGCATATCATGATGGACTTTTCGGAGTAACTTCAATAAGAGATATTTCAAGTAGTATGGCAGACCAAGAAATTCGTATTAAAGGTCGCGTTGTCGAGGTTCAGAGTTCTGCAGATTTATTTAGAATATCTGACGGTTCAGCATCTATTTGGGTTCATTGGGAATTAGATCTTCCACATATTAATGATACTGTAGTTGTCAGTGGAGTTGTACAAACCCAGAACATAATAATTACATTGCTCTGGATAGATGCAAAATCAATTACTCCGGTATGGATTTTTAAATAAACAAAACAATGCCTTCCCTTTTTTTATAAATATATTAATATGAATTCGTAAAGAGAGTCAAAATCATGTTTGTTGATAGCAAAATACAATCAGTATATATATTTGAGAAATCCGGAATGACTTTGTTTTCATATGGATCAGATGTAGATCCACTGCTATTAACAAACCTATTAAGTGCCTTCGATACGTTCGGAGATTCTCTATTCGGGCGGCCTACAAAAATAATAAGCTACGGCGACAAAAACATAATTATCGCAAGGAAAGATAAATATGCAGTAGCTTTAGTAGCAAATGAGAGCTCTAAAAATTTGGAAATATTAGCTCAAATAATTCTGGGCCGCTTTTTGTCAAAGTATATCACAAAATTGAATAGTTGGGACGGATTTGAAAATACATTTATGGATTTCAATGATGAATTAGAAATAATTCTCCAGCAGGCAACCATAGATTTCTCAAAAAATAAAGTAGATGGTTCTATATATTCAGAAAACATAATTCAAAAACTTGGAGATAATTTTGCTTCAATTTTGTGGGCGTATTTAGTAGGAGTACCAATTATAGTAATAGGAGACAACAAAGAACAACTTAGAGAATTCATTCATGGTATTTCAGATTTATTCAATAACAAAATAGATGTGATTTATTGTAAAGAACCGGAACACGTAAATGAATTAGTATCAGGACAAAAGGCAAGGGTAATTATCGGCACTAGCACGAATATCGAGCCTATGGATACTGCAATATTCGTAGAAATAAATGGAAAAATAAATCGCCATGTAAATATAGAATATTTAATGGAAACAACTAAATACTTGAAAAGATTTGATAATTTTAGTGAAATTAAAGAATTCATAGAGTATCGTATTAAGTTCTTATCGCACATAAGAGCATTCTTAGAAAATGAACATCTTCTGGGATCAACAAATATAGAAAAAGCCGCAAGAATTACTTCACTATCCGAAGAAACAATTAAATTAATAAATCAAATGATATCCGAATAAATAGGGTAGAACTTATAAAGGAAAACAAGCGCAAAGAGAAACATATTAAAAGGGTTTCATTTCATAAAATCCTAGAAAGAAAATAAAATTGTCCAGATTAGAAAGGTGATATAAGTGAGCAATATTGTTGAAACACTAAAGGCGCACTCAAGCCTTATAAAAATAGAAATAATTCTGTTCATTACTCTTCTATTCTTAGGTGCTGTTTTTGGCATACCACCTGCCATGGAAATCGTGCATCCCGAATATTTCAATGCTACAAATGTCGAAGACTTACATATGACAATGGGCATGCTGAGAGATGCATTTCTTTACGTACTTCCATATATAATTCTCTTAAACGTAATAATCTTAATTATCCCATTCCTATACAAGAAGATCACAGAGCGCATGCTATAATTAAAATGAAATTATGGTGGCTAGACCACCTCACAACTATTTTTTGATTAAGATATTAACAGTCATATAAAAGACCGCCAAATATCATTGAATAGTTTCGGATTACTCTCTCCGATTCGTACTTGTCAGATTTAGTGAATAATACGTTTCAGAAAATACTTTGTTAATTCGTCTAGTATTGTTTTTTGAATACCGGGAGGTCACGAAAATGTTAAGATTTAGAAATTCAAAAATAATTATTAACGAAATTGCAAAATTTGTAAAAATGACAGTATATTTTTATGATTTCGATACTTTTATAAGTATCAATTACAATATTTAAAATTGATAGGTGATTATAATGTCAAAAGTATTAAAGCACACTAGTACATTCATGGAAGGGGTACATGCGTTAGCATTACTATACGATCTTGTAGAAAATGATGCCATGCCCACGCCTGAAGAAGCAGAAGTTGTAAGAATATTATATTCAGCTTCCTAAACCTTTCTTTTCTTTAATATGATAAAGAATAATATAGTTTTCATATCTATGTATTATACGTCCTTTTTAGAGCTTATATAACACATTAAATATGTACGTAATTTCCATGTCTCACTACATTTTAATTAGTCTTTTTGCAACCTTATGGATAACGTTAGAATCTATTTGAGAACTAACGTTTACTCGCTATCGCAAACACACCCGTTAGAAAAACAAACATTTACTCAGGGCAGCAGGTCAGCTCTGACAGCCACTTTAAGATCAGATTTGCGAATTTACCCGACCCAAAATTCGTGAATCCTAAAAGTGAGTTGTCTGGTAGTAAATGTTTCTCCCGGCGACCCAGCCTGCTGCCCATCAATTACGAATCAAACGTGTACTCTATGATTAAAATTCGTGATATAAGTTAATCACATTTAATGTTGAAGGTAAACGTTTACTCGAATAATAGGATAACTTTATGGAGTTTAATTAAATATATATTTTATAGTATAAATATTTATTTAATATTAATATTTCTGATGACACATTTACAAAACTCACGTAGCATTTACCTTCAAATGAGTCGATGATTTCAAATTATTAAGATTTCAAAAATGTAAATTTAGAACAAGATTTCGAAGTGTTAATATACACAAGTATAGAAGATCCATAAAAGAATTAAGGAACTCAATCTGTAATTAAAATGGAGACCTATACTATGTCTTCGGAATTATATCCTGACGATTTCTTAGACGCACAAATGAGTTTCACTATGCCAACACGAAAATTCATGTATGAACGAATAGGAATTCAGAAATCACACAGAGTATTGGATCTGGGATGTAATAGAGGATCAATCATGAGTGAATTAAAGAGGTATACAGATTTTGTATTCGGGATAGATTTAGATTTCGAAAGTTTGGAGAGAAATCCGAATAGATCTTCAACTGCAAATGCCAGCGTTTTACAAATTCCATTTATGGATAGCACATTTGATGTTGTTGTTGATCATTATACTCTATTATGGTCTGGAAACTATGAAGTGGCGATTAATGAAATCATACGAGTGCTAAAAGCAGGAGGGTTTTTTATTTCTATTGAGCCGGACTATTCAGGGCGTATTGAGGGAAGTTTGGAATATGAGCCAGCGGAACCAAAAACTAAACTACCAATTGTTGATGCTCTGATCAATGCGGGCGCAGATCCATTTATCGCCAATAAGATGATTATGTATCTCAGGCGGAAAGGCATTTACATGGAGTTCGGAGTTTTATCATGGAATTACAATCCGTCGCAAATGCTTTTTGAAATTCAGAGCGAAAGAAAAATGACAAAGGAACGAATTGAAAAACAATTTTTCACATATACGCCGACATTTTGGATAATTGGGAAAAAATTATAAAACGTTCGGCTTACCGTGTTTCGCCAATTGATCCAGCAAGTAGACAAACTTTGCAAACCATATATCATATTTTGCGATTTGATAAACAGGAGTTAGTCTATCGATTCGCTTGCTGAAATAGAGTGTAACATCGCCGCGCATCACTTGACTCTTTTCCTCTTCGAACTTGAAAACGAACTCGGTTCCGGGACCACTAATTTCAAGTCCATACGATTCAAATATCTTAAATGGAGCTGTAAATCGATATGTAAAGTTTCGATTTCTCTGAGGATAGGGGTTTATCTTAATTGAAGGAGACAAAAAGCTAACAAAAGCAAAATAACCCTTTCGATAGGTTGGAACAATTTCTTTTTCAATAATGGGCATCAGAAACTTCCTATATGGTACTTTTTCATGATAGCCTACGAAATCTCCACATATACCCTGGAAAAGAACATAGTTCAACTCCTTTTTGCGAGGCGAAACGGATAACACAAATTCATCATCCGGAACACTGATAGGCTTAAAGTTTGTTGCCTTATTTGGACCCTTTTGCTCAAAATGTGGCACACAAACCATTGGTAAGGGATTCCCGTTTTCTTCACGGCTTGCGAAAATTTTACGGATCTTGGGATTGTCCACATAAATAGTTAAAACTAATTCCCTAAGGTCTGAAACCTCATTTTCAACCTCGGAAATCAATTCAAAAATGTCCATTTCAGATGCATTTGTGAGACCTAAAATATCATACAAACTGATCTCTTCAGAGAATTCATAAGATAACAAGCTAGACAAAGCCTGAAGGTACTCATCACTAACATGTGGAATTCTTACATCAAGTGTAGATCTATACTCGCTCATACGACAATTATTGTTCTTTTCATAAATTAAGTTACCTAATCATACATTTATATTGAATAAAAATAAAGAGTAAAGGGAAACGTCGATACGACGTACTCCCAAGATATTACAGTATCCCCATATGATTCAATGAACTTAAGAACCAGCCATTTTTTGGCGATAGTCTCCTCGGAATCGCTCGTCCATCTGATTTAACTCATCAATAAATCTTTCCAATGGCTTTGCACGCTCATAAACGCGTTCCAAGTTTAGATCCCGTACTTTTATTATTGCTTTAGAATCTCGTAGGTATACATAAATACCTCCAAGACCCAAACTATGCTTCATATATGCTACTTCTCGTGAATCCTTTACTCTATAGAATCCTTTTCTTCTTAACATTCTGCTAAACATTTTTCTTGGTGGCCTCCCGGCAATCGCCACTTTTTTTGTTTGCCGCGCATAGCGTACGCTAAGAGGAAATATTAATGACTCTGCTCACGACGCAAAGCGAGGCAAGTATAATTGTATGAATTTGCCCTAATAAATATTTAGTAAGGATTTATCATACACGTATGTAATAGAATTACAACTCGCTTAACAATCAAATTATTACTCATTATGCATATTTTATAGATATTTGCAAATCTTGTAAAATATATATAAATAAAATTCATATTTTCAAAGAAAAAAATGTGAAAATGTTAATAAAATTAAATTAAAAATGATTTTGGCGCCTAAATTTTCAAGCGTATCTAACGTTTACTTTGGTAAACGTTCATTTTTTTTGACATATTTAGAGTAAACGTTCATTTCATTTGAAGGGATCATCTGAACAGAACTCAATGCATTCAGAACAAATAAAAAAGAAAATTTTGAAAATCACTGTGGGTTCATGATAAATCCTTGCTTTTCAAGATAATCACGTAGTGCCTTTTGACTATTTATGGAAAGTGGAATTGATAACCATTGTTGCTCTTTTGGGTCAATTTGAATAGAAGACAAGACTTCTTCCAAGGAAAGAGTATTAATTCCATCTGAGTGCCCATTTCGAATATAAAATATCGGAACCAAGAATTTTGGATTATTTCCCATACTACGTCTCCATAATTTGAGATATCTTGCTGCCCTTAGCATTCTATAGATTTGTAAAAATACCTGATTTACTTTTCGATTCTTTATTTCAAAGATATAAATGGTATCATTGTCGAATGATACGACATCTAATTCAAACATGAAGTTGTATTTTCTTCTTTCGATTCTCAAAATGCAATAATTCCTATAAATAGGTAATGGCCAAACACGTTTAAGTTGATTTACAAGCGGGATTTCGTATACGGATTGATCATTAACACGATGATTACTCACATAGAGAATTTTCTGTCGCTTCTTCTTAATTGTTAAAATATAATGATATTTGCCAGGAATTTTTGGTATTCGTCTATCGTGCCATACTTCTTTGCGAGTACGTTTTTGTTTTCTGATATATAAGTCGCGTTCTCTAAAAATATCCTCTATGATGCCTATCAAAGGAATAAGAGGATATGTTGAGACAATCCTCTCCAATGTATTTAATACTGCAAGTTGATCCATTGGTTTGAAGTTATTATACATACGTTCATGAATTGCATTCAAAATTCTTTTGAATAGATCTGTCCTGCGGACTATCAATCTAAAACGGCCAATATCAATCACTATATTTTCAAAGCTTTGGTAGGCTTTGAAATGTTTCGTTTCAATATATGCATTCACAATATAATTGAGAAGGTTTTGATACCCCCGAACCATGATAAGCCCTCAAATTTATTTTTTGTATATGTATATATAAGCTAATAAATAATATAAGATTTTTTATCAAAAATTTTGCAAAAAATGTAATAGTTACCACATTGCACGAAATAATATAATTTAAAAGCAATTGCGGATTTATTTCGTGTAAGTTTTGGTGATGACCAATGGATATCTGGACAGACCTTATAAATGGCATTCGAAACGCGTTAGGACCATGGGCATATCCTCCACTCTCAGCCATCTTAATTATGTTCATAAGTTTAGCAATAAGTCTCACTTCGATATTTGCACTGAAGAAGATGACGAACTTTGAGGAATTACAAGAAAAGATGAAAATTGTATATGAATTTCAAGATATGGTGAAGCAAGCGCGTAAGACCATGGACCCTGAATTATTAGCTGAGATTCAATCGCGTCAGGGTGAAGTTATGAGGATTCAGGGTGAAGTTATGAAAGCTCGTATGAAGCCAAGTCTGTATTTCTTCATTCCGTTCCTGTTGATCTTTACGATTTTCCGCGAGGTATTTCAAACCCCTGTAGCATATCTTCCTGTGAACCTGTACAAAATACCGATATTGAACATGTTAAATTTGGGTATTCCAACACCATATGGTATTGGATTTCATTTCTGGGCATGGTATTTGATAGCTGGTTTTGGAATTAATTTGATCTTACAAAAAATAACGGGTACAGGAATGGAGATGCCACACTAATCGGGCAATTCCTTTCCTAAACTTTTTCTACTCAGCAAGATCAATAGGATCACTATGTTTATTGCCAAGCATGTAAGAATAAGCAAAAGACCGCCAATATATGTATATACGACACCGAGAACTGAATTTAGGAGAATATTTGGAGCTTGAACTAATATTGCATATGCACTCAAAATTTTTCCGCTATCTAGTCTAGGAGCATACCGCTTGACAGACATGAACAACAATGAATACCATAGTGTATCATTTATGAATTTGAGAACGATTGCAATAAAGCCCGTTTGAAATATTAAGTCAAGTGGAGCGAAAAAGTGTATTATATCATCTATGAGAACATTTGGTAAAATATATGTGAATCGAGAAGCAACAATGAGAAGCCCTAACGAGACTGGCATTAGAGAATAGACCTTTGCTAATAGCTTTGATGATGGAGATATATCCATGGCTTTTCCTAATTTTGTGGATAGTGGTCCCACAAGAACTGCCGCAAGAATGAATGCAGCATTAATTACTGAGACGGATATGTTTAGTTCGTATCGCATATAAAAGAGATAAACAAACTGGAACATCGTATCCGAGACCGCATCAAGAAACGCAATAACCATAATGACGGGCATTGTAGCGAAGAAGATTTTGAATCCACTTGTTAGACTGAACTTCTTTCGTTCGAGGCGTTTATTTAAGGGTTTCAATCCAAATAATCTGATAGCACCTAGAATGAAAAACACTATGCCTTCAAGAACTAGTGCAATCTGCATTGAGGCGACAAAGCTTACACTTATTGCGAATAATAGCCCTAGAAAAGATAAGCCAATTACATTAAACACCTTCCGATACGAGAACATACTCATACCAAATCCACTATTTTCCTTAGGTACATTTTCCATGATAAATGCAGTAGATCCGGATGAGAAGAAATACACTAGCGTGAAACTCAAATATCCCAGAGCGAGCACAAAATCATCTCTTGCAAATGCGATTATGAATGGTCCAATTCCTGCAAGGAACATACTTATTGCAGACTGCAATCGCCTATCATAATTATCTGCAATATGCCCACCGATCCATTTTGCGAGCAGAGCTATTGCGGAATAAATTGATAACAGGATTCCAATCGTGATATATGATAGACCTTCCTCATGCATATATAGGTTTAAATAGCCGAGAACAGGCTGGAAAATCCCAGTAGCCCAATAAGTAACGATCAGAATAGCGAAATTTCGATTTTTGAAAAGTCGCTTTGCTTTTTCTAGATTACTTTCGCTTTCGATTTTGGGCGTAATAACTTGTTCAGCACTAATTTCCGTAGTCGCCAGGGGATAAACCTCCATAATGCTCTAAAAAGATAAAAAAGAGAATATAATAAAAAGACCACTAATTTCCTTCTTGGGTGCCATTAGAAAATATTTCTCGTAATTCATCGATATTCCTATTCGGCAGAAAACTTCGGAACTTCAATATAATCAATATAATCGTATTGAGTATAATGATTATCAACAGAAGAATTGGACCACCATAAAGGGCATAGATGATTGAACTTGGCAGCGGTGCCATAAGCATAAATGCGTTATATAAAACCGAAGTCACACCCATCATACTGGAAACGCTTTTTGATGGGATTGTCTTTCTAACATAAGCGTTTAGAGCCGTTGCCCAGAGAATATCGTTCAAGGATTTTGTTGAAATTCCAATGAATGCAGTAGATACAATTACAGATAGTCCAGGAGTCAATGCATCCAAGATGTGAACAATGTTAATAGGTACAATATATTCATAATATTGGCTTAAATACAAAAGTAGCATAGTCACAGGCATAAAGGAATATATTAGGACTATGGTCTTGTGACTGCCATGTTTATCAAAGAATCGCCCGACTTTTAAATTCAAAGGAACCGAAATTAACAAGGTAATCATGAGCATTACGTTTATTGAGCCAATAGAGAACCCAAGTGCTTCATTTACATAAAATAGATTCACATATCGATAGATTCCATCACTAATTCCGTCGATCAGCAGAACAAGTATGAAAACCGGAAATGCCGTCAGCAGGACCTTAAATGTGATTTTGTATTGTTGAATGAAGTCCACCAGTACAGATTCTTTAAGCTTTTCAGCTCGCCCGCCAGAATCTAGAAAAACAAAACGCACCACAGAATTAAGTAAATACGAAACTCCGGTTAATATAAACATGAGTTGTGCTGCTTGAACGAAAGGTAGCCCAAAGTTTAGAAAGAGCCCAAATAGAGCAAGCCCCAATAGACTGAACGCCCGTCCTGCCATATACAGGCCCATTCCAATTCCACTTAACTCACGGGGTAGATTATCAAGCATATATGCAGCGGAACCTGAAGCAAACAAGGTTGTAGCAGATAGGAAGATAATTCCTAGAACGATAAATAGCATATTATTACTGAAGCCAAATATCAGATATCCAATTCCTGCAGAAACATATGTCAAAACTGTAAGATTTTTTCGATTTAGACGATCCCCTAGATATCCGCTAAAAAATCGCCCGATAAAACTAGTCCCGCGTGCGAAAGTGAAAACAACACCAATCATAATGTAGCTTAATCCGATATCTCGAAAGTATAGCGTAAAATAAGAAGACACTCCCGAGAAAATAAATACAAGCCAGTTCGTATAGAGGATGATTTTGAAATTTTTGTTCGACAAAAGAGTACTTATGTTCTGTCTTAGACTTATATTGAGTACCCCCCGTTAATGTAATTGTGATTAAAATATAGTTCAAGAAAATATTTAAATGTTTTTTAATGCTTTTTTAGTTTCTTCCAGTAGCTCACCATAAAGATTCACGGAAGTAATTAGGGAAGTGTTTAGTGCCTTGTAATTCCTTTTCAGATAATAAAAAAGACTATTAAACACAAAGAAGCCAACCTTTAAACGAAGACTCTTCAATACGTCATATTCAAGTTCATAGCTGATGTCCAGAACATTCGAACCAACTTCTGAAATACCAATATGTAGTGCCATCAAGTTCAAATCTATCTCTGCAATTTCAAGTATGATTAATCCATATACATATTTTTCCTCCTGACTTAAAATATCGATCTCTTTAGAGATACCATAGACCGCCTCCAATAGTTCGGTTATTTCTGAAAGAGACGTGTCAAGCTCCTCAAGATCCGTATCATAAATCTCATTTAATATACCAGTATGTTTGACTATCCGAAGACCCCATAGCAATATGTTAAGATTCTGAAGATTTCGGTTCTTCACTATCAATTTCAATTTTTCAACAAATTCGAGTATCAATAATTTGACTTCGTTTGATTCCTTTTTGGATTTCATTGTGCGAATATAAATTTCTAACCCTTGTATCTTTATTGAGTAGTATGTCGCTTGTGCATCTTTCTCATCCACATAGCCTTTGGCTTTTTCATACAGATACTTTGCATAACTTAAGCTGTTTTCGTCTCCAAAGCTTTCAAAGACAATCGCAATTTTTTCAAGTACTTCCGGCAAATCATCCAAGTTAGTCTGAACTTTTAAGTCTCGTATGATATCCACCATTGGCATTATTTTATCGAGTAAATTTATCCTCAAGGATATTGTCGAAATAAGCATTGGAGGTGCTCCTGTAAGTTCATCAAGATGAATTTCCTTCGGCAGCATTCCGGTAAGTTTATCAGTCCACTTCTTAATCCATTCAGTTAAAATTTTAATACCCTCTATGAGACTTTCTTCATCGCCAATCTTTGTGAGAGTGACTCCCATTTTCATCTGAATATCTTCGCCAGTAGAACTATCTTCACCATAGAGTTCTTTAGCTAAATTTGCCGCAAGTTCGTAATAATGGATTGCCTGCCTCATATTTTCAGGGTCCGGCGATTTCGCCAAGTATTCTCCTGTTTCGCCATATATGCTTAGTTTTAATTTCTTGCCCTTTTCAGTATTTGGAAGATACTCCATTTGCTCGATTAGGTGCGTTAGAATTTCTTCAATGCCATCGGTTATATTTTTCTCTTTAATGAGTTGAATGTGCTTAAGGTATAATTCGAACCAGAGCTCAGGAGACTCCTTTACATCAAGATATTTTTCAGCTTCTTTTAGAACGCGAATGGATAAACGGGCGTTTCCAATATCTTTCAAATTCGTAGATAAGTTGATCAAACTCTTTATTGCTTCAATTTTATCAATACTTGCTTCTCCATTCCAGAGAAGATACCAGCCAGATAGTAGTTTTTCCAGTAAATAATCCTGAGTATGTGTCAGCCCATACTGGGCACTCAATTTAATGAGTTGTTCCAGTAGATTTACAGATGCTGCGATGGTTTCAAGCTCATCCTTGTCTCTTGGAGGCGGCGTATTCACCATATCAAACGAATTACTTATTTTGATGGCTACAAGCTTGGACAAATTAAAATAATCTTCAGAAATGGACACGAACGCATTTAGCAAGTTTGAACTTATCTCGCTTAGTTCTTTTAAGGTCTTAAGGTCCGAAATAGGTACTTTATGCAGCTCTATGAATTTAATTAGGAGACTACGTGCAGTGCTAATCTTCTTGTTTCGAGTTCTGAATGCCTTTAGATTTTTATGGAACTCATCTAAATCCAGCTTGTCTTCAAGAAACATAACCATCAGATTTTCTAAACTCATTCTATGATCTCCGTTTCGCTAAATATACAATCACAGGGATTGGTAATATAACCGCTCCAACCAAGATTAGAATATCCACTGGAAATTCTGGTTCATAAACAAATGTTATGCCCTTATAATATTTGAGGAATGACTCAATGGTCCGCCCGACAATTTCTAAACTGGTCGCACTACAATGCTCAGGCGTATCTTGTAGCGTGTGCCAATATGGATAGTCGAAATCAATTATGTCTACGGCAGGCAAGCCTAATGCCAGAAACGGACGATGATCATCAAGCATTGAATATCCAGTCCGATTCTGAAACACATCACCATACCCTAAATGCCCTGCAATACCCCAAATCGTATCAACAAGCGACTTTGTAGAATAACCCTCTCGCGGTATGTTCAGATCAGCATCACCTATCATATCAAGAATAATAACCGCCGTAGTACGATTTTTCTCGCTTTCACTCATCGATTGCGCATAGTGTTCACTACCGATACACCATGGCCAGTTATTCACATTCCCGGAATCTTCCGCATCAAAAAATACAAACTTCACCGACTCTGCAACATCGTTCGATAATATGCGGGCTAATTCTAACATCACGGCAACTCCACTGGCACCATCATTCGCACCTAGAATAGGCTTGTCCCTGTTCCCAGGATCTGGATCATGATCCGCAACAGGCCGTGTGTCATAATGAGCACCTATAAGCACAGACGCATTTTCACTCTTCGTCGCAATTATGTTTACAAGATTTACACCCATGTATGTCCAGTTCTGAAAACGAACAGTCCAATTCCAAGACTCTAATAACCCCTTTATGTATCCGCGAGTTTGCTCTAATGCAACACTACCAGGCGGACGAGGCCCAAAATCACATTGCCCAGTGAGAAATCCAAATGCGGAATTACCGTCAAACTTGAGATCCTCTTGCTCGAACCCGCTTGCCATAACCGATGCCGAAAATAGTGGCACCAGAAATAATAGCAGAAATAAACTTACGTAAATTTTCATGCAATAGATTATCGCAGATACAAATATAAATAATTTCATCCAGAAAATGAAAAAGGCTCCTAACGAAATATAACACAAACAATTCTAATTTTTCTAATGAATGATTTGTACTTATTTGGTCATTTTTATTTCGCATTTTTTCTAAATATCGAAAAGAGTTTTTATTGGTTTACTCCTGTCAGGCTCAAAAATTTTGTTTATAGAGAAGAGTGTAAAAAATAATAAGAATTATGATTAATTGAATAGATCTGATGTGGATACATTGAAGATTTCATCTGATTTTATATCTTTAGTAATGTTATTAGATTCAATACGAATCATATTAAGTATTTGATTAATACCCTTATTTTTCAATGAAGATTCATCACGTTTTTCTAATAGAATCTTACGAATTGCATTTTTTACTTCTTCATCAGAAAAAATTTCTCGGGCTATTTTCATATTTTTAGATAAATCAAATAATAACATAATAATATTATTGAAAGAGTTTTCTTTTAATATTATTCTAATTGCATTTTTTACTTCTTCATCATAAAAAATTTCGTATGCTAAGTTTTCATCAATATAACATAAATTAAAATATATTGTGCCAATTATCATTGCTTCTTTCTCAGATTTCAGTACAGACTTTATTTCGGATTTATTATTCTCAATAATCTTTCTTGCAAATTCGTTATCGATTTCACTCAAAATAGATAGTAATTTTCCTATAATTTCGCCATTTTTCTCATTTATTATAAGTTTAATATGATCTATAATATCTCTATCTTGAAGAATTTTACGAGCTAATGTATTATCAATATAACTCAAAATGGATAAGAAATTGATTAAAAATCGTTTCATATTTTCAGAGTCATTTAGTATATACTTCTTGCTCTTTTTATATATTTTAACTAATAAATTCTTATTTCTTGTATATACAACAGCATTTAGTATATATATAATAGATTGAAACTCAACTTTCTCTAAGTTTAATTCAATACGCTCCATTATATTTTCCAAAATGTTAGGCATATTTTTACCTAAAATATAGATAGTCTCGCTTACATCATTAATGTTATTATTAGCAATTATATTACAAAGAAATTGAGTAAAACTTGCCAATTCAACTGATTTTCCATATTGATGCGTCTTCGTAATAATTTCATTAAAATATGGAATATATTTTATACTTACTCTAGGATCATTATCTAAATAATTTTCTATAACAATTTTTACAAGTTCTTCTAAACTAAACAACGATTTTAAATCATTTATTCTATCAAAATATTCGGGTTCGGTACAATCAATTAGTCTAAGATAAGTCATGGCAATTTTTGGATGTGATATAGATATCAATCTTTCACTATTTCTTTTTTTATAAGATAAATTCAAATACCTCTCAGAAAATTCAGCATATTTTATTAAATTTTCAATGGGTTTTTCAAAGTCCATTATTTCGAAATCTTTGGATTTTAGCTGCTTTAATAAAAAGTCATATGTAATTGGAATTTTATATTGTGAAAAATATGAGACAACGGCAATTGGTGCATAATATTCATACAACTTGTCATTGATATCCGGATCTATTTTTTCAAGATATTTTTGGATTGCAGTACATAGTGGAGCATCAAAAACTTTTGGATCATTACTTCTAAGATAGTTATGAATATAAAAGCTCATTATTGTTAAATTATATTCTTTACTATCAATTTTATATTTAATTTTCAATTTTTTAAGAATTTTAGACAATATATCATAGTAATTTTGTTCTACATGTAATTCATATTTGTTGAGTACTGATTTATCTAAAGATCCCTTTTTTTGCCCATAGGTTGATCCATCTAAGCGATTATTCACTAGTCTATTATTTAACTTTTCAAAATAACTTAAACTCTCCTTGCGCAATAAATAAATGCTGTAAATCAATTTATTTGATATAACATTTTTAATAAAATCATCAATTTTTTCAATTGGAATTAATTGAATGTCATCAATAAAAATGACAAATTCAAAATATTTCCATTTTAAGATTTGGGTTATTTTCATAAATTCATCAAATTTAGATCTTATATCCGATGCACGGTATAGAAATACAGGAATACCCTCTAGCCATTTTTCAAACACTAATTTCAGTGCAAGAGTTGTTTTTCCACTTCCAGACTCTCCTATGATAAATAACGGTTTGTGTTCATTGATTTTATTTTTTACATTAGGATAGTCATACGAATCTACTACATAACCATCGGCAAAATCTACAGGTGTTGGAAATACTCTCATAATCTTTGATTCAAGTTCTAATGCCCAAGTTTGCTCATTTAGAGGATATCGAGGCAACATGTATTTTAGTAAATCATTTTCAAGATATTTTGTTAATATTTCAAAAGACTTTTCTATAAAAATTTCATAATTTGCAATAATTGATACAGTCATTTCATATTCATTGGAATATACCTCTTTTAAACGTTTAATTCTATTGAGGTAAAAGCTCACAAAATATGGATTCTTCAACAGTCCCAAATTTGAACCAATTTTATATTCTTTTAGCAAACGATTTTTGAATTCATTATCTTGGTTTTCAATAAAGGAATATAAATCCTTAGTGTTATTATCAATAAAATCAAACATAACTATGAATGGCACAAAATTCTTTTTGATCTCATTTGGACCCTCACGGGATATCACAATTAATTTTATTTTCCCATCTTTGGCAAAATCTATTAGCTTTCCAAAACCCCAAAGGGAATACAACTTTAAATATGATAGATTCTTAGCATCTAGAAATACCACTGCATCCTTTATTTCGTCTATATTATAAATTGTCTGTTCATTCTCTTTATTATATATTTCAATGAATTTGTCTGTTGGATTCGTTACTTTTTCAAAATCGTCAGGTTCAAAAAAGAAATAGACCTTTTGGGGATACTTTTTATGAACCTCTTTCAGTTCATCATTAAATTTATCAGAATTTTTCAGAACGAGAAATGCTTTGAAGGCTGCAAAAGACTTTCCAGAGAGCGGTGGGCCAGACATCCATATAAAATTATATCGTTTAATAAGATCAATCAAGTTCGCAACATTATCATTTTCAATCAGTTCTTCCTGAGATGGAAATCTAATATGATTACTATAATATTTAATTAATTCTTGCTTAGTTTTTATTCTAAGAACATCTGAAACTTCACTTATATTTGTATTTATTTTCGAGATATTTCGGTTAATATCCTCAATTTGCTCTTTGACTTCATTTAGGCTTTTATTCAGATTACTAAATACAACATCAATTTCAAATTTGATGGCCCTAATTTCCTTCGACTCCGATTTAGAAACAACTTCAGAAATGATTTCCTTTATTGTCGATTGAAATTCTCCACTTTTGAAATATTCTGCAAATGATTTTTCATGAAATATTACATCATAAATTTTATCGGATATTATTGTTGAACCTACATTATTAGAGAACCATTCTACAATATTATCAACGTAACGTAGAGGGTCATCAGATTTAGAAAGTTTCTTTATTGATTCTAGGATAGAGTCTGGAATAATGTATGTGAAGAATGGTAAGCTTGTAGGATTCATCAAAATAAAGCCAACAGCAATAAGTCCTTTTATTATTTTTTTACCTTCTGATTTTATAGTTTTTATACTTTTAGAGAATATGCCCTTAAAAATAGATTTTATTGATTTTAGATTCACCATGAAGCCCTCATTATGCGTTTATAAAATATAATAAAATTCAACTATGATATAAGTTTTATTCAAAAAATTCCAAATAGTTCAAAAAATAAGAAAAATGAAATAAATCTTTATATTTCCCAGAAGAATTTTCCGTTCTCTTGAATTACTTCGCCATCTGCGATGATTTTACCCGGTTTCATTGTTTTGACTATGTCGACATGGACTGCGCTCTTATTGGTTCCACCGCACTGTGGGTATGCGTTTCCGAGTGCGAGATGGATCGTATCTCCGATTTTTTCGTCGAACAGCATATTAAGAGTGAAACGTTTTATTCCACGATTTGTGCCAATACCGATTTCACCCAGTCGTTTTGCGCCAGGGTCGATATTAAGAATTTTTTCGAGCATTTCTTCGCCTTTTTCTGCAGAGAATTCAACAACTTCACCCTTTTCAAATTTGAGCCTGACGCCTTGGATCTCAACACCATTAAATAGGAATGGAATATCAAAGTACACTTTACCTTCGACTGTTGTTTCGATTGGACTTGTGAAAACTTCTCCAGAAGGAAGATTATGCTTTGCTGTTGAAGCCACCCATGTTCTGCCTTCGACACTTGCAGTAATGTCGGTTTCAACGCCGATAATACGGATTTGTTTTTTGCCGTCGAGTTTAGCTTTCAATTTGAGCATATTTTCAGATTCTTTCTCCCAATCAAGTAGCGTGGCACCATAGACGAAGTCCTGATAATCAGAAAGGCTCATGTTAGCTTGCTGGGCAAGAGCATTATTTGGATGTACTGTAAGACTCCAGCGTTTGGGTAGAATTACTTCTCGCATTTTTTCGAGAGCCTTATTTCGCTTCATAATCTTTTCAGATGGAACACCAGAAAGCCCTTTTGTATTTTCAGGAGAGCGAATATTAATTATGACATCACTCTTTTCGAGCAGTGCGTAATAGTGTTCAGGAAAGATATCCAGAAATTCATCAGGAGCGGAGTCGTAATAGGCCTTGGACATTTCCTGAGTGTTGAGCAGAACTATTGCACTTCCGCCTTTCTTAGCAACCCATTTCACGGTCTCAAGTGCCAATGGGTATCCATCAAGAGACGTATTGATAACAACCATATCGCCTTTCTTTACTTCGGTGGACCATTCAACCAAAATACGAGCATGTTCAGAGACTCGAGGATCAACCATAATGTTACACCAATTCGAAAAACAGAAGAATACTACTTAAGTTTATTGAAATAAAAGCGAACGAGCAAATCCACAGATCGAAAGGTTTCAATATTACAAAAAATCAAAGTACGGATGGTGCTAGAAATTCTTAAATTAATGTCTGCGCATGAACAATAACAAAATAGGATAAGAGGTCTTATTTTTGAAAATAAAAGAAGAGGATGTTGAAAAGGTAATAAAACCGATTCCGCCTTCATTATTGCCCGGACCTATTGCGAAATTCACTGTTTATGCAATTATTATTGATGGCAACCATGTCTATACCGGGTCATCTGCAGGCTCAATTAAAGTTTGGGAAAAGAATAGCTGGAGGCTAATTCGATCAATATATGCCCATGAATCTGAAATTATTATTACACTCGCTTTAGACGATAAATATCTGTACTCTGCCGCTCTGGACGGCACTGTTAAGGTGTGGGATAAAAAAACACTCCAATTAATCTCAACGCTGAAACATTCTACAAGTGTATGGGCTGTGGCGGTGGATGATGAAAGTGTTTACGTTGGCACAGATGAAAATACTGTAACAGTCTGGAAAAAAGAAAGATGGATACATGCTACGAGCCTCTACGGTCTTCGCTTGGGAGCAAATTCAATTGCTCTTGATGATGACCACATTTACGCTGGATCCAACGATGGAAGCGTATTTGTGTGGGATAAAAAAGATGGAGAGATCGTTAAAATCTTAAAACATACAGATATTGTCAAGAAAGTCGTCGTAGACGAAAAATATGTTTATGCTTCTGCTATGAATGGTACCGTAATAATCTGGAAAAAAGATAAGTGGAAGAAGAAAGCTGTACTAGAAGCTCATAAGGGGTCTGTGGAAGCACTCGGAATTGATGAGAACTATATCTATACCGCGGGTAGTGATACTCAAGTAAAAGTCTGGAAAAAAGACAAATGGAAGGAAGTAGTAGCTCTATCAGGACATACTGAACCAATCTATTCAATTGCAGTGGACGATAATTTTGTGTATTCAGGCTCGAGCGATAATTCTATTCGCATTTGGGAGAAAAACACATGGAAGGAACTTGTCAGCGTAGAGGGGCATTCCCAACCAATTTACGATATCGCACTAGATGAATCATTCATTTATACGGGATCTTCGGACAAAACAATTAGAATTTGGGATAAATCCCATTTCAATCAACAAGCTATCCTGCAAGATGTAAATTGCATTTGTGCAATCGCAGTTGATTCTGATACGATTTATACTGGCTCAGAACATGGAAATATACGAATATGGAACAAAAAGGCACTAAGAAGCAAAGAGAACATCCAAGGACATATGGACGAAGTGATGGATGTCACAGTTGATGAGAAGTATATCTATTCGGCTTCCAAGGATACAACTATCAAAATTTGGGATAAAAGAACATTATCTGAAATTAAAATGATCAATGCCCACAAATATACCGTGAGAAAACTTGCTCTAGATGAGCATTACGTGTATTCCTGCTCTGATGATGGATTCGTTAAGGTATGGGAAAAAGAAACGTGGAACCAGATTTACGTAATGGAACATAAAGATAAAGTAATCGACATTACAGAAGATGATGAATACATATATGTAGCATCAGAAGATAACATCTATGTATGGGAAAAAGGTTCATGGAAAATGATCCATACCATAAAATGTTCAGGAAACGTCCGGGCTGTGCATATAGATGGTAAATTTCTTATTGCTATTGTTGATAACTACATCACTGCATGGAACAAAAAATCAGGCGAGAACGTAATAAAAATTCCGTGTAAGTTTGGTTATCCATTAAATATCATAAGCGATGAGAAATACCTTTATGCAACAACTACACTAGGCAACATTAAAGCTATTCCGAAATGGATTCTTACGGGAAATCAATATGAACTTCAAGAGTTTCTAAAAGAACAAGCAGATATTTACAAGAATCTAAAATGTCGAAACTATATTGATTCCTATTGGTACAAGTGGTATAGAACATTATGCGAATTCTTAAGAAAGGAGATTAAATGTGAAGAAATACAAAATTTGCTGCAGGAATGCCTTGAAAAAAGAATGTACGGATAATTAATTCATAGTTTTAGCATAATTTCTTAAGAATTCTTCAAATTCCTTAATAGGTCTGACTCTGGAAACGAATTGGTGAAAATCATCTTTAGTTCCATAATTTTTTATATACGATTTTACAAGATCACGATATTTTTTAGGGTCTGTGACAAAAGTGATATCAATAACGTGATGCAATATGTATCTATTTTTATCGCTTTTTAATTCACTATCTTTATCAGTAGTTATAAATATCACTATGAATTTTTGATTTTTTTTCGTTTTTTCTAATTCTCGTTTCCAAAATGCAGTTTCTGTTAATCTTTCGCGTAAGCTAGTTTTACAGGAAATAATTGCGTTTATGATTTGAGTCTTTTTATCAATAAGAAGTATATCTACATCTGGATAAATAATGTCCCAATTTTCAATAGCAATTTGATTTTTATATTTATTTAGATCAATATTAATTAATACATCAATTTTATTTTGTAATTGGTTTTTTATTATTATTTGCATAATATATTTAAACACTGCATATTCATACAAAGCCCCTTTGCAGGATTTCCACGCCTGATCTCTACTTCTTTCTTTGTCATAATAGTTATTGAGCAGGGCTCTTAATTTATCTTCAGAAATAATATTAAAAGTCTCAATTGCCTTTAAGTAATCTCCATTATGTTCGCTTTCAACTATTTTATCATAATGATTTTTCAGGAGCTCATAAATTATTCTTTTACATTTATGTCCTTGGGACATTTTATATCACTCATTCAATAGTTTTAATTGATAGATATTTCCTTCATTTATGATCCGATTCTTAGCAATTTCACAATATTTTTTATCGATTTCAACACCGATTCCTTTTCTATTTAACATAGCACATGCTACAAGCGTTGTACAGCTTCCAGCAAATGGATCAAGAATTGTATCACCGACAAAACTAAATAATTTAATACATCTTTTTGGAAGTTCTACGGGAAATGGTGCGGGATGCCCTACTCTTTTTTTGCTTTCACCAGAGAATGTCCAAACACCACGAGTCCATTCCATGAATTCATCTCGCGTGATATCTGAAACGCCATTATTTAATTTCTTCCATACTTCTTTGTAAAAAACGACAATAACTTCTACTGGTGCAATTACATACGGAGCTTTTGCACTGAGCCACGAACCCCACGCAGTTCTTCTTGAGATATTACCTTCATTCCAAATAATTGTCGAGAAGTATTTCCAACCAACTTCCTTTGCAATTCTTACAACATCAGCGTAAACACTCTGAAATCCAGCTCCTTTTCGCCCTTTACTTTTGTCTAACGGTATATTTAAACAGAAGCGACCGTCCGGTTTCGCTAGCTCTAATGCTTTTGATAGCCATTTCTCAGTAAACTCGAGATATTTTTCATATGGCAGGTCATCTTTAAACGAATTGTAATGTATATCTACATTATATGGTGGCGAGGTGATTATTAAATCTATAGAGTTTTTAGGTATCAAGTTCGTTGTTAGAAAATCATCATTTATGATAATGAGATTATCTTTCCAATTAAAATAAATACCATTATTTACTTCATTCATTTTAAGATCATCCATTCAATTCTTAATTAATTTAATTTAATAAATTTGCTGTGAAGATTCTTTGTATCGTAATCATATATTTTTGAGAATTCCTTCGTATAATATGCACATCTTATTCAAAAATAATTCACAACAGAAATTAACAAATAAATTTCTATAACCAATTCATATAGTTTCTATAATTTCAAAAAGATTCGAAAAACTCTTTAGTTCTTGCTATTTAATAACAATTATAATAATTTTAGTTTATGAGGGATAACATACAATGCTCGCGTTCAGGCGTTCTATTAAGCCAATATTAATCATGTTGATTCTTCTACAGCCTGCTTCTCTTATTTCGCTCCATATAAATTCAAATAATTTGAAAGATACGCATTTCACAAATGTGAATGAAAAGGTCTTCGCTATTTCAATACATAAAGATTTGGCAGGAATAGATGAAAGATGGCCAATCGGGGCTCGAATTGTCGGAATGCCTTTTGAAGAACAGACTGAAGAATCTATCAATAGAACACTAGATACTTTAAAATCCCAATATGTAAATACAATAGATTATGATATAGATTTGGGAAATAATTATGATACATTTATTGATCCATCGCTTGCAGTTCAGTTAACAGAACGAGTGGTCCGATTAGCGCATGCACGAGGAATCAAAGTTTTCGAATATGTGCCGGGTTTTGAGATGATTACACATAATGCAAGTTCAACGAATCATACAGTATTCAAGGAGCATCCAGATTGGGTACAGCGAGATATTAACGGACGCCCAGCGATATTTAATTCATCATATGCATTCTGGATTGTTGAGGACGATGAAGACACATGGGTGACACCACTTGCCCCGGAATGGCGAGCGATGTATATGAATTATGTAAGGAACATAACTTCAGCAGGTGTAGATGCGATTTATATTGATATTCCGTACTGGATGACGCACTTTGAAGGATGGGAGGATTCATGGGCATCCTTTGATAATTATACAGTTGCAGAATTTACACGTCGGACGGGATTACAGCCGCCGGAGAATTTCTCTATGGACAATGAGGCATTCCTGCAATGGATACGATTTAGAAAGGACGTAATTACTGAATTCATTCGAGACGTAAAATCGAATATAACTGCAATAAATCCAGATGTGAAGCTGATAATTGAGAATTATCCATCGTTTAGGGATTGTTCGCGAATGGGAGCGGATCCTTATGAGATATTGAAATATGCAGATGGCATTGCTCATGAATACGCACTGTACGAAAAGTATCAGACCTCAAACTATACAAAATTTGACTGGCTGAATTTCATAGCAGGTCTTAAAATTATTCAGGCAATAGATGGAGACAAAAACGGTTGGATTCTTTCGTATCCTGATACGCCTAAAGATTCTGTAATATTAGCAGCTTCAGATGTGTTTATGGGCAGGTCCTTCTGGGAACTTAAAGAACCGTACATGTCCGGAACTGTCGGATTGGATTACCGAACTGCAGTATTCAAGTGGATATCACAATATTCGGATATCTTATATGGAAAGTGGCATGTCATAGATCCAGTCTATGTATACTTTTCTCCAAATTCTCGGGATATGCTTGCACCATTTGAAGATCATTATTCTGTTAATCAAGGCGATAGCGACCATTTACTCGAAACACTTGGAATCATAATCATGCTCCTGCAGAACCATATCCCATTTGAAGTAGTAACTCCGCGAGACTTTACAAAACTCACACAAGGAATCTTGATTCTTCCCAATGTGGAAGCTATGAGTAATACCGAAATTCAGAACATTAAGACATTCGCAAGTAATGGTAAAGTCATAGCGATCGCAAACACATCTTTGTACGATGAATTTGGACATGAACTCCCTGATTTTGCATTAGCCGAACAATTCGGTACTTCCTATGCAGATACCGTTAAGGAAGTTGTAAATGGAAACTGGATTTATCATCGGGATTTCATAGGCATTCCATATATGGAGTATATTGATAACGGATCTGATTCATATATTACTCACAAAGAGGATATTCTGAAATTACTACAACTTGCGAACTATACGCCAATCGTTAATACAAACGCTTCGGATTTTACAGTCATAACACCATACACAAATGGAACGCATACACTTATCAATGCAATAAATTACAATGGTCAATTTTATGAAAATATCCAAATAGTCAGACAGAACGTATTTTATGAACTGGAAAACAAAACTTTCGAATTTGAGATAGATCTTGCGAAGTTATTAGTTTCATATAATGATGAAATCCATGAAATTCCATTTATTGGATATGATTGGGCGGATATTATCATACCAACCTCAGGAACGCATCCGGGAACTAATGAAGAGTCAAAATGGTGGGATATTGTAATAATAGCATCTGGAGCTATCATAGGAGTTATAGTCATAGTAATCATAAAGAAAAAATATAAATGACCTCTTGCGTCTTTTTCTTTTTTATTATACAGTTTGCTTCTGTTTATTGATTATTTGTTTAGTACATGCGATATTATTTGTATTTTACACATTTAAAAAGAAAAATCATGAAGATACGAATGCTGCAACCTCAGGATCAATCTCATGAATTTTTGATATTAGAATCGCAGTTTCCTTACTTTTTGGATTCTCTAAAATTTTTTGCCGCAGAATTTCCTTTATTTTTCGATTATTTATGAGTTTTCGAGTTAGATATGGATTATAAAATCTTGCAAATTCGTAAAGATAGATAATTTCCGAGATATTCGAGTTCTTCAGAATAATAGAGAATTGGTTTAGCTTGTACTTTATGAATCGCGTATTGAAAACATAATTCAATCGAAAACCAATGAATAATTCAATCAATGTATCAAGGGGCGTATTCCCATCGATCATCTTCAATATGAATTTAATTGTTTGACGATTAACGGCTATGAAATTTTTGGGAGCAGATATACTCGCAATATAAATAAAGTAAGATAATGCCGTAATTATATTCTTATTCGGATATTTATATCTAATAAATTTCAAAAAAAAGATATATGACCTAACAGCATTTAAGAAATATCTACTACGAAAATCAGTATTTGCCAAATGGACAAGATATTCATAGGATTTTGCAGGCTCGTTTATGATTTTTTCATAAATGAAATAACAATAGTTAAATGAAAGTCTATCAATAATTTTCTTCAGCTTTTCTATATTCGGAATATCAAAATAGTTCAAACTATGAAGGTATGTCTCTGCAAGTTTGGATTCTTGTATTGTGAGATACTTCAAACCATTGCCTTTATCAATTAAGTGCAATTCATTCAATTTTACCAATTGCAATATGATGTTAGTAGCACTCTCAAATCCGTTTGTTTCCAAGACATATTCCACATAGTCCCAAAGCACTGGAGTTTTACGTTTAGCAAATTCAGCAACTATGGCAAGCACAACAATTATTTCATTTACACTTTTAATATTTCCAGCATTCATAACTAGTTTTAAATGCTCATAGACAATTTTATGGGGCTCAAATTTGAATACCTCAGTATTTTGATTTTGCAAATAATGTTCCAAGTAAATTTTTGCGAGACTGAGATTATTTGAAATTGATTTTGTAAATGAATCAATATACGCATCAGGAATTTCTAAATGTTCAATTAGATGCTCTGCAATTTTATCTATACAAACTTCTTGCGATATTTCCACAATCTTACCAAGATCAATCGGATAGGATTCCCATGCTAGTTTCAATAACTTGAACGTTATAAAATATCGCTTTTGATTTTTAATCACGTACTTATACACATCCTGAAGAGCTTTCCAAGCCTTTTTTGTCATAGTTAGAATCGCATAATGATTTCCCTGTTTTATTGCCATAATGAGTCTAAACAGATCCATTGTAGGGATTAGATGAATATCGTCTACAAACAGAGATACACGTATCGATAACCAATTTGATAATTGCAAAAGCTCTACAATTTCTTTGACTTCTTCATGTTTATCTGATGGCTGATATATGAATGTAAAATTTCCTTGTGCCCATTTTTCAAGTATGAGCCTTGCTGCAAGTGTAGTTTTACCCGTTCCGGAATCACCTACTATGAACAATAAGTTATTTTGCTCAAATTCTCGCTGAAATTGAATATAGTCGTCGGTTTCAAAAATTCTACCTTTTGCATAATCAATCGGAGTGGGAAACACTCTCAGGTATTCGGGTTCTGATTCGCTGAGCCATGTTTCATTGTTCGATTGAAAATTATCAATTGATATTTTATTAATTATGGCTTTAACATTAGAGTGTTCAAACATGGTGCCAATAAATGGATTAGAACTCTTGAGAAACTTTCCATAGGCACTTAATATAGAGAGTTCTTTGGATTTGAGATCATTTTGGATTATCGCTCGTACGCGATTTAAGTAATACTTTGTGAAAAAGCCATTTTTAAGAAGCCCGAAGAATTTCGCTAGTTCATATTGCTCCGAGAGCTTTTGCTTTTTGTATTCATCCTTAACCTTCTTAAGAAAGGTCTGAAACATAATCGAGCTGTATTCAATGTAATTGTTGTCCAAAAAGTATGTAATTGGGTATTCATGGTGCGCATCTGGATATTGTTGTGATAGAATAATTAGACGAATCTTTCCATCGTTCGCAAGCATTACCAAATCTGCTAATTCACTATTTAAAATATCTTTTAATGTTAAATTCTTACCATCTATAAAAACAATCGCATTTTCTATTTCATTAATTTGTTCTATTTTATTGCTATTTAAGGAATTGTAGGTTATGATAAAATCATTTAATGGGTCCCATATTTTTGATGACGTATTTGGCTCCAAAAAGTAATAAACGTAGTTTTCAAAAGATAGATAACCAGTCTTACGCATCATGTAAAATAATTGGACGCCTGTAAAAGTTTTACCGCAAAGAGGAGTACCATAGATCCAAACGAAATTTTGCTTTTCAACAAGATACATAATCTTACTAATATTATGAATTAAATTGGGACCCTTAATAGTATCATTTTCGATAATGAGATCTTCAGAGTCTGGAATACGCAGATGAGCAGACATATATTCATTGTTCTTAAGATATTCTTGAATCTTAGAATACTCGTACGTTTCCTTTAACACATTATGAATTTCGCATACATTCTTTTTTACACGATTTATTGTCTTTATGACTTCTTTGATGGAACTATCCATTATTGATTCAAGATCATTTGATGTCAGTTTGCGATTTTCAAATATGTTTATCAAAATTTTCTTGATTTCGAACAAATCGCTATCAACAAGATTAGATATGTAGTCCATAGTGTTTATGGTAAGGTCTAATAGAATTATTTCAGTCCTGACATTACAACACTGATTTTCTTCAATGGGGTCATCGCATTTACAATCTGAAAGAGCAGCAAGTGCAAATTCAAATTTGGAGGTAATAACGGATTCATGAACATCATTCAAAAACAAGATTCCAAGACAAAGTGAGATTTTCGAGAAGTATTCAATTCTTTCATTTATAAACTCGAAATCAAAATTATTTAGCCATTCATTCACAAGGTTCCTAAAAGTACCGAGAGACACGGGGTCCTGCAAATTCATTGGAAGACCTCATAAATAGAAGTTTTGCCAAATCTAATTAGATTGTTTTTTAAGTTTTGTGCATTTTGATTTAGTTTGATCGCATAATAATGAAAACAACACAATAATTCTTCAGAATTTTGATAATTTAGACTTTTGACATAAGTTTCGCCTGAACATGTATTAAATATGAAAAAATACATTAATCCGTTTGACAATTTTAATCAATATGAGAGAAGTTCCATTTATTTATTCTGACAATCTGTTGAAATATTTGCTCTCGCCTAGTCACCCTTTTAATCCGAAAAGGTGGAAAATTGTTTATCAAATGTACAAATTCACAACTGAGGCATATCCCGACCTGCCTACGAAGCTCGTAGAGCCACGAATAGCAAAGCGAGAAGAAATCGAGCTTGTACATGATCCTGCCTATGTTTCATTCGTAGAAGAGAAAAGCCGCCAAGGATTTGGATTTCTAGATTATGGAGATACGCCTGTATCATTCACACTATATGAAGGCGCGAGATATTCATATGGAGGTTCGCTAACTGCAGTAGACCTCATCAAAGAAGGTGCATCAATAGTTGTATCAATTGGTGGAGGGCTACATCATGCTCGTAGAGACCGAGCGGCGGGATTTTGTGTCTTTAACGATGTTGCAGGAGCAGCAAAATACGCACAGAAATTGGGATTCAAAAAAGTAGCAATTGTTGACATTGATGCGCATCATGGAGATGGTACTCAATATATATTAGGATCTGACCCGACTACACTAAAAATTTCGTTCCATGAAAGTGGTAGGTATCTATATCCAGGAACAGGGTTTCCAGACGAGATTGGCATTGGTGATGGAAAGGGCTTCACAATTAATTTTCCATATCTGCCATCTGCAACTGATAGTGATTTTATTCTCGCATTTGATAAAATTGTTCCTACGGCATTGCGAGAGTTCAAGCCGGACTTGATATTAGTTCAGAGTGGAGTTGATTCACACAAAAGGGATCCACTAACCCATGTTCAGTTCTCAAATAATGTACATATCCATGCGGCTTCACAACTGATTGACCTTGCAAAAAATCTTTCAGGAGGACGAATCGCCTTCTTGGGCGGAGGCGGCTATAATTATGAAGTAGTTTCTCGAACGTGGGTTTATTTCCTTGCTCTGGCGTCAGATTTCGAGATGGAAAAAGTTCCGAAGGATTGGGCAGGATATATCAGCAATTTTGGATTCGTGGCGAATGAAACATATCGGGATAAACAACCTCAGCCGACCAAGATTGCGCGAGCACATATTGAAACATTAAAAGAGCTAAAGGAGAATGTCCCGCTCCTATCCGAAATGGAAATTTAATGGGACATTCTTATTTTTATTTTCTCTTGATCCTTTTTATATTCCGAGCATTATTGTAATAAACAAATATATACTCGATACGGTCATGTAGATAAAGCCCATTGCAACACCAGCTTTTGCCCATTCCTTAAATGTAATCGTGGCTCCAGCTCGTTTTGCCATGTTAAATGCGATTATGGTGCTAGGACTGCCAAAGTGAGTGAAGACTGCACCCAAATTCGCTGCAAGAATCAATGCTCGCCAATATGAGAATGCTGAAAATCCAGTCTGAGCAATCAAATCTTCGATGACTGGAACCATCATTGTGGCAAGCGTTATATCATCTACGATGGAAGAAGTTATTCCCATGATCCAGAGGGTAGAAATGACTGAGAAGACTTCATTTCCACTGGCAAGTGAAACAAGAATATCCGCCAATATAGAGAGAGCTCCAACATGTATCAATCCTTCGACCATTACGAATAGGCCCATGAAGAAGAATATACTCGCCCATTCTACCTTATGAAGCACATGTTCAGGGTCTACACCACTGAGTACAAGCATAAGAATTGCTCCGACAATGGACACTGCATCCAAATAAGGTATTGTCACAAATCCAATTATGATGAGTGTAAATAGAATCGTAGTGCGATAAAACAATGATTTATCGGTGACTACTGAGCTCTCATCAAAGAGCATAATCCGTTTTAGGTTCTCTTCCTTGATTTCACCAAGACTATTACGATATAAGAATGCCAGATAACCAGCGGTAATCGCAATCATAACGAAGCCGATAGGGGCAAACATTACAAAGTAATCTGAAAACGTGAGATTTGCAGCCTCTCCAACCAACAAGTTGGGAACAGCACTGACCAATAATGGAATTCCACCAGCTTTTGTAGCTACGGCTTCAGACACCAGAAACGGCACAGGGTCCAAATCAAGAGACCTGCAGGTGGTTAATGTCAAGACACCAATGATCAACAGAGCCGTAATATTCTCGAGTAGACTGGATAATACAGCAGTAAGCACCGTGAACATCATGAGCAATTTCATTGGCGAACTCGCAAATGCCTTCACAGCTTTAATCGTAATATATTGGAATAGTCCCGAAGTTTTTACAACTTCTACAGTTATCATCATACCCAGTATAACTGCAATAACGGATAGGTCGATCCACGGACTTGCCTCTCCTACACCTATAATTACGTCAAATGTCAGCCCATCAGTGATCGCAAGATACATGAACATCAAAGCAGCTCCTGAAAGAGCAGCCACAGTTTTATGAATTGTTTCAGTCGCTATGAGTATGATTGACATAGTAAATATTAATACCGTTATTATAACCTGTGCCGTCATTTTTATCACGCCCCTTCGACCTTTTTTTTAATAATAGCCTAATTTCAACTGAGTAGAGTTCATATACTCGAAATATTGAACAAAATTATTGCTTCTTGCTTATAATAAGAAAATATATTAAAAAATATTATGAATTAGCCAAGCATTATCAAAATAGCAACGTATATACTCGAAATTACAAGGTAAATTATACCCATAGATATTCCCGCACGTGCCCATTCCTTGAATGAAATCGGAGTTCCTGCTCGCTCCGCCATACCGAATGCTACAATCGTACTCGGGCTGCCGAATGTGGTAAATACCGCACCAAGATTTGTACCAAGTATTAAAGCGGTCCAGAAGGGCATTGAGGAGAATCCTGTTTGTATGATCATATCATTAATTACAGGAACCATCATAGTCGCAAGAGCAATGTCATTAATTATGGATGAGGTCACACCTACAATCCAAAGTGTTGAAATTACAGAAAGCATTTGGTTTCCTCTACCGATCATAATCATTAATTCTGCGAGTAGTTCAAGAGCACCGGAATAGATCAATCCCTCAACCATTATAAACAAACCAATGAAGAAGAAAATACTATCCCATTCGATCTTTTTAAGGACATGCTCGGGTTCTGAACCACTTAAAATTATCATCATAATGGCACCGATTATCGCTACGGCGTCTAATTGCGGTATAGTTACAAAGCCAATGATAATGACTACAAACAAAATGGATGTTCTATAGAACAATTTCTTATCTGCAACAACAGAACTTTCATCAAAGAGCATAATCCGTTTTAGATTCTCTTCCTTGATTTCGCCGAGCTTTCCTTTATAGATGAAACTCAGATATAATGCAGTTATGAAAATCATAAAGAAACCAATGGGTGCAAATTGAATAAAATATTCAGCAAACGTGAGATTTGCTGCCTTGCCCACAAGCAGGTTTGCTACTGCACTGACCAATAATGGAATACCGCCAGCCTTAGTAGCAATAGCTTCAGACACCAGAAACGGCACAGGGTTCAGGTCTAGTGAGCGGCATGTCGTTAGTGTAAGAACACCTATGATTAATAATGCAGTAATATTCTCAAGAAGACTAGATAAAATTGCGGTCAGCACCGTGAACATCATGAGCAATTTCATCGGCGAACTCGCAAATGCTTTCACAGCTTTAATCGTAATATATTGAAAGAGTCCGGATGTCTTAACAACTTCTACGGTAATCATCATTCCAAGGATAACCGTGATAACAGACATATCGATCCATGGACTGCTTTCACCAACACCTAATATCTGTTCAAAAGAAATACCCTCAGTCTGGGCGAGATATATAAACATTAAAGATGCTCCGCCTAGTGATGCGATGGTCTTATTAACTAGTTCGGTTGCTATTAGTAATATTGAGACTCCAAAGATCAATACGACAATTAATATTTCGGCGGACATCTTGATTCATCAACTCTTATCAATTCAATACACATTTTTATTTATCAATTTATTTATTTTAATACTATATTTTCAAAACGGACATAAAACCATATTGGTTAATTTTTAGTTCTTAAATCTTTATCATTTATAAGGAAATAAAACATATTTCCAAATAGAATATTTCAAAATTTAAACGAATGGTGATTATTATTGACACTAAGTACATGTCTGGTCGATTTGCATGGTACGCTTGTATATTTGAAGAATCCAATAGATTACCTTGCAATTTCCGACCATCTATTAAAAAATGGTTATGAAGTTTATCCGCAAGAGCTTGAGGCTGCGCTTAATTTTGTCAAAATTATAGATTATCCAAGATTGGACCTTAAAGATTGGACAAGCTATCTACGTAAAGCATTATGGAGATTAAATGTAATAATTGATGATGAAACACTAAACGATATCGTAGAGAAAATCAAACCGGAATTTGAGCTGTATGATGATGCAGCAGAATTTCTTAAAAAAATTAAAGATGCCGAATTCAAAATCGGCGTCGTGACAACTATTGCAGAATTTAGATTCACAGACACGATTTCACCTGTTAAAGAATTCATCGATGGCGTTTTTACTGGAAGTTCGTGCAAATGTGACAAATCAAATCCGAAATTGTATTTACATGCATTAAAAGAATTAGGTTCAAAACCAGAACAAGCCGTGATAATCGGAGATGAACCACTCGTAGATATTTATATACCTCATCGACTTGGATTGAAAACCGTTCTCTTAAATAGAAATGGAGACCTCCCTGAGATCCGAGAGGCTGACGGCATCGTACGCGACTTAAGAGAAGGCGCAGAACTAATAATAAAAATAAGATAGAAGAGAGGATTATCTATTCTTCTGTCAAAATCACTCTAGCAGGAGCTCCATCTCCGTTTCGGATTTTTAGCGGTAAGCCAATAAATGAATATATGCCTTCGCCCACGCTTTCTAAATCGAGTACTTCGAAAATAGGAATTCCTGCAGAAAGCAAGATCTTATGAACCGTGAGATCGCCATCGTAAGGCTCAATCGAAAGCCCATCAATTCCTACTGCTTTGATGCCACATTTGACTAAATATTCTGCGGCTTCCTTTGTAAGTGCAATATACTCCTTTCTGAAAATTCCAGACTTTAGATAATTTATTTCGCCCGTCTTTAATAGGATAATTTCATCTTGAGCTGGACTGTACTTTTCTAGGTCCGCCTTGGTGATATGAGTCGATTTTTCAAATTTGAGAACGCGAGCCCGTCCGATTAATCGTTCTAAAGGAACACCCGTAACGTCTGTACCGTTCAGCAAAACATGTTTTGGAGCATCCATGTGAGTCGAAGTGTGTGTGGTTATTCTTAATCGCAATAGTGAGTAGGAATCCTTTTCAATTGTACGATATTGCTCAAATTCAGGACGTGGATCTCCAGGATAAACGAGTGTATCCTCAGAAAGTTCAACGGAAATGTCTATTATGGATTTCATATGTAGAGTATATTTCTGAAGATATATTAATGTTCATAAATGTATGAAAAATCATTTTCGGCATCTTAGCCATTTGAAAAATTAAAGCGCAATGTCATTTTTCAAAAGATTCCTCATATTATTTTTGTGTATTATCAATAATTCTTTTAAGCAAAATAACGTTGTTATATCCGACTGGTGATTCCTTTGAATCAACGAATTGTCCTACTGGCAAACAAAATCTACAACGAAAAATTATTGCTAATATTGACAATATTACTAGTGATTACGTCTATGGCTCTACAGAGAATCCCCAACTATTCATATAATGATGCTCATGTCCTTTTTGTCCTGTTAGTTTTTCTCGTCATAATAAAGGGACTTGAGAAAAATGGATTCATATCGTTCATATCCACAAGATTCGAACACGGCGGCTATATCACATTAAAATTGATCATTCTTACAGCGATCCTATCAATGTTCATCACAAATGATATCGCATTGCTCTCTATCGTGCCATTCACTCTGTCTTTAAATATCGATAATAAAATGGATGTCATAATAGTAGAAACTCTCGTGGCTAACGGGGCTTCCGCTCTAACACCATTTGGAAATCCACAAAACCTGTTCATATATTTCTATTACCATATTAACTTCTACGACTTTGTCATAACAATGTTCCCATTATTGGTATTCACACTCAGCGTTGCAATTATCATGCTACGAAAATCCTTGAAACTAAAAGGCAAAGAACCAAAATATAAACCATATATTAAAGAAAAAAGAGAATCCGCCCTCTATGTTGCTTTCTTCATAATGTTCATACTCTCTGTCCTTGACCTCCTGCCATTATATATCGGAATAATTCCCCTTGCATATGCTCTTATCTTCGATAGAGAAGCATTACACGTCGACTATGCACTCTTGCTTATCTTCATCGCATTTTTTGGCCTCACAGATAATATAATATTCGTTTTAGAAATAAAACTCGAATCATCATTGCTCGTCTTCCTTGCTTCTGCTTTAACTAGTCAAGCAATTAGTAATGTACCCTCGGCACTCCTGTTCGTCGATTTCACAAACAATTGGAAAGCACTCCTGTGGGGCGTGAGCGTTGGTGGCTTCGGAAACCTAATAGCGTCTCTCGCAAACCTGATCTCTTATCGCCTATATGTACGCAAATTAGATAACCGTAGGGAATACTTGATAAAATTCCACAAAATAGGTTATACCGTACTTGTACTCGCAATATTGCTGTTCTACATTCTATTCTCCATTTTTCCAATTTTCTAAATCCACTTTATTCCTCAATTCTTCATGTGATCCAAAAATTCTTTTATTAAAATCAATAATTCTTCTTAATTGTCCAAAAGACCAATAATTCATTATTAAAAGAAGGAAAGAAAATTCCATTGTTTTTTATTTTTAAATTAACACAGTTTAGAAAGACTTATATATTTTTGTAGTATAACTACAATATAATGTAGAAAATATGCATATATTGTTCTACTTGTACATGAAGGTGTATATAATGGATGACGAACTGAAAAAATTACGGGAAGAAATTGAAAAAATGCGAAAGGAAATCGAAGAACTAAGGCAGGAAAGACAGCAGGGCCGCGAGCGTCCCCCCAAGACGATTCCACGTCGAATTCCACGTCATCGGATGAACATTGACGAAGATGACATTGGACTGGATCCTGATTGGGGAGAAGCTCTACGTGAGTCGATCATGGAGACGATTCGGGCAGCATTTGATGGTATGAATAGAGCAATTTCGATGCAAATTCGCGGTCCTCCGGTACGGATTAGTGCTCGAGGCATTCCCAGACCGCCGCCTCCCCCAGGACCTGTTGAGGATCGTATACCTCGAAGGATTGTTCGAGTGTCACCTACGGAACTTGTAAAAGTGATAGCACCGTTAGCTAGTCCTGAGCGATTGAAGATTTTGCTAACCTTGGATAAATATTCATTAGGTTTTTCAGAGATAAGCGAAGAGACAGGATTGAAGGGTGGCCAGCTTAAACTTCATTTAGATAAATTACTAGAGATCGGATACATAATTCAGGAGCGAGTGAGAGGCAGATATTTAGTATCGATGAATGGACGATTAGCTCTGAGATTAGTTTCAATGCTATATCGGAGTGTAGTTTCTGCAGGATTCTTAGAGGACACAGAGGGAAAAATTAAGGAAGAAGAGTCAAATATTGAAGGCGACATGCAAGAAGGGATAAATGTGGATATTGATACGCCAGACGAAGAACATGAAGGGGATAATTATGATACAGGAGTTGATTAACATGGTGCAGCTAGAGATCTCTGAAATTCAGGTAAGCCCAGAGATATTCGAACTATCTGAAAATGTCGAATGGATGAACATGAATTCAAAGGTTATTATCGAAAAGGGCACAGTGTGGTCACCGCTCATTGTAGATGGAACACAGGTAGGTATTGCATATAGTGGAAAAATTGATTTCATAATTGATGCAATAATTGAGACCATAGATGGCGCGATAGGTTCAACGATCGATGACACACTTGAAGGGCTAGGAATCGCTATTGGAAGCTTGGACCAAATTAAAGAGCGGTCTAAGAAACTGATAGAAAAATCCGAATACACAATGGCATTTGAAACGATGCTCGAACTATTACAGGAAAAGAAATCCACAATCGATATAAACTTCGACGATCCGTTTCATTTCTCAGTGATTGATAGACAGATGAAGCATATCTTCGCATCAACAAGAGTTTCTACGGTGTACATTAAGCACAGGCAAGTACTAACACTCACAAAAACAAAAATGACACGAATTTCCGAAGATGGCATCCTTATTGCAAAACGATATGGCAAGATAATTCGAATCCAAAAGCGTATGGTTCCATGGCATTTACAATATCTCTAAACAAAAGATAACCTAATTTTTTAATTTTTATTTTTAATTGTAATTGCTTTAATTCTGACATACTCTCACGACTGAAGATAGTAGGCTTTCTGCCCATGTCTTTCGTAAAAGGAAAAAATAAGAAATATTGATTTTTTTAAAAATAAAAAAGGAAAATCGATGACTTATTTTTCATCAACTATTTCGGGCACGTTTTTAATGTCCAAGTCGGGAATTACAGTTGGGAAAGCGATGACTTCCTTCAGTGAGATTTCGTCTGCGAGAACCATTGCTACTCGTTCGATTCCGTATCCGAGTCCTCCAGTGGGCGGCATGCCGTATTCGAGCGAACGTATGAAATCTTTGTCCATTGGCATGTATTCGAGTTCTTCTTTACCCTTAACTTTCGATAATTTCTTACGTAGTTCTTCTTCTTCCTTAAACCGCTTATACTGTTCGATTGGGTCGTTCAACTCGGTATAAGCATTACAGAATTCCATACCTGCGAGGAATCCTTCGAATCGCTCTACGAACCCGGGCAGGTCCGGAGACTCTTTTGCAAGTGGAGTTATATCTTTTGGATAATGTGTGATGAAAGTAGGCTGGACGATATGAGGCAATACAAATTTATCGAATAGCTCTTCGAGGATCTTTCCCTTACGTTCTTCATCAATTCCGTTTTCCAAAGCAACTTTTCGTAATTCTTCATCTGATAGAGACAACACGTCGATTCCGGAATACTCCTTAATCGCATCGACCATTCGTATGCGTTTCCAAGGAGGTCTGAAGTTAATTTCCTTACCTTGATATGTGATCGTATCCTTACCAAAGATCTCCTTGACCATTTCATAGGTCATATTCTCAGTAAGTTCCATAATATCATTAAAGTCTGCATACGCCCAGTATAGTTCAATTTGAGTGAATTCCGGATTATGAGTGGCATCAACATCCTCGTTTCTAAAACATTTCGAGAACTCAAATACGCGTTCGATACCACCAACAATTAATCGTTTCAAATATAGTTCGGGTGAAATTCTCAGATACATATCGATGTCCAAATAGTGGTGATGTGTTTTGAATGGTCTTGCAAATGCTCCGCCGTATATGGGCTGCAAAGTTGGAGTAATAACCTCAAGGAATTTTCGCTCCACGAGAAATCTCTTTGCTACTTCCAGCATCTTTCCAACTATATACATATTCATGCGAGCCTTGGGATTCATAATAAAGTCGAGATAACGTTGCTTGTATCGCTTCTCAATATCCTTTAACCCGAACCATTCACTGGGCAATGGCCTTAAATTCTTAGCTAAGACATAAAATTCCTCAACCCAGATGGATAGTTCGCCCTTATGAGTTCGAAATATATGACCTTTGACTCCCAAGATATCGCCTACGTTTACTCGCTTTTTGTAAATCTTGTACAAATCTGGACCTAACGTATCATGCTTGAAATATAGCTGGATCTTGCCAGAAACATCCTCAATGTGTGCGAAACCAGCCTTTCCATGCACACGTTTGGACCTGACTCTTCCCGCTACTGAAACTTTCTTATCTTCTAAATTTTCTCCAGTTTCAAGATATTCGTATTCCTTAATCACAAGCTCAATATCGGTTTTCTCAAACTTTCTAATTTTAAAGGGGTCCATGCCCTTTTCTTGCAGGTCCCTGAGCTCTCTATATCTGTCCTTTATGACAACAGTCTCTGGGGGACCAGTCCGGTTCTGCTGTGTGGGAGTCATGATTGGGACTATTCATTTCTCAAATATTAAGCTTTTCGAATAAGCCGTAGAGTATTTGTAATGTGAATGTATGATGTTTAATAATTCAATTAAAAAAATGAGCAAAAGATCGAAATTGTTCCTAATGTGGAGCGATTTCGAATACGTATTTGAAAACATTGTTCACTACTGAATTGATTTGAGTGTCTTGAACCTCGTTCAGTTCATTTTCCTTGTAAGACTTCAAGAATGAGTCTACAAATGAATTAAATGAATCACGTATTGTAAATGTGGATCTATTCGTAATTAACACGAACATAAGGTCGTTTACGATCTTTATCAACATTACGCGATCTTTGAGATGTACTTCATTTATCTGAATCATTTTACCAAAAATCGTAGAGAGAAATGAATGAATTGAAGACAATCCAGCAGCCGCTAAAATTGAGGCGGTTGTAGATTCTTCAGTATCATATTTTGGAAATGAATATGAATAGATAGGCTCTCCAGCTAGTGTTGCTACAATTAATTTTCGGGGCTGTGAAGATGTCCCGAATAAAATATAGGGGTTCTTGATTACGGCTAATGCGTCAATTGTAAGGGAAAAGCCAGTAATAACATAAGTTGCAAAGCCTTTTGTAATGTATAGGACCGGCGATTTGGTAATAATAAGAGCAATATAATTTCCGACCATAGCAACTGGAGAGATGACTAATCCGGTAAATGCAGCAATGAATAGAAGCTTAGACGCAATATCAGCTTTAGAGCCTTTTGCAGTTTTCATAACGTCCCAAACTGCTGGAAGATACCACACACCGGCAAGAATAGCAAGCAGATATTGGACAATTAAAATACGAAAATCGACACCAACTGCTAAAGCATCACCATTACTTAAAACCATAATTGTACTTTGACCGACCATAATTTCAGCAAATATTCCAACGATCCATAATGTAGGAAATATGAACATGGTACGTCTGCGAATAGTTTCAAAACGTAGCGCATCTGCAAACATTGCTAAGAACATTAATCCAGTAATAGCGAAAATATAACCCATACGATAGTAAAGGTCTTGTGCCATAATATTGCCCTGAAACGCAAAGAAAGCCCATAGTCCAAAACTTAAAGTTGCCAGAAATATTGGCATAGAAGGCAAAATCTTTCGCTTCCAGCCAGCATACCCAATTATGGCAGCTGTTATCAATTCCATTATTGCAGAGATAAATTGAAACAAAGCAATCAACATTTTAGGCTTCCTCCTGTGTTGCAATTGCAAAACTAAACATCTTTTTAATTAAAACATCACCTATTTTCTCTGTAGTACTTCGATCATTTTTGACAAACGCTGAAAATGTCTCTGTGAAATGCTCTAGTGCTAATCTCAATGACTGGGTTGCCCTCTTCGTAAAGAGTGCATAAATAATATTCTCTTTTGCAGTCGCCAGCATAATTCTATCTGAAAATACAACATCTTCCAAGTCACTTGTAGATTCTAAAATTTCATAGACCATGGTTGCAAGTCCTCGTAGCCCACGGGAAATCATCGAATAATCAACATCAGATTCTTTTTCAAAGGAGTAGGCATACAATAATTCGCCATCTTTATCTATTACTAGTAATTCATCGGGTTTAGCAGAAATTATAAACGCTAAAGTATCGTCATTGTAAAATACAAAGAATAGAATTAAACCTCCGATTCCGATAACTAGCAGAGAAGGCCCATTCAGATAGTAGAAATAATCAAAGTTCAACGGAGCAAAAAGCATTACTATAAAATCATTAATTATGAATGAAAGGAAGAATCCAAGTTCTAAAAGATAATATGAAATGCTTCGGATTTTTTCCTTCTTTTGTATCGAGTAAATAATGTAAATAAAACTAATTATAACAATAGAGGACAATAAGCCCGTAGATCCTTCGATACGAACATCAACTGAATATAATATGAAATCATCACCAATTAATTTGCCGAACGATGTATGTGGAAGTACAATTCCCGAAATAGTTACTGCAAGCAGCAATGAATATAGCAACACATATTCCAATTTTGTATCTTCTTTTCGATAATATTCTGAAAACATAGCTGCAAATACTAAGCCGATTCCCGAAAAGAAATATCCAATTTCATATAATAAAGTACTTTGCATTAAATTTCCCAATGCTGAAAACAGAGCCCACAATGCTAAAAGCGCAAATGAGCTTCCCAATAAATAAAAGACATAGGCTTTATTTTTGATACCAAGACTAATAATTCCAAATGATGCCCCAAATAATAAAACAGTGGAAATTATCTGAATCGGAAATAGACTTCCTGTCATATTATTTCACAATCCTCTAATTAATGATTCCCGAATTTTTTTGACCTGCTTTTTGTTATTGTATAAAATAAATTTGGTTTTGCCTTTTAAAAATTTGCAATTTAAGTCCAAAAATATAACAGGACAAACACAACAGTTCGACATAATAAATGTTAAAAGACAAAAAAATCTACTAGATATATCTAGAGGAATTATCAATGATAGACAATAATACATTCTTCATACAAAACCTTGACATACACATGGAGGAAGTATTTGATATCTTAAAAAATGTCATCGTCTATGAACGATATCTTCCCAGCTTTGATGATTTCAAAGATCTGTTGTACAACGCAGTCATTTGGAATGGGCAGGATTTTGAAGGCTTTAAGGAAATAATTGAAAAACTTGAAATTAAAATGGTATATTCCATATCATTGACTGGTTCACAACTGGGTATAACAATTCCGGGTCATGAAGATAGTGTCGGAATATTCGCCATCTACTTTGAATTTAACGACCTAGTCCATATTTATCTCAGATTTTCTGATTGGGCTTTTGAATTCTCTGAGGAAATATTCGGAAAAGACGAGATCCGCGATATTTTTGATGAAGAAGACCTGATGGACATGCCAGATGATGATTTCATCTAAGTCCTATCCTTAATATTTTTACGGTTCATTAAGTCAAATTAATTTTTAGTGCTCAACGGAAAAAATATTATAATTCGACTGTCTGGGAATAAACTTTTTCACTAAGATTGACTCCATAATTTTAAATTTAAAAAATTATTCTATATAATAGAAAAATCTTCAGAAATATATGAAAATCTTTATATTAATTCAAAAATAATTTAACTTGGGGAATATCTCATGACAATTACCGATAAGGATTCAAATTACCATCATGAAGACAAAAAACAATACGATAAGAAAAAAATATTACAAGATGTGATAGAACTCATAAAGTCAGACCCCGACTTACGCCTGGAATTAAAAGAAGCATTACTACACGATGACCTAACCAGATTCGATCAAATTATGTTAGAAATTAAAAAACTAAGAGAAGATTTCCAAAAACAAACAGAACAAAGCAATAAAAAATTAGAAACATTCGAAAAGCGTATGGAGGAAATGCGAGAAGACTTCAATAAGCAATTCGAAGCTTTTTCACAACGATTAGATAACTT
>CAZPUN010000057.1:0-58952 GCA_964589775.1 uncultured archaeon
TATAATGATTTATTAGATTTTATGAAAGATTTAGATATTGAAGTTACAGCACTCCCAATTTTTCGTAGAAAGTTAAGAAATCAAGTATCAAAAGAAATACATGATAATTTTTTAAGTAGAGGCGAATTTGACTGCAAAACAGATGCAGATATAAAACGTGTAATAAGAAAAGAAAGACAACGTGTAGATTTAGTTGTTATAAATTGTAAAAAGACACCAGCTTGTGCAGCAATCATACATATATCCGATATTGATTTATTCAAGCTTAATATTGAAACACCACAATTACTCACACCCGCAATTGCAAGAATGCTAGGCAATAAGCAGGTTCCAATTCTTTTAAGCTTAAGAAAACTAATTACTAAAAAGCCAAAGAATAGAACAAATGTGTTAAAAGCCTATAGGAAGATAGCGAAAATAATAACACATTATAAAATACCGGTTGTTGTATCAAGTGGAGCAAGAACACTTTATGAATTGAGAGCACCTGAAAATTTGCTCTTTTTAGGTAAGTTCATAGGATTAGATGAAAATATGATAATATCAGGATTGACAGATGTATCACGTGAAATATGGGAACGCGCTATCAAAAGGAGGAAGAATCTAATAATTATGCCGGGTATTGAACTTGTAGAGGACAACAAAGATGGTGAAGGAAAATAGACGCAGGTATATAATTTTTAGAGTCATAGCCGAAAAACCAGAAGATATAAAACCTGAAAGTTTGGGTGCCTACATCTGGGACGAAATAAAAAATATATACGGTGCAGACATTGCAGCAAATATACAATTCGCAATCGTTGAAAAGAATTTTGATCCAAAGGGTTGGAATATAATTCGCGTGAATCACAAATATATAGAGCATATGAAAACCATATTATCTTTTGCACACCTTTTTGAACAACCAATAATTATTAGATTTTACAAGGTAACCGGTACAATTAAAAAAGCAAGACAGATAATTAATGAATTAATGCTAAAAACACAAAACACTGTAAATGAAAATAAGACAGATAATTAAGCACGGATCAGCGTGTCGCTTTAGTCATCATTTTGTTCATATCAGACTGGGGCGGCGCGACTGTGCTTCATCTCCAAAAATAGCTGAGTTTTTAAAAATTTAAACTTTTTATATTGTGCTTTTATTGACAAGATCAAGTGTAGATAGAATAGCGGAAATCCATCGAATATATGAATTAAATGCTGCACGAGTAGAAATAGGATCATGAGATTTTATTTGAATTTTTACTCTACTACCTTCTAAAAATATGGACGCTTTTGAACGTTCAGTGGGTGCAGATTTAGTTTCAGGATATAATGCAGCATAAATAATTCGAGAATATTCAGGGTTCTCAAAATCAATATCTATTATTAAAGAAATTTCATTTATCAAAATGAGACCTCCGAAGATTAAAGGGAAGGCCAGAAGGCCTGTTAAACCCAATTAATCTTTTTCTGTAGAAATTGTTCTTGATGCCATTTTACCTGATGGGGTCACAGGAATGTAAGCGCCACCAGTAAATACATTGCCACATTTTCTGCATTTCCAGATTCCCGCAGCTATTCGATAAACTGCAGCGGTTTGACATTTTGGACACTTATGTGGGGCTCTTCTCTTAGTTTCAATGTCTAATACTCTGCGACGTAATTTTGAACCATAGCGGGGACCGAATCGTCCTGTTGAACCCACTTTTTTAGTTCTTGACACTGTTAATAACCTCCAACAATATATTTCTAATTTCTTTTGACTTACGAACAGCAAGATCTATAGATTCATAAACTTTACTTTCTGATATAGGTGATACACCACCTTTTTGCATAGTAGTTAAACGTTCATGTTCATCGACAGCCACTGTAAGACGTGCATTCATTACCTGCTCTTCTTTTAGTGAGGGATCAACAACTATATGATCACCAATTAATGCAGTTGTAACTTCAATGGGAACACTTTGGATAGGCATTGGAATTTCATTGCCAGTCAACTTGGGATTCCCGTTTTCATCCAATACAACTTCGGGAAGTTTTGTGGTCATAAGTGCAGCTATTGCGGCTAGAGAACTTGCGTCATATAGGTTTCCATCATATTCAATTGTATAAATATCGACGAATACAATGTACACAAGTTCGCCTTCTTTTATACAAAGCTTTTCTACGTCAACAGCTTCAGATTCACGTATTCCACGGTCTACAATTCTTGCAAGTTCGATAGCATCATCACCGGGAGGCCCACTCTCAAAAGAGGGAGATGCGATCGGTGCAAGTTCTGCAGTAATTGTTACAACACCCATATTTGGTGTATCAGGGAAAGGTTCTCCAACAGATACTTTTACACCAGCAACAACACGCGTGTTACCGATTTGTACCTCTGCAGATCCTTCTGCCTTTTCATATAGATTTACCTTTATAGATATAGGGCGGTATTCATCAACTTTTCGCCCATCAATACGTTCGCCTTGTTTTACTAAACCTTCTATATAAGTACGGTCGATCTCGGATATAATATCATTGCCGAACATTTTATGATGCCTCCTCAGGTTTTATGTCTGCCTCAGATTTGTCGGTTTCTTCAGATGTCTTTGGTTCTATTGCGGCGGGCATTACTACTGGCTCGGAAGATATAGTTTCGGATTCGATAGATTCCGTTACTTCTTTTGCGGGTTCAGTTGATTCAACAGGTGCCTCTGAAGATTCGTTTGGCTTTTGTTCAGATAATGTGGATTCAGGTTGAATCTCGGATGTTTGTGGAGATTCTTCTTTTATCTGGGGTTGAGGTTCTGAAGCATGTGCCGGCGATACAGATTCTCGAATTGCCTTAGATAATTCGGCTTCTTCTTCGGTTTTCTGAATTGGCATAGTTTCAATGGATTCTGTAGGAGCGGTCTCAGATTCTGCAGATGTGCTTTCCTCCGCAACAACCTTGTAAGCATTTCGTATTGCTTCTTTCTGAATTTCGTATAATTGTGCAATTCCAGTTTTTGCTAATTCCATCGCTTTTTTGAATTCTTCAACAGTAAATTTACCATCTTGTTGCAGCAATGTGATTTGATCAGTACCGGGAATCATAGCAATAGGAATATCGCCTTCGCCATACTTATCTTCTTTATCATTAAGATCCAAAACGATCTGTCCGTCAGCCTTTCCTACTGCCACAGCAGTTACTAAATTACGCATTGGAATTCCAGCATCAGCCAATGCAACAGCAGCTGCAGTAATTGCTGCAGCGCGAGTACCACCATCTGCTTGTAGTACTTGGATATAAATATCAATTACAGCACGTGGAAAATCACGAATGAAAATCACAGGTTCGATAGCATTCGCAACAACCATAGAAATTTCTCTTTCACGTCTTGTTGGAGCTGGATTTTTACGGTCAGGTACTGAAAATGTAGCCATACGATAAGTACATCGCAAATATGCTTTATCAGATAATGCGAGATGACGAGGATGCAATTCTCGTGGTCCATATACGGCTACAATAATACGAGTTTTTCCCTGTTCAATATATGCAGAACCATCTGCGGTACCCAACACTCCAACTTTTAATTTTACGGGTCTTAATTCATTAGGCAAACGACCATCGGTTCTACGCCCATTTTCATCAATTAACCTTTCGGGGCGTACTTCACGCGTGAAACTCACTGTTCATTACCTCTCTTTTTCTCATTTTCTAACATATCATGAATTCTATCAGTAAGATTTGATGTATGAGCTTCCTCTTCGACTTTACGAATTGCACGTATTGCCAGTCTTAGCATAGCAGGATCATTTGACTTCAACCAAATCCTACCATTTTGACCGATGAGTATGTCAACACCAGTCTCATTTTTTATCATATTAATCATGGAACCCTTTCGACCAATTACACGTGGGACCTTTGCAGGACTAATCTCTAACAACATACCATTACGCAGCTTACCAAGACCACGCTCTTTAGTTGTTAAAAATGGTCCATGAGTTCGATCAAATGATATGATTTGTGCTGCGATAGTATCTCCAATGTCCATATAGATTGCAAGGTCATCATCATATGGTTTTCGCAAAGCATTATTTGCATGCAATGAAGCCAAATAGGGCCCACCAATATCAACTTTCCAATTTGTAGCACCAACTTGAATTATAGTTCCAATTACGATATCCCCTACACGAGGGATATATACACCTTGTAACGGAACTACACGTACTACATTATTTTTAATTTCAGCAAGACCAACTAAGGATGAGATAATTTTACCTTTTTGAAAGAAAGTTCCTTCACCAGCACGGTATTTACCCTCAGCTAGTACTTGCCCCGGAATAACAAGTTCTCGCTTTTGAAAATAAACAGCCAAAAGAATTGGCACCTCCTAAATAACTTGAACATCAACTTGCCCTTTTGTTAATTTCGCAAGTTCATCATGTAATTTCTGCTTAGATGCTATGGGCAATTCTATAACGCCTTCCCAACTACCATCTGAATTCCATTTTTCTTGCATGATCGTTGAATTCTCTGCAATTATTGAATACGCTTTACCTGTGTATGCTGCAGGAATAATTACCTTAAGCTTAACAGTTTCTGTGCTTAATGGAATAATAGGTCTTAGCGCCTTTATTACTTTCGGTAATTGCTCTTCAACAGGAAGAAATGGATCGATTGATACCTTCGCTTCATCAAGTGCTTTTTCCAATCTAGCAGGAGGATGTGGATATCCAGTTTGTGGATTTATTGCAGTTTTGCTAAGCACATCAATAATTTTTTGTCGCTTTTCTTGGATCATTTTCTTTCTTTGCTCGTGTGTTAGCTTAAATTCACCTTTCAAAATGATTTCTTTAGCGACCTCAAATACATCATCAGTACCAAAAATTTCTTTCATTACTTCTTCAGATGCTTTTTCGCCTCGTTTTGCATTCTCAAAAATTTCATAACCATTTAGAATGTCTTCAATAGGAACATCTTTACCACGTCTGAAATCCCATGCAAGATCAGGATCAACAAATACTTCGAATCTATTACCTAATTTATTAAGGGAAATAACTACAGTCCCTTTTAGATCTAACCATTTTTCACCAACTTTTGATCCCATCATAATTTATTTTCGCCTCCAAATATAACCAATAAATGAATTTTACTTTATTCGACTATTTTCTTCTTTTCGTCTAAGGATAATAAGGATATTTTGCCTTTTGTAATTACTGCAATTTCAATTGTTTCCGCAGTGAGATTTCTATCTGATGCAGTGTGAATAGCATCCAAAGCCAATTTTATTGCATCATTAACAGACAAATCCGATGAATATTTTTCTTCTAGTAATTTCATTGCTTTATCATTATTAATTCCAATTGCGATAGCATCATATTTCCAATACGTACCGCTTGGATCTGTTAAATACAAATGAGCACTATCATCTTCGTCAATACCGCCAATAATTAACGATACTCCAAAAGGTCTGGTACCACCACCTTGCGTGAATTCTGCAATGTAATCACTAACATATTCGACCAATTGTTCGGTTGAAATCTGCTCATCATATAATATTCGATGAGATTGTGCATGATACATAGCTTCACGAATTAATACGCGTGCATCAGCCATAAAACCGGATATAGCTGCCGCAATATGTTTATCAATAAGAAAGATTTTTTCAACAGAGCTTGGTTCTTGAAGCGGTTGAACACGCTTATCAGCGACTAGAACAATAGTCCCATTTAATCTAATACCAATACTATTTGCTCCTTGTTCAACGGCTTTCTTTGCATATTCACATTGAAATATACGACCTTCGGGACTGTACATCGATGCTGTGCTATCATACCCAGAACCAGGTACACCAAACATTAAATTATGGCCTCCTTAGACAGAGAACTATCTCATCTGTCACTTTAACTTGAGCTTTTTTCACATCTTATATTATAAGTCTTATGTAGTGGAACAACTTTCCAATTCAAATATATGATTTTGTATATATATACGAATAGGATATGTTCACATTTTGACTTTTAGATTATTTAAACACAAATAATGTAAAAATATTTCGTATTAAATAAATGATTCGACCCATGCCACATTTTTAAGCCGGAGCACATCATAAAAATTGAAAAAAGTGATGAATAAAGCTTATGACATACTCCCCGCATTGAGATGCAAAGGGGGTGCGTATAGGCTACACACCGGTAGCCATTTCGCGCATATACTCGTCGTGTCCTGATAAGGGATCTTGTTATCGCTTCAGTTTTTTGAGGACGTCTTTGGATGCGCCGCTTGTATTCAAGTCGCACTCCTAAATCCTCAAATTACTTGATTTTTATATATGTATACATTATCAACATTTATGCGATCCGACACCGCTTTCTAAAGCGATGCTATCTTACAGAGTGTTTGTAAAGGGGAAAACTCCCCCTATTAAATTCATTCACTTTGAGACATGTATAGATATATGATAAACAATATGCTAAGCAACAATGTTGCAACAGCAACGCCAAAATTGAATAATACACCGCCCATAATACCAATAAAGATCAATGTAGCAATGACTTCAGTCCAACCACTTCTCACTTTACTCATATATTCACGCATGGTAGCAACAGTTAGAAACAGGAATATATAGTAAGCTGTCAGGAGAAGAATTGCCAACAAATCATGAAATATGTAAAGATAAGTTTGAACAGAATTAACAAAGCTATCAAATAAGCCGGCCCATAAAGAAAGGACTAAGACTAGGAAGACGATCATTAATGCACCAGAAATCATTATTGATTTTATGATCTTTTGTTCATCAATTGTTTCACTCAATGTTCTTCACCAATATTATCTAATGTATTTAACAAATACGACACATATACCATTTTTTACTTTTTTGGTTATCGGCATGGAAAAATAAAATTTATGTATTGATACATCAATCACAAAAATAAATAACAAAAAAGAACACTTTTTTAAGTAATTTAGTTTATTTTAAAAATAATAATAAATGAAATACAAAAGGGTGTTTAAAATGGAGATGGAATTAGATGCAGTTGATTATAAAATATTAGATCTTCTAAAAAAGGATAGCAGAGCTTCACTAGCTGACATTGCAAAAGAAGTCGGAAGAACGGAAGTTACAGTTCGAAGACGTGTCAAACGACTTATTCAAATGGGAGTTATTAAGCAGTTTACAATCATTGTAAATCCAAATATCAATAAAAATGTACGTGCATTCATAAGGGCAAAATTACTCATGAAGAATTCCTCGGAAATTGCAAAGAAAATCGAAAATCTTCCAGAAGTAGAAGAAGCATACTTCTTAGATGGACAATGTGGAATCATGATGCGTTGTATAGTACCTTCATTAACAGACCTAAGAGATTTCTTGGAAAATAAATTGGGTAAAATCGAAGGACTTGGAGATATTGAGACTTGCGTTGTGCTAGATAATATTAAGATAGCATAATTTGGTAATTCCTCAAAGCATATAAAGAAAATAAAAATTAGAATTGACGAGAGTGATATATAATGTCAGTACAATTGCCACCAGATGTACAACACAAAATGATGGAATATGACAATAATGTAAAAGCCTATGAAGCATTAATTAATGAATTACAACAGATGAAATATAGATTAACAGAAATAAACACAACTATTGAAGAACTAAAGAAACAACCCGATGATGTAGAGGTATACAAATCAGTAGGCTCAATTTTATTTAAATCCACCAAAGCTAAAATTCTTGAGGATTTAGAAGACAAGAGAGTCGTACTAGATGCACGCATAAAGTCTACTGAAAAACATGAGAAAACGCTCAAAGAAAGAATCAATTCCCTGAAAACAAGCTTGGAAGCAGATCTTAAGAGATTAGGACTAATGGCATAAAGAGGATTTTCATGACCGACATAACAGACTTGGGTTTAGAACTAGAAAAAATTTCTGAAGAAGAAATCGCAGAATATATTGAGGATCTTATCATTCAGAACCTAAAATCGAAAATCGACCTATCGAATGTCGAAGATTTAGATCTAGTAATTACAGTAAACAAAAATGATACATTAGATATCGACATATCCGCTGAGATCACGCTAAAAGATAAAACTCAGCAAAATGCACAGACATTATTAGACCAAGCAATTGATGAAACATTGAGAACGTTCGAAGAAAAAATGAGGCAGGGATAGATGAATGCTTTCCTCAATTTTTTAAAAAATGCAAAGAAAATCGCAATCATTACACACCAAAACGCAGATCCTGACGCAGTTGGCAGTGCTACTGCCATAGAATTTTTAATAAATACGATTTCACCACAAATCGAAACAATACTTATAGCTGATTCTTTAAGTTCACTAAGTAAAAACATAATATCAAAATTTTATCCTGAAAAGACTTTTTTTCACACACTGCCCGATGATGTAGACCATATAATAATAACAGATACAAACAACAAAGAGCAATTGGGCAATATTTCTTTTGAGGATACAATCCCAATTTTTATTATTGATCATCATGCGGACCGCATAGACAAACTAAGCGATTTTGCAATAATAAGATCTGACTATACCTCTGCTTGTGAAATAATTACCGAAATACTAAGAGAAATGAAGATCAGTCCATCAATACAGGTGGCAAATCTATTATTAACCGGAATTTTATATGATACGAGAAGATTTCTATATAGCCATCCGAGCACTATGAATAATGTTTTATGGCTAATTAACGCAGGTGCAACATTTTCAGATTGCGTAAAATCACTCCAGGTAGCAATGAGCTACTCAGAACGCGTTGCACGGATCAAGTCAGCTATTCGTGCAGAATATCTAAGAATTAGGAAATGGATTATAGTAATATCACATGTACGTTCTTTTGAGGCAAGCGCATGCAGAGGATTAATCGATTTAGGCGCAGATATTGCAATCGTAATCTCTGAAAGGAAAGGAAAAGTACGTGTAAGTGCAAGGTCTACGGAGGATTTTTTCAAACGAACTGGATTTCATTTGGGGTCAGACCTTATGGAACCACTGGGAAACAAAATTAATGGTTCAGGCGGAGGACATGCAATGGCAGCGGGAGCAAATGGTTATGGCACAACTGAAGAAGTTAAAAGCATAATTAAGAAGCTAATTTCAAAAATAAAGTGAGATTAAAAATCCCCTTCGGAGGACTATAATTTGGCCCTGATAGAATTTAAGAATGTCTATTTCCAATATGCAAATAGCGAAAAGTTTGCAGTAGAGGATATCAGTCTTTCAATATCTGAAGGGGAGTTTGTTTTAATTACAGGGCCTTCAGGATGTGGAAAAACCACTATTTGCAGAGCAATGAACGGATTGGTCCCACATTTTCATAAAGGAAAAATGAAAGGCGAAGTTATAGTTGATGGACTAAAGACTACAGAGCATGAAGTTAGTAAGCTTGCGACAAAAGTTGGTTTAGTATTTCAAAATCCAGAAAATCAACTAGTTGCACTGAATGTTGAGCGAGAAATAGCTTTTGGTCCTGAAAATTTAGGACTTCCCCCAGAAGAAATAAGGAAACGAGTCGAAGATGCGATTTCATTAGTTGGAATCGAGAAAATAAGACATAGAGCCCCATATGAGATCTCAGGAGGACAACAACAATTAGTTGCGTTAGCTTCAGTAATTTCCTTAAATCCGAAAGTATTGGTATTGGATGAGCCTACGGCGCATTTAGATCCCAAAGCAGCACGGATGGTTCTTAAAATTGTAAAAAAGTTGAACAATGAACTAGGTACAACGATTGTTTTAGTCGAACATAGATTGGACTTATCGATACAATATGCAACACGAATGATTTTGATGGACAAGGGGAAAATAGTATTGGATGGGTCACCAAGAGACATTTTGACTACAGATATTACTGCCTCAATAGGCGTAGGAGAACCAAAAGTTGTACAATTATTTAAAGCATTACAGAAACATGGTGTGCGATTACCAGTCCCATTAACACCAGAGGAAGCGGGAAACTATCTCAAGGAGATGATAAAACAACATGATAACAATTTATGATTTAGTATATGAATATGAAAACAAAGTTCGGGCATTAAACGGAGTAAACCTTGAGATAGATGATAATGAATTTGTAGCATTAATGGGCGAAAATGGAGCTGGAAAAACAACACTTGTAAAACATCTAAATGGTTTATTAAAACCAACCAAGGGAAAAGTTATTGTAAATGGATATGACACACGAAAATATTCAGTAGCTGAATTATCACAATTCGTAGGCTTAGTTTTTCAAAATGCAGACCATCAACTATTCGCTGAAACTGTATTTAAAGAAGTCGCATTTGGTTTGAAAAAGAGAAAAATCGAAAAAGAAATTATAGATGAAAAAGTAAATCGAATTTTAGAGAAACTGCATATAGAACATTTAGCTGATAGATCTCCTTTTTCTTTGAGTGGCGGCGAAAGAAAACGCGTTGCACTAGCTTCAATATTAGTCATGGAGCCAGATATTCTTGTATTGGATGAGCCTACAATCGGGCAAGACCAAAGACAAAAAACAAGATTGAAAGAAATCATAGATTCTCTCCTAAATGAGGGGAAAACAATAGTTATGATCACACATGATGTAGAATTCGCAGTTGATTATATACCAAGAACTATTGCAATGAAAGATGGAAAAATAGTTGCTGACGGAGACACGAAACGAGTCCTTACAAATGATTACGTTTTGGAAAATACCGCACTACTACCTCCACAAATTAATCAAGTTGCAAAATATCTCCAACAATGGCACAATATACCACAGGACATAGCAACCATAGACGATATGATTAAATTAATTCTGGGAGGCGAACAGTAATGTCAATGCTAGAATCATTTAAGTTCAAGAGTAAGGATACAATAATACACAGATTAGATCCACGAACGAAAATGGTTATCACTATTGTTTTATCGATAATAACAATGATGTGTTTGGATATAATTCCACTCATGATAATTTTACTCTTTGAAGTCCCAATTATTGTTTTGGCAAAGTCTCTAAAAGAATGGTTAATGACCATGAAAGGTGTAGCAATGCTAGTTCTGTTTGTGTTTATAATCAATGTTTTTCTAGCATCAGCAACGAATCCGGTTTCATTTGCGCTTGCCATGTCAATAAGATTAGTCACACTAATGACTTCTTTCTCAATATTTTTCTTAACTGTACATCCAGACGATTTAGCACAAGCACTTATTCAAATGAGAGTCCCATTTGAATTTGCTTTTGCACTCAGTATGGCAACAAGATATGTCCCAACTTTAGCCATGGAAACACAAACGATCATAGATGCTCAAAGAAGTAGAGGCGTAGAACTTGATAAGGGTAGTATAACGACACGAATTAAAAATACGATTCCAATTTTAATTCCACTGTTAGTAGTCTCGATAAGGCGAGCAATTTCAGTAGCAGAAAGTCTTGAATCACGAGCATTTGGAAGCTCAAAGACACGTACGTATTTATTTAAATTAAAAATGCAAAAGAAAGACTATGTAATAAGTATTTTTGCAATATTATTCTTGATATATATAATATGGACCCAAATGACTGTTGGCTTACCCACATGGATGACATGGGAAATTCCATTCTAAAATCGAAAAACGAAAATATTGGTTTTTTATATAAATACGTTAATCGAATAAATTTAAAATGTAAAAATAGTACGGATTTTATGGAGGAAATAAAACATGCCAAAGAGAATTATAAGAGCTCCGCGAGGAACTAAGTTAACTTGTAAGAGTTGGCAGACAGAAGCTGCCATGAGAATGTTAATGAATAACTTAGATCCAGAAGTGGCAAAGGATCCAGATAATCTTATAGTATATGGAGGAACTGGAAAAGCAGCAAGAAATTGGGAAGCTTTTGATGCAATAATTGCTACATTAAAAGAACTTGAAGATGATGAAACATTATTAATTCAATCAGGAAAACCAGTTGGTGTTTTCAAAACTCACAAAATGGCTCCAAGAGTTCTAATTGCAAATTCATTAATTGTACCCCATTGGGCAACATGGGAATATTTCAGAGAATTAGAAGCAAAAGGCTTGACAATGTATGGTCAGATGACTGCAGGTTCTTGGATTTATATTGGAACACAGGGTATTCTTCAAGGAACATATGAGACCTTAGCCGCTGTTGCAAACAAACATTTTAATGGTTCTTTGGAAGGCAAATTAGTTGTAACTGGCGGTCTTGGAGAAATGGGCGGTGCTCAACCTCTTGCTATAACAATGAATCATGGTGTAGGAATAATCATTGAAATAAATCCACATCAAATCGATAAAATGATTGAACGTAAATATCTGCAATATAAAGCAGAAACATTAGATGAAGCATTGAAATTAGCTAATGAAGCATTAGAACAAAAGATCCCACGCTCAATTGGATTACTAGGTAACACTGCTGAAATTTTGCCAGAACTAGTTAAACGTAATATTGTTCCAGATGTATTAACAGACCAAACAGCAGCGCACGATGCGCTTAATGGATACTTCCCTGCAGGATATTCATATGAAGAAGCATTAGAACTAAGAAAGAAAGATCCTGATTTATACATTAAGAAGTCATTAGAATCAATGGCAGTTCAAGTTAAGGCAATGCTTGAACTTCAAAAGATGGGCGCAATTACTTTTGATTACGGAAATAATATTCGCCAACAAGCAAAAGATCAAGGCGTGGAGAATGCATTTGACTTTCCAGGATTTGTTCCAGCATATGTAAGACCACTATTTTGTGAAGGTGCAGGACCATTTAGATGGGTTGCACTATCGGGAGATCCAGAAGACATATACAAGACAGATAACCGCATGATGAAAGAATTTGCAGATAATAAGGCATTAGTTCGATGGCTGAAAATGGCACAAGAACAAGTAAAATTCCAAGGACTACCTGCAAGAATTTGCTGGCTAAAATACGGCGAACGCGCAAAATTCGGAAAAATAATTAATGAAATGGTTCGAGATGGCGAATTAAGTGCTCCAATAGTCATTGGTAGAGACCACTTAGATTGTGGATCCGTAGCCTCACCAAATAGAGAAACAGAAGGAATGAAAGACGGAAGCGATGCTATTGCAGACTGGCCAATTCTAAATGCATTATTGAATACTTCAGCTGGAGCAACATGGGTTTCAGTCCACCAAGGTGGAGGAGTAGGAATTCCATATGCAATCCATGCAGGAATGGTAGTTGTCGCAGATGGAACAAAAGATGCTGAAGAAAGACTACAGAGAGTTCTAACAACTGACCCAGGAATTGGTGTAGCACGCCACGCAGATGCAGGCTACGAAATCGCAATTGAAACAGCTAAAAAGAAAGGTATCAAAATACCAATGTTAAAATAGAACTCTTCATATACTCCTTTTTTATTATTTTTTTGTAGGTGCGTAATTTTGAAGGTAGAGATCGATGGTCATAGTTTAACAATAGAACAAGTAGTTAAAGTTGCTAGAGAGCATATATGTGTATCAACGAATGATGAAACAATACAAAACATATTTAAAAATCGCGAAATTGTATCCAATGTCATAAAGCAAAATAAGACTGTATATGGAATCTCGACAGGCTTTGGAGATTTAGCACGCATTAGAATACCAAATAAGGACTTAGAAGAACTGCAATATAATTTATTGAGAAGTCATGCAGTAGGCGTTGGAGATCCATTACCAGAAGAAGTAGTTCGTGCAGCAATTCTTTTAAGAGCAAATGCGCTCTTGAAAGGATATTCAGGAGTACGCCCAATTGTCATTATGCAATTAATAAACTTACTTAATAAGAGAATTACACCAATAGTTCCAGAAAAAGGCTCCGTAGGAGCAAGTGGAGACCTAGCTCCATTAGCACATATCGCCTTAGTATTAATAGGCGAAGGAAAAGCAAAATACAAAAACAAAATAGTGGATGGAAAAACTGCATTACAACAAGCTGGGCTAACACCAATCGAATTAATGCCAAAAGAAGGACTAGCATTAATAAATGGAACCCAAATAATGACAGCTATAGGGGCATTAGCTGTATACGATGCGGAAAATCTATTATATGCCTCAATAGCATCAGGCGCACTCACATTTGAGGCATTACGTGGAATACAAGATGCTTTTGACGAACGGATACAAAAAATACGAGAACATAAAGGACAAAATTTCATTGCACGTGCATTTAGAGAAATCCTTAAAGATAGCAAAATAACCGGCAAAAATGCAAAAAGAGAACGCGTACAAGATGCATATAGTTTAAGAACAATGCCTCAAGTATTAGGTGCAATATATACAGCTATACAACATGTCAAAGAAATTATTTCAAACGAATTAAATGCTGCAACAGATAATCCACTAGTTTTTAATGATGGTAGCGTTTTATCAGGTGGAAATTTCCACGGTGAACCTATCGCATTAGTTATGGATTATTTAGGAATTGCAATTGCAGAACTAGGAAATATTGCAGAACGCCGAATAAACAGATTAGTGGATCCGCACCTAAGTGGACTCCCAGCATACCTTATTGAAAATAATGGACTAAATTCGGGCTTTATGATCACACAATACACTGCAGCTGCATTAGTTTCTGAAAATAAAGTTTTAGCACATCCCGCCAGTGTAGATTCCATTCCAACAAGTGCAAATCAAGAAGACCATGTGAGTATGGGTACAATCGCTGCAAGAAAAGCACGAGAAATTATTAAAAATGTACAAAGTATAATATCAATTGAGTTGCTTGCCGCATCTCAAGGCTTAGACTTTGTTGGACCAGACAAAACATCAAAGGCAATTAAGTCGATCTATGACTTTGTGCGAACAATATCAACACATGTTACAAGAGATAGAAGTTTACATGATGATATTGAAAAACTTGCCTTCGAAATAAAAAGTGGAAAAATAGCAGAGATAATCAAGAAATATATCTAAACTCTTTGACGATCCTTTACGACAATCTTCCCCTTTTTTATTACAAGGCGGGTTAAGTTAGTTCCAACCTTGTAAGACAAGTACTTGTAGTTAGGAATGTTTAAGATTTGAACATCTGCCTGTTTTCCAACCTCTAAACTACCAATAGATTTGTTTAGACCAATAGCATGAGCTGCATTTATTGTAGTAGCACTGATTACTTCAGCAGGCGTCATCTTCATATTGTAACATGCAAGATCAATTATGAAATGTATAGATTCGGTAAAGCAATTTGGATTCAAATCAGAAGCGATAGCTATTGGTAATCCTAACTCAATCATACGCCTAGCATTTGCATATTCAGATTCCATAAGAGTAAACGGAGTGCCAGGAAGTAAAACAGCAATTACACCGGCATCACGCATTTTGATAAGATCTTCTTCAGTTGAACGTAACAAATGATCCGCCGAAATGGCATGAAGTTCCGCAGCTAACCCTGCACCACCAAGTGATACAATTTCATCAGCATGAATTTTAGGAATTAAACCGTATTCACGTGCCTTTGTCAGAATTCGTTTGGATTGCTCAATAGAAAATACACCTTCTTCACAAAAAACATCACAGAATTTAGCAATCCCTTGTTTGGCAACTTTTGGCAACATATCTTCTAAAATAAGTTCGACATAACCTTCAGTATTGCCTTTATATTCCGGCGGTACAGCATGAGCTCCAAGGAATGTGGCAACAATATCAATTGGATGTATCTTATCAATACGTTCAATTGCTTCCAACATTTTTAGCTCTGTTTCAGTATTAAGACCATATCCACTTTTTGCTTCAACAGTAGTGACACCATGTATTAACAAATTATCTACAATTGTAATTCCATTTTGTACAAGCTTATCTATTGAAGCAGCCCGTGTATGTGATACAGTATTTAAAATTCCACCACCTTGATTTAAAATTTCAAGATAGCTCATACCCTCAAGCTTCATAATAAAATCATTTTCGCGAGATCCATCAAAAATTAAATGCGTATGCGGATCTACAAATCCGGGTAGTACAACATTTCCTTTTGCATTAATAATTTCGGTATTCTTACCGATATCGATACTACTCAATAGCTCTTTAGTTGTACCGACAAATGATATTTTATCATCAGTTACTGCAATAGCGCCATTTTCAATTATATCTAACTCCCTAAGATTGCTACCAGATTTAGGAGATTCAGAATATCCTTTTAATGTAATGAGCTCACTAGCGTTCAGTATAATAAGATCCGGAACATCTACCAATTTATTCACCACGAATCCTCTTTTGAAACAAGATATAAATTAATATCTAATAAGAATAATTAAGATGTAAAAGCATCAGTGAGGCAAATGAATTGTTTGAAACACTAACGTGGGAAGATGTATATACATATACTTTAGCGCTATCAGAAAAAATAGTAAACAGTAAATTTAAGCCTAATCTTATTGTGGGAATTGCCAGAGGAGGATGGATACCTGCAAGAATTCTATCAGATGTATTATATACATCATCAATGGCAAATGTAAGAGTTGAATTTTATACAGATATTGGAAAAACAGCAGAAGAACCAGTTATTACTCAGCCAATTTCACAGAATCCAGAAGCACTCAATGTTTTGTTGGTTGATGATATAGTTGATTCCGGCAGAAGTATAATGAAAGTATATGATAATATCGAAACATTAGGCGCAAAGGAGATAAGAGTTGCAGTTTTGCATTTTAAGAACTCTGCAAAAATAACACCGGATTACTGGGTTAAAAAGACAGATGCTTGGGTAATATATCCATGGGAATATCGTGAAACAATTATATCACTATATCAACAATTTAAAGAAAAATTATCTAGACATGAAATTCGTAATAAAATAATTGAAGATACAAGAATTACACCACCAATTGTAGATTATTTCATGGATAAACTATAATTTCGTGATAAATATGCAAAAACAGAACATAGAACAGATTACAATTGGAGACAAACAATATACATTATATATTGCGCCATATAATATTGAAAATATTGACATAGATAAAATTCTTGATATTTCAAAAGAAATACAGAAAGATACAGGTGTTTTAACTCAATTATTAGACATTTCATATATAGCAGGCAAAAGGCATGTTCTTCATTCTACAATAAATGCATTAATAACCTTTGAAAATAAAGAGAACTTAGCTAAACACAAAAATCTGGAAATAATGTTATATGTAACAGCTCAACGCCAAATACAAAAAGCTATTAAATTAGTAGGAATTTCAGAACATACAAAGGTTGCTATCTTAATTTTACAAGCAGAGGATATTAAACGAATTCAACAAGCAAGAGAAAAAATTGAACATATTATTGGAACACCGGACAACACATTATGGAACATAAATAAAGAAATTAGAGCTCAAAATATAATTACACATTTTGAAATTACAGACGAAGAGATACAAATAATTTCTGAAATTTACAATCATTCGGAGATATTAGATACGTTACAAGAAGCTATTATGGGACGTATTGCACTTACAAAGTTTAAAACCGGATAGTTTCGGCTATTGAAATTTACGAATTGATAAAATTAAATCTTCATTTTCCAATACGGAAAAGAAAGCAGTATGGCCAATGATTTCTATTAGAACAATTTTATCAGGATGCTCGAGGTCCACATTGCGATCTATTTCACGCGCAACAACATTAATGATTTCGTGCGAACTGAGTTGTGTATCGCGCTTTTTTACAGTTATACGAAACTTTTCATTTGCGCCAATAAGTTTTGAAATTTGTTTTGCGGCTTCGCGTATTTTTTCCAAATCTGCCTCAGTACATATATCAATTGGAAGAAAGCGAATTGCAAAGGAAAATTGGTAAGGATTTTCTTCAACAAACTCATATAGTTTCTTAATCACAAAATGGGGATCAAAAGATGTTTTAACAAAGATCATTCCGGAGATGGGACTACGTTCAATAATTAAATTTCGATCTTTAAGCAAGCCTTCCAGAAAGTATCGAATTTCAGATATAGCGCCTTTTTCACGACCACGCGGACATGAAACTACTAAATTAAAGTTCATATTATTTCACACTCAAATTTTTAATATCAACATTCACAGGGCCTTTACGTAAGATACTAATTTTATCATTTGCAACATGAATAATTGTTGAGTCTAAAGCATGAAGTGTATCACCATCATCAATGTAAAGATCAATAAGCTCACCAAAGTACTCGATAGATACACTTATTTTATGAGGACTCGGCGCACCACTTAGATTTGCGCTTGTACCGATAAGGGGTGCATTTAATTTATTCAGAAGATCTAACAAGAATAGATTTTGAGGAATTCTAACGGCAATAGTATTATGTCTACCTTGTATGAGTGGAAGACTATATCGAGGTTGGGTAATTAGAGTCAATGCACCAGGCCAATAACGCTTGGCAATAGCATATTCAACATCTGAAAGTTCGCAAAACTCAAGCACTGCCGCAAGGTTCCCAAATAATAGAGGCAATCCCATTTCAACAGGACGCTTCTTAATTTCCAAAATTTTACGAATTCCACGTTCATTATTCCACAATGTACCGATACCATATGATGTGTCTGTTGGAAATACAATTACACCGTTGGAGGTCAATATAGACTGGGCTAATTCAATCGCATTATCAAACGTCTTAGGAGTTATTCGAATAATTTTCTCGTTAAGTGATGACATAAAAGTAGCCTCAGACTAAATTGAAAATGGTAGCCCGGCCAGGACTCGAACCTGGGTCACGGGGGCCAAAACCCCGTATGCTTTTGTGGAATCAGTATGATTTGACCACTACACTACCGGGCTATTTGCGATATAAAAGATAATATTTAGAAATAAAGATTTTTCTATTGTGCTACATCTTACAATTAGTACCAATTGAAAAGATTTAAAACACAAATTCGAAAAGAAAAAGATGCTGAGTTTTCTCAGACGTATAAAAAAACTTAAGTATTGACTGTAAATTTGTGTAATGAATAATATAGCCCACAAGAGGTTATGAAAATATGTCTCAAGAATATAGACACATTGTACGTATATCAGGAAAAGATATCAAGGGAAGCGAAAATCTGTATCACGGATTAACATATATCAAAGGAGTTGGACAAAGACTCGCTTCAGCAATTATTAGAAAGCTAGAATTAGATCCATATTCTAGAATTGGATATCTTGATGAAGAAACTGTAAATAAGATTGAAGAAATTATTAAGGACCCAATCGCAGCAGGTATTCCAGCATGGATGGTTAATAGAAGAAGAGATATGTACACAGGCAAGGATATTCACCTTGTGGGCAATGACCTGATATTTAGAGTAAATACAGATATTGAAAACATGAAGAGAATGATGTCATGGAAAGGTATGCGACACGCATGGCATCTTAAGGTTAGAGGCCAGAGAACTAGAAGCACAGGTAGAACTGGCTTGACACTTGGTGTCGTCAAGAAAAAGAAGAAGTAGAGGGGTTTGAAGTATGGGAGATCCAAGAAGACAACACAAGAAATATGTCACCCCCAAAACTCCTTGGAATACGGAACGTATGCAGGAAGAATTATATTATGTTGGAACATACGGTCTAAGAAATAAGAGAGAGTTTTGGAAACACAGAACTGAACTATCACGAATAAGAAGACAAGCCCGACACATCTTAGCACTTCCACCAGAAGAACGAATTGCTGAGGAAAATAAGCTATTTGCACGTCTCCAGAGAATGGGAATTCTTTCAGATGAACCAACTCTTGATGAAGTCTTAGGTCTGAAAATTGAAAACCTATTAGAGCGCAGACTTCAAACAATAGTATATAGAAAAGGGATGGCAACTTCAATATATCATGCACGACAACTTATTACACATGGGCATATAACTCTTGATGGCCGTAGAGTGACAACACCAAGTAGAATTATTCTTAAGCATGAAGAAGACTTGATTGATTTCGCACTAAAATCACCACTTAGAGATGAAAACCACCCTGCAAGAACGCCATTAAGCGCCCAAGCAGGTGGTGGAACATCGGAGGCAACAACAAATGAGTGATACAAAAAAGAAAACTAAATGGGGTGTTGCCCACATATATGCAAGTTACAACGATACTATTGTACATATCACTGACTTAACTGGCGCAGAGACTATTGCGAGATATTCCGGTGGAATGATCGTTAGAGCAGACCGTGATGAATCCTCACCACACGCAGCAATGCAAGCAGCATTTAGAGCTGCTCGAGAAGCTCAAGATAAAGGAATTACTGCAATTCATATAAAAGTACGAGCACCAGGTGGAAATGGTCCAAAAACACCAGGTCCCGGAGCACAAGCTGCAATCAGAGCTCTAAGCCGTGCAGGAATGCGTATTGGAATTATTGATGAAGTCACTCCAATTCCACATGATGGAACCAGAAAACCTGGCGGCAGAAGAGGTCGTAGAATGTAAGTAGATTTAACATCTACTTATTTTACTATTTTTAATCAATTTTTTATCTAAAAAACTAGAGATCATAATAATTATACATTTTATTAAAATGAATAATTTTCATAGTTTATTTTGAAATTAATAAATATCTGACGAACCTGAAAAGTGAGAATAAGGGACGTGACTCCCTTTTATTCAGAAACTGTTGATTCAACTGTATCTGTAGAGGTTGCGGTTTCAGTGGTAGTTGTAGATTGTCTTGATTCTGAACGAACTAATCTGGAACGTCTTGCGCGTACCTCTTCAGCAAGTTTAATCAATTTGGATTTTCGTACATCACAAGCACGAATTGGTACAATTTTCTTAATCAAGGTATGGATTTCTTCGCCGATTCGACCGGAAACAAGTTCAGAGGCAAGTTCATCAAATGTAAGAGATTTTGCTTTTTCAATAATATATTCTTCCATGATTTTTCGAATAGCGGACTTTTGGCTAGTCTTAGTTCGGGTAACAGTAAAGGCAATCAAGGATAATCTGAGTAGATAATCATCTTTTGTAAATACATTTACAATAGCATCAATTCTACTGCTACCTCGTCTAACTTGGCTTCGTAAGTAATCGGAAGCCCATGAATGCCCATGAAATCTAGTATAGGCAGTAGTACCTTTTACTTCTTTTATTTTAAAGTACATTTTAATGTGGATCTGGTTGAAATCATTTGTTAGGTCGGAAAGGGGAACTTCAATTACACGTCCAATTAATTTTTCAGGTTCGTCAGCTGGAGTTAAACCTATTTCGGTATTATTGAATACTTCTGGCGTAACGATCGTGTACCATACTTTACTACGCCACTTATCTTTTGTTTTACTACTTTTACTTCTTCTAGATGACAATAGATACTGCCTCCGATTGGCATTTCCAAATTCTGTGATTATGAAAACCACTGATTCTGTCGAAAGTCTGATTAATTAAAATAAAAAGTTTATGTTCGTACATATATTTTGTGGTATTTCCACAACATAATCTTTATATTTAAATCTTGAATCCCTTCATTAGATATAATATAGCTATTAATGAGGTTATACAATGGCACGTCTCCATTCACGAAAGAAAGGAATGTCTGGAAGCAGAAGACCCACAAATCTAACACCCCCAGAGTGGGTTACAAGAGATGCAGAATGGGTTAGAAATAAAATTATTGAACTTGCTCGTGCAGGAAACTCACCGTCGATGATTGGGATTATCCTCAGAGATCAATATGGCGTCCCACTTGCAAAAATGATTACCGGCAAAAAGATTACAGACATCCTTGCAGAAGAGAATCTTACATTTAAGCTACCCGAAGACCTCAGAAACTTGATTGAAAAGGCAGTAAATATTCGAAAGCACTTGGAGACGAATAAGAAAGACTTTTCATCAAAGAGAGGACTTCAATTAACTGAAAGTAAGATTCGCAGACTTGTAAAATATTACAAGAAACAAAAGAGATTACCTCCCGACTGGAAATATAATCCGAAGGATGCAGCAATCCTTATCCGATAAAAAAATAATTCGCTCCCCTACTTATTTTCTTTTAATTACATTTTAACCAATAATCTTTTTTAATAGTTTAATAACACATTCATTAGAATGAGAGAATCAGACCCAACACAAAAAGATTGTTTTACAAAAGCAATTACCAATAGTAAGATCATAAAAATAATATGCTACCCCAATGTAGATGCTATTCTCGCAAGTTCGATTTTTGCAAAATTTTTTACAATAAAGAACAAACAATTCCATATCACGACAAAACATGAATTTAATGATGAGGATGTAGTCTTACAACTAAAAAACGATAAAATTTCAGAGGGAATAACACCAGAAATTATTCTACAAAGAGGAAAAAAAATATTATGCAAGATTAGACCCGTTGAATATAATATTGAACCCGATTTTGCATCATTAACCCTTTTAGCAAAAAGGATTGTTGAAAGTCTTGGTTATAGCGAGCCGAACTTTCTAAAATTAATATTAATTTCAGGAATTTCACTAGGGCATGATACAGGAACTCTAAGATCATTGAAATCAAATTATGAACCAATTATTAATGCGTTAAAACAACAAAAAATATTAAGCATTGAAAAAATTCCTTTATTTTTTGGATTTAGCGCCATTCCATTAATAGAGTCTATGATTACAACACTAGATCCCTACATAAAAGGGATCAGCGGAAATGAAAAAACATGTACAACATTATTAACACGTTTAGGGATTTCAACAAAAAAAGGAGATGAATGGCGTCGATTTATTGACCTAACAACAGAAGAACGCCAAAATTTAGTTTCTGCGATTATAGAAGAATCATTAATGGAAGATGAAATAACAGAATTTGATATTGTTGCTGAAAATTATTTATTTAATGATGAATTAGAGAAATACCTAGTATATGACGCTAGATCATATTGTGATTTGGTAAAAACATGTGTATATACAAAACGACATGGAGAAGCCATAGTTATTGCTATGGGCGAACGAGGAAGAATTCTTAGAAATACACAAGAATTTGTTATAAAATATAAAATAGATCTTGCAGTGACATTAAACAATATTATTTCTGAAAACAATATAACGAAAATAGCTTGGTCACATGTTATTGAGATTAATGATAAGTACAACCATGCAACTACAATAGAACTTCTTGAACATTTGAAAAAATTGAACATCATTACAGGGAATCATCCAACGATATTGACCATAAAACCCGAAAATATAGTATATATAGCGACAATGGTTCAAATAGAAAATGAACTAGAATTTATGGAAAAAATTGCAAATGAACTAAATGTACCTATAGAAAACATTCAAGAGGGTCTATGGAAATTTGAACTAAACGATAGGGACCCTAACGACGTAATAACAAAATTTAATCAACATTTCGACAAAATTATGAGAGATGAAAACTATGAAGACTAAAGCATCAATTGAAATCGAATTTAATAACGAAACTACAGCTAAAAATTTTGCAAAATCACTGGAACCCGAAAACAAAGAAGTTTCAGAATTTATACAAATAAAACAGAAAACACAAAATAAGGGTTTAAAAATCGAAGTTTCAACGAATAATTTAAGTTCATTCAGTCTAGCCGTAGATGATATATTAGAAAAAGTAGGATTGATATGGGAACTTATGAAAAATATGCAAAATGAGAAAGATTAGGCTTTCTCTTCAACTTTCCAGATGTGACCACATCGATCGCATTTGTATGACTTGCGGTAAAACCCTGGAGAAATTATTTCTTTCTTAATCAATGCAACATTTTTAGAACCACATTTTGGGCAAGTGTGTTCGCTCATATTTGTTTCAACCTCCCATGAAGTACTACTAATCATATACGCAAAACTAAGTTATATATTTATACATAACCTACAATAAACTACTCCCAAAATCAAGCATAATTATTGGTAACACCTGAAGGACTATGAAAAATATAATACCCCGCAGAATTAATTTATGACCGCGATCTTTCAGATCTTCATTTCCAAAATCCACAAAATATAGAATTGCCCCAATAAGAATGGCAAATGCCCATGTAGCATTAGCGATTTTTAAAATCAAATCAATTACAAATACATCAGAGATACCTATCGATTCGAGAGCAGCTCTAGATAATGCCATAAGATCAATAAAACCAACAAATCGATTTAATGTATCAACTAAGAACAATTTTATGAGCAATCCCACAAATCCAAATGCCACAAATGTTTTTCCTAGCGCATCAGAAAGCGTTGTAGTAATTAGAGTAAATCCAAATATTATAAATACAAAAGCATATCGAATAACAAACGAGAATGGTATTAATATGATCTCGACTAATTTATAGAAGTCGGGTACGTTGACTTGTAATAATAATTGCATAAGGGTTATCATGTTACTTAAAACAAAAAATAGAAATAAAAACTCCTCATATTGGAGGAGAATTTACTCTAATTGAGAAATCAGATTAGCAAATTGGGGTTCTATGTTTTTCTCGATATAGTCCATGGTTTTATCATATGTGTCCCATGGAGCAAGCTTCATTTTTGCAATATTGTCAACAACAGGAAGGTCCATAATACGCTTGATTGCAACACCTTTATCAACTGCATTTTTCATGGCATTGAAGAATTTGATAATTATTTTGAGCATACGATATGTTTTCTTAATTGGACAATAGGTGTCAATTTCATCAAGTGCAGACTGCATCAAGAAGTCTTCTTTGATCATTTTGGCAGCTTCAAGATAAACACGATCTGATTCAGGAAGCGCATCAGGACCTACAAGTTGCACAATTTCACGAAGTTCTTGGTCTTTCTGAAGAATTGCCATTGCGGACTTTACAATGTCAGGCCAGTCGGCACCAAGATTTTCAATTGTCCACTTCTTTAGAGTTTCATGATAAAGACTGTAACTTCTTAGATAGTTGATTGCGGGGAAGAACTTACGTGCAGCAAGATCCTTATCCAAAGACCAGAAGACACGTACGATTCTAAGAGTGTTCTGAGTTACAGGCTCACTAAGGTCTCCACCAGGTGGAGAAACCGCACCATTAATTGTAACACTACCAAGTCGTTCATCTGAGCCAAGGGTCTTTACACGACCACCGCGCTCATAAAATTCAGCAAGACGTGATGCAAGATATGCAGGGTATCCTTCTTCACCAGGCATCTCACTAAGACGCCCTGAAATTTCACGCAATGCTTCAGCCCATCTACTTGTACTATCTGCCATTAATGCTACATCATAACCCATATCTCTGAAATATTCTGCTATGGTAACACCTGTATAAATAGATGCTTCTCGTGCAGCGACAGGCATATTTGATGTGTTTGCAATCAAAATAGTTCGTTCCATAAGTGGCTTACCGGTATGAGGGTCTTCTAAGTCGGGCCACTCTTCAAGGGCTTCGGTCATCTCATTACCACGTTCGCCACAACCAACATATACAACAACCTGTGCATCAGCCCATTTTGCATATTGGTGAAGAGTAACGGTTTTTCCAGTTCCAAAACCGCCCGGAATTGCTGCAGTACCACCCTTAGCGATGGGGAAGAATGCATCGATAACACGCTGCCCAGTAATTAATGGAGTGTCCATGGGAACTTTTTCTTTGAATGGGCGCTGTTTACGAACAGGCCATTTTTGAAGCATTGTTAAGCTATGCTTAGTTCCAGATTCATCTTCAACAACAGCAACTTCTTCCTCAACAGTAAACTCGCCGCTATTGATTTTTACGATCTTGCCAGAGATACCATAGGGCACCATAATTTTATGGGTAATAATGCTAGTTTCCGGGACGGTACCAATAATATCTCCCGCAACTACATAATCGCCTACTTTCTTCGTTGGAGTGAATTGCCACTTCTTCGTTTTGTCAATTGGAGAAGCAACAACACCTCTTTTGATAAAGTCACCAGTTTCATCACGAATGATTTTCAGAGGACGCTGAATACCATCGTAAATAGATGTCAAAATTCCTGGGCCAAGCTCAACACTGAGAGTCATTCCTGTAGGAATAACAGGTTCACCCGGACGTAGACCTGAAGTTTCCTCATAAACCTGAATTGTAACTCTATCAGGATATACACGTATAACTTCTCCAATAAGCTCGTCATTTCCAACTTTACAAACTTCATACATTCCGACGTTCGGAAGACCTTCGGCTTCAACAACCGGACCAGATATTAATATTATTTTACCAGTCATTTCTAGGAGCTCCTGCTTTTTCTCCCTATAGATTTGTTTCAACACCAATAGCGCGCTTCACTTTATCGTGCAGACGCTTCTCCTGTCGTCCAGAGGAACCTGAACGGTCAGGAATTTCGACAATACTTGGTGTGGGAGCCTGAGATAATTCAGTAATTAAATCAGATATAGATTCAGCAATTTTTTCAGTTATAAGTATAATTCCAACATCAGGATTTCTAAAAAATTGTTTTAGCGCCTCGCGAGCTTCTTTTACATCTTTGGGGATCACAGATAGATTGATACCTACCAATCGAAATCCCAATGTTGTATCATAATCACCTATAAGCGCAATTTTTGTTCTAGACATGAAGCGCACCTAATTCTTTTTGTTTCAAAACGATTAAATGACATTAAAGAAGTTTTTGGTAATGTAAATAAATATTATTGTTCGATAACAAACAAATCCTATAAATAAATATTTCCGTGATAGAAAATATGAGATATCAAATAAATTAAAAGATAAAATGTAATAGATTAAAACAAAAAACAAGGTGCCAGAATTTGTCTGAGAAAGATAACCGTATGCTAGTTCGAAAGATTAAGAATGGAACTGTTATTGATCACATATACGCAGGCCGCGCATTACATGTCTTAGAAATACTAAGAATTACAGGGGAAGAAGGAAATATAGTTACACTGGCAATGAATATTGATAGTAAATTAATGGGCAAGAAAGATATCGTAAAAATAGAAGATCGCGAATTAAATCACAATGAAGTGGCAAAGATCGCATTACTCGCTCCAAGAGCAACAATAAACATTGTAAAAAATTACGAAGTCACAGAAAAACATCGAATTGAATTACCAAAAATAATCCATGGAGTCATAAAATGTACAAATCCACGATGCATAACGAATAAAGAACGCGAACCAGTAACACCTAAATTTATAGTGACAAATGACAATCCAATAGAATTGCAGTGCTATTATTGCGATCATGAAATAAATGAACAAGATATAATTAAACAGTTTAGAGAAAGGGATACCGTATGGTCTTAGATAACTTAGGACGAGCACTCAATAATGCATTAAAGAAAGTATTAGGTGCATCTGTAGTAGATGAGAAATTAGTTAATGAATTAGTACGAGATCTACAGCGCGCATTATTGACTGCCGATGTTGAAGTTAGCTTAGTAATGAAAATATCAGAAGAGGTTAAGAAAAGAGCATTAGAACAAAAGCTTCCGAAGGGAATTTCCCGTAGAGAACATGTCGTCAAGGTAGTATATGATAGTCTGGCTGAAATACTTGGAGAAAAACAGAAACAGCTCAATATCACACCGGGTCAATTCAATTTAATTATGATGATCGGTATTCAAGGTAGCGGAAAAACTACTACAGCCGCAAAACTTGCAAGATATTATCAGAAGAGAGGCCTTAAAGTAGGTTTAATTTGTGCGGATACATTCAGACCCGGTGCATATGAACAACTAAAGCAACTTGCAGAAAAAACAAACATTCCATTTTATGGCAATCCAAAAGAAAAGAATCCAGTAAAAATTGCAAAGAAAGGAGTCGAGGAATTCAAGAAACAAAAATTAGAGCTTGTATTTTTGGATACGTCTGGAAGACATAAAGAAGAGAAAGGTCTCTTAAAAGAAATGAAAGATATTGCAAAGGCAGTAAATCCGAAAGAGATCATACTTGTTATAGATGGTACATTAGGACAACAAGCATACGCTCAAGCTTCGGCATTTATGCAAGCAACACCTATCGGCTCGATTATTGTTACAAAGTTAGATGGTTCAGCTAGAGGTGGTGGTGCGCTTTCAGCCGTTGCTGCAACTGGAGCCCCAATAAAATTCATCGGTACAGGAGAAGACATAAACGAAATAGAGCCATTTGTACCAACGAAATTTGTTGGTAGACTATTAGGAATGGCAGATCTAAAGGGACTAATTGAAAAAGTCAGGGAAGCAGAAATCGAAACAGATGAGGAACTTGCAAAGGCATTTATGACAGGAAAATTCAATCTAAAAGACATGCTTAAACAGATGAAAGCAATGCGAAAATTGGGTCCATTGGGTAAAGTTTTGGAAATGATGGGATTCAAATACCAGATATCTGATGCAGACAAAGCAGTTACTGAAGAACGCCTTAAGGCATGGGAGAATATAATTCAGAGCATGACAAAGGAAGAAATGGAAGACCCTAAGAAGTTAAATCAATCGCGAATACTACGAATTGCAAAAGGGTCCGGACACTCGCAAAGAGAAGTTAAGGACCTAATAAAACAATATGAATTAATGAAGAAAACAATTAAGAAAATTGGAAAACAAAGAGGACTACGATTACCCGGTATGCGAGTACCTAGAAAAATGCGATAGGATTGATTTCAATGGACTTTTTTCGCATGGGAATACTTACACCAGATCTTGAATACACAATCAAAGACATAAAAAAGACAATACCTGATAGACTATCAAATATAGCGCGAGGAATTTCTTCAGCACTCTTTTTTTCAAATAATATAAGACAAAATGTAATTGCAGAAACCATTTTTGTAAAAGGAGACAATTGTATAGTCATACAATTCCATGGCGATAGATTAAGAAGAGTTTCACCTGATGAAAGATCAGTGAGCATGTTTCTGATTAAAGCAAAAAAACATGCAGAACAAAGCGAAAGAACAAATGGATGGTATAATGAGGGCATATCATTCCAGAAGACACTTTTTACTCAGTATATTCAAAATTTGCCAGAAGATTATGTTATAAATAAAAACGGCAAAATCAAAAAATATATTTCGCATACAATTCTTCATATTATAGATGGATTTAACGTAAATAAAATAAATAAAGGACATCAAATATCAAAATGTGAAATCAATAATCCAGCATATTTCTTCGCGATAATAAATTGGATAATTGATAGAAACTTTATGGATATAAGATAATGTAAAATCCTTTTCAACTGTATCATATAAAAACAGGTTGATGAAATATGCCCACGAATGTAAGTGCAGAATATTCAGCTCAACGTGAAAAATACGAAGCAGCCACCACACTACAACAAAAAATCATTGAATTAGAGAAGCTTATTTCACTTGCGCCTTCCCATAAGGGCGCTGAGAATCTTCGGAGGGAACTACGAAGACAACTTGCAAAATTAAAATCTGAACTGGCGCGAAAGAAAGCAATGGAGAAACAATCCTCAGGCGCTGCCAAAGACGAGTTTAGTATTAAGAAAGAAGGCGCAGCACAAGTTTGTATCGTGGGTGCCACAAATTCAGGAAAAAGCACGTTAATAAATTCAATTACAAATGCCAAGATACCAATAGGCAATTTTGCATTTACAACCAGAGTTCCAACACCTGCAATGATGCCATATGAAGACGTACTGATACAACTAATTGAAATCCCAGCAGTTTTTGAAAATTCAACGGTAACTACAACAGGTAGGCGTTCAATGACTCTCGTCAGAAATACAGATTGTATATTAATCACAGTAGATCTATCAAACAATCCAGTTGAAACTGCTAGAATGGTTATAAAAGAGTTATACAATGCGGATATTCGATTAAATCAAGAAAAGCCCCCAGTTGTAATAGAACGTGTTGGCGGTGGGGGAATCCAAATATTTGGTGAAAGTAAATTTCAAGAGGATATTTCAGTCGTAAAAGAATACCTAAAAGATTCAAAAATTCACAATATCGTAATTCGTTTTGAAAAACCAACTACATTTCAACAATTCGTTGATGCATTAGATGCCAGTATTGTTTATAAAAAAGGATTAATTGTTGGAACCAAAGGGGATTTACCTGGCTCTGCAGAAGGATTTGAAGCATTAAAGAAAGAATTTGGAGACCAGTTTAAAATAGTACCAATATCAGCACTAATGAACAAAAATTTGGATGTACTTAAGAAAGCAATCTATGATACATTGGATATAATTCGAGTATATACAAGAAGCCATGGTGGAAAAATAGCAGATCAACCATTAGTTTTGAAAAAGGGTGCAACAATCGAAGATGCGGCTAGAAAGATACACAAGCATTTTGTAGAGAATTTTAAAATGGCAATAGTATTCCGAGAAACGGATAAGGTAAAAAGAAAACAAGTCGGTTTAGCATATCCATTACAAGAAGGAGATATAATTCAGATTTATGCATAGGACAGGATACAATTATGATTATGAATAATTTAGGAAATCTAACAATCATATTAGTTGAGCCAGAACATCAGGGGAATATAGGCGCCATAGCAAGAGTAATGAAAAATTTTGGCGTAAAAAAATTAGTAATCGTAGGAACCCCAATAGATCCTATTGGTGAAGCGTATCCTAGAGCAATGCATGCAAGAGATATTTTAGACAATGCCAAAATTGTAGAAACCCTGGATGAAGCATTAGAGAATATCGATTTGGCAATAGGTACGACTGCAAAGACTGGATTTAACTATTCAACAGAACGTGTCCCAATGCCCTTATCGCATCTACCAAATCCTGAAGAATATGAAGGAAATATTGCCCTTGTATTTGGAAGAGAAAGCTTGGGTTTGAAAAATGAAGAAATTATAAAGTGTGATTATTCAGTAATAATCCCGACACATCCAGAATATCCAACTATGAATATCAGTCATGCTGTTTCTGTAATACTATTTTATTTGTACACACGAGAAAAAACCCAACGCATAAAACCAAAATTAGCAAACAGAACCGAAAAGGAATACTTATTTAATTTTTATAAAAAAACAATAGATTGCTTAGAAATATTAGACTTCAGAAAGCCCATTGCAATTCAAACATTTAAAAATTTGATAGGTAGAGCAGGACTTACAGGACGTGAAGCTACAACATTAATTGGGATATTTAGGCATATTTCAGAAATAGTATGCAACAAGAGAGAAAATAAATAAGGCATCATGCGATGCCCAACTTTTGACGCAGAGATGGATCTGCAACATAGTCAACCACAATTCGGGTTGGAGTACTAAATTTGTATGATGCTCTCTTTAATGCCAGTTTTGCAGCTTCAATATGAGGCGCATTTACCTGCACTGTAATCAAAGGCTGATTGGGACGAATTCGTGCAGCACGATCTACAGACTTGCCAAATGCACGACGCATTCCATCTTGGACACGGTCTGCACCTGCACCAGTAATCATTTTGTTTTCTCGTAATATGTGATGTGGATGTGGTCTAATAATTAAGTGAAACTTGTCTTTTCCAGCCTTTTGAACAAGTACACGGTTTGATGTAATACGTGCCGCCTCAAGAGAAGTATGCCTAATTTGACATTTCTCAAGCGCAATCAATGATAATTGTATCTCAAACTTTGCCTTTCGATTACCCATATCAAATATGGTAATCCTACTACCGGGTTGTCGATGAATATACTCTTTCCGGGTAAATGGCGGATGTTTTTGATATCGATAGCAATGTCCTGGACGCTTTCCCATTGTTAATATCCCCTTTATAGGGTTATATAATCTATCAATTAGATAGACTCTTTTTTTATAAGGCATTCGGTTTACACAAATTCTATTTTTTTAATCTTTGGTAAGCCGCAGCTAAAATTATCGGGAATAATGCGGTTACATCACCAACTACTGTTTCAAATCTTGCGGATGTTCTTAGTTTTTGCCAAGAAATACCTTCATTAAGTGGCGTTCCACTTAAACTACCAGTTTCAGGACGATCCATTGTTATTTGAATAGCGTAATCAAGACCATCACGTAAGATATTTGCACCCATCGTATAATGTTTAGTTAAACCACCGCCTAGAATTATCGCCCCAGTCTTTTTTACTTCAAAGATTAAATCACTAAGATATTGCATGTCTTTTACAAAATCAAGATTCATTTTTCCAAATTGATTATATGTCCATATGTGGAAGCCGATCATAGAATCCAACAAGCCGGGCGAAAATATTTTTACATTATGCAAATAGGCCTGTCGAATTATTGAATTCTCATCCGAAAGTTGTTCGCCTAATTTATACATCAGTTCACTTGGAGTTAAAGAGGAAATACCATCATCTGAAAGTTTATCAAAGAAATTATGCAGATTTGTCTCTAAAGTTTCAAAATGTTCATTTTTCGTAAAAATATCGCCGATTCGACCAATACCTTCTTCTCTAAGCTTAGGATCATAACTATTCATAGAACCAATGATGTGATAACCACCCCATGCTTCTAAAAGATCATGAACAAGATTTGCTCCGCTAGTAATGATCACATCAACAAAACCATCACGAATCATATCAGCAAAAAGATACCGCATACCACCTGGAACTAAAGGACCAGATATCGCAAGAAATGTAAAGATATCGGGATCTTCCAAAATCTTTGTTAGAATTGAAGTTGCGCGACCAAGTCTACCTGCACCGAGAACGCCAGCAGATTCCATTTTAAACATCAAATCTGAGATAGTTGTGTTTTCATCAATTCTAATGTGCTTCACTTTTTCCATTAAAAATCACCAGACATATTTTGCACATAATTGCAGATTACGTTTACAAATAAAAAATCTCTTAAACGTATATCTAAGAAAAATCTTATAACATACAAAAGAAATCTGAACGATAGAATAAAATATTAAGAGATGATGACCTTGAAAGGCATTATAACATCATATAGACGAAGTAAACGAGACCAGAAACCAAATCAAATGTTAGTCCAAATTGAAGGAATTACATCTAGAAATGAAGCAGCACAATTGGCCGGAAGAAAGGTCATCTGGATGACTGAAACAGGTAAAGAATTTGTTGGCAAAATAACTGCACCACATGGTGGAAAGGGCATAGTAAGAGTTAGATTCAAGAAAGGACTTCCGGGCACAGCTATTGGTACAGATGTAATTATTAAATAAACTTCATTATTTATGGTTGGTGGCTATGAGCTGGCCCCAACCAAAAACATATCTATGAATTTTCATAAACTTTTTTTGAGCTCCAATGATTACAAATGGCTAACTGATCTTGATGATGAGTCATAGTTAAAATGAGGAGCTCACTTCCCAAAATTTTAATATGCAATTAAAAAAACTACAGATTTGAGGCAGGTCATAATGTCAGACTTAAAAAAGCAATTTGAAAAGTTCTTCTATCCGAAATCGATTGCAGTAGTAGGTGCATCAGAAAAGGCAGGAAAAATTGGTGCGGAAATTTTCAGAAACTTAGCATTTTATGATTATGAATACAAAGATAGAGTTTATCCAGTTAATCCAAAACATGAAAAAATTATGGGCATAAAGGCATATCCAAGAATAGAGGATATTCCTGATGAAGTAGATCTTGCGGTTGTATCCATAGGTGCAAAATTCATACCGGATCTCGTTGAATCATGTGGAAAGAAAGGGATCAAAAATATGGTAATTGTATCGGGCGGATTCAAAGAATTAGGCACTGAAGAAGGGAAAGAATACGAACAAAGAATGATTGAAAATGCAAAGAAATATGGCGTTCGGTTAATAGGACCAAATTGTATAGGAGTCCTGAACGCAGAAATAGGATTAGATACATTTTTCCAAAGTCATGAGCACATGATTCGCCCTAAGCCTGGAAATATTGCATTTCTCACACAATCAGGAACCTTCGGATGCAGCTTTTTAGAATGGGCAGCTGAAAGCCCAGTAGGAATAAGTAAATTTGTATCCTATGGAAATAGAAGCGATGTAGATGAAGCAGATCTAATTACGTATTTAGACCAGGACGAAAAAACGAAAGTTATAGCAATTTATATGGAAGGACTGTCAGACGGCAGAAAATTCATGAATGCTGCGAAGAAAATAACAAAACATAAGCCAATCGTAGTACTAAAAGCAGGAAGATCCAAAGCGGGTGCTAAAGCAGCAGTTAGTCATACAGGATGGCTCGGGGGTTCTGAAAAAATTTATGATGCTGCATTCAAACAATCCGGAATAATTCGAGTTAACAATTTTGAGGAATTATTTGATGCATCAAAAGCAATATCTATGCAAAATTATGCTAAAGGACCTAGAATTGGGTTAGTATCAAATGGTGCAGGACCCATGATAATGGCTATTGATGAAATTGAACGTAGAAACTTAGAGTTACCCTCATTATCAGAAAATATAGAAAAAGAACTCAAAGAGAAATTACCACCATTTTACATCGTGCATAATCCAGTCGATATTACAGGCTCAGCTACTCCTAGAGATTACGAAATCGTTTTAGAACATTTAGCAAAAGACCCGAACATAGATATATTGATGCCATTTTTTGTATTCCAGAATACACTAATTGATGAGAGTATCGTTGATGTAATGGAGAAGATCAACAAATTGGGTAAGCCCGTAGTGGGCGGCGCAGCAGGTGGTCCATATACCAAGAAGATCTCAGAAGCAATTGAATCTGTAGGAGTCCCAATGTACCCAATTGCAGAACGAGTTGTTGCAGCAGCACATGCATTATATATAAACGGTCGAAATTTAAACAAATGAGGCATAATTTATGAATTTCATAATTCTTCTCTTTTTTTCCATTGCAGGATTTTTGCTAAAGTTTGGTGATGACTTGATTGACGTTCATCATAGAGGAGAAATTGCAAACATACCATTAATAATAACAGCGATTCTATTGGGACTATTAATTGCTATTTCAAATGATTCTGCAGCAATTGTTATTAGCATAATATTAGGTGTTTTATTTTCATCTAAGATCGATAGTTATCAATACATTATTGGTGTAGCTATAATTATTGCAACACCGGTCATTGTAGGATTATACTATGAACCAATTCTTCCAAGAATAATCCTGCTACTTTTAATATTAACAGCAATGGGTATACTAGATGAAAAAGGCGATTCAATTAGTGAAAAAGAAAATAAATGGTATATTTTACAATATAGACCGTTCATGAAGATATCAGTGATTATTCTAGCGGTTTTAAATTTATTATATTGGGATGTAGCTTTAGGATTTTTATTATTCGATACATTTTATATCTTAGCATCAAAACTTACAACACAAGCTTATGCAAAATAATATCCTTTTGAACAACACTACAACAAATATCACGATATATCGGTTTTAGCCCCTTTTTAATAGCATAATCAACTCCTTCTTGACTTGGATATACAAGACCATTAATCCCGGAATCTATTGCAATTTTGTCTGTTTCAATTTTATGAGAGCCCATAGGCCTAGCACATCCAATATTTATAGGAATTAATGGAAACAATACGCGAGCTGCTGAAACCAAGCGACCTACAAGAGATGGAGGAGGCGATTGTACATTTGCCATAGGGGTATTACGTAATGGAATCAATATAATAAAGACCAATGCAGCAATAGTATATTTCACTAATTCTTGTAATGCCAACCATTCACCCTTCACGTGTCCGTAATTAAGCCCTATGAGGATATGCGGGGTGACAGGTATCGAGAATTCATTAAACATTTCAATTGCATTGTAAATATCATTTGGAGTGCGATGCAAATGGTAAACATTATGCATTGTTTCAATATCGCCAATAACATCGATCATAACAGAATCAACTTCAGATTCATGCAAGCCTTCAACAATTTCGCGGGTAGGAATTCCTGTATGAACAGTAATTGTAAGATCTAAATCATACTTTATTTTCTTAATTATTGGAAGAAACGGCTCGAGAGGGACTCTACCATCAGATAGAGCGCCACCACTTATTAAAATACCATAGCCTTCATGCGATACTATCTGTTTTGCTAAGTCATAAAGAGACTCAGGAGTCAATGTATGGTTCATAGAATGCAGCATCGTACCCATACAATGGTCACAATTTAGAGCGCATCCATTTCCCGTAATACTAGTCGATACAAATTTATAAAAATTAGAGGGCTTGTGAGACGGAATTTTATATGGATACATCGTAGGAAAATAAAGATGCAAATAATCATTATAATTTGACTTTCGAATACGAAATGCCTCTTTTCGCAATTTTTCAAGTTCAAAAATATCCTTAGATTGTGCATATTCAATTATTTTATTAATATTCACGTATATATCACCTAATAATTAACGATAAACCGAAGCTTTAATTAATAATCAAATGTGCAAAAATAAGTGTTAATAAATTTATAAGAGGGACGCAATTTGTCTGAAGACATTAAAACCCTTGAACCATTCTTCAAAGCAAAGTCTGTTGCAATAATTGGAGCCTCAGGAATCCAAGGAAGCATCGGTAATGTATTACTACAAAATTTCTTGAATCCGGCTTATAAAGGAAAAGTATATCCAGTAAATCCGAAATATAACTCAATTTCGGGTCTGAAATGCTATCCATCAATATTGGAAATTGAAGACCACATAGACTTAGCAGTTATCGCAGTGCCAGCAAGACTGACACCAAAAATAATGCAAGAATGCGTTAAAAAAGGAATTAAAGCAGCGATTATAATATCAGGTGGCTTTTCAGAGATCGGTCCTGAAGGAAAAGCACTTGAAGATGAAACGATAAAGATTGCTAAAGAAGGCGGAATACGCGTAATTGGTCCAAATTGTATAGGAGTATTAGACACAGAAACACATATCGACACATTCTTTTTACCATCATGGCGATGTGACAGACCAAGAACTGGAAATATCAGTTTTATCAGTCAGTCTGGTGCATATGCCGCAGCAATTTCAGACTGGTCAGCAATGCTTGAGCTCGGAATTTCAAAAATTATTAGTTTGGGAAATAAAGCAGATGTTAATGATGAGGATATTATCAGATACTTGTCAAAAGAAGATCCAAATACAAAAGTCATCTGTCTATATATAGAAGGATTTGATCCAGGTGCAGGACGCGATTTCATAAAAGTTGCCAAAGAGGTTGGGCATGAAACACCAATATTGGTAATTAAATCCGGAAGGACTTCAAGAGGCGCTGCAGCTGTTTCAAGTCATACAGGATCTCTTGCGGGGTCAGACAAAGTATTTGATGGCGCTATGAAACAGGCAGGAGTTATCCGAGCGGAATCTTTCGAAGATATGTTCGATATGGCAAAAGCACTTGCTATGCAACCACCAGCCAAAGGAAATAGAATACTAATTGTAAGTAATGGCGGTGGAGTAGCTGTAATGTCTACTGATGCTTGTGAAAGCTTAGGACTAGACGTTCCAGAATTGTCTGAAGAAATTCAAAACGAACTTAAGAAGTACTATCCCGCAGCATGTGCCACACATAATCCAATTGATGTTATTGGAGATACAGATGCAAAGAGATATGAGATAGCGTTTAAGATAGCAGCTGCCTCGGATGAAGTAGATGGAGTTATTGTTGGATTATTATTACAAACACCAGCATTAGGAATGGATGTTACAAATATAATTGCAACCTATGCAAAACAAATTAACAAACCAGTAGTTGTTGTCGCGCTAGGTGGAAGATTTACAACACAAGGCGCAAAGATTCTCGAAATGATGGGTGTCCCAGTATATCAAACACCCGAGAGAGCTGCAAAGGCAATGTATGCCCTTGTAAAGCAAGGAGAAAAAATATATTCTAAGGAAAAGTAAGGTGATCTAAATGAGCAAAGCTGCAGATATAATAAAGAACGCCTTAAATGAAGGCAGAACATTTCTATTAGAGAATGAATCGAAGACAATTATAGCAGAATATGGAATTCCTACAACTGTTTTTGAAGTAGCCTCTTCACCTGAAGAAGCCGTATCAAAAGCAGAAAAAATCGGATATCCAGTTGTATTAAAAATCCTTTCACCAGATATTATTCATAAATCTGATGCCGGAGGAGTTATTACAAATCTGAAAAATGCTGATGAAGTCAAGGAAGCATACAATAAAATAATTGAAAATGCAAAGAAGTACAAACCAGATGCAAAAATAAATGGAGTATTTATTCAAGAATTTGCGCCATTGGGAATTGAAATTATTATAGGTATGGTCAAGGATCCCCAATTTGGCCCGGCAATAATGTTTGGTTTGGGTGGAATTTTTGTAGAAGTTCTAAAAGATGTAAGCTTCAGAGTAGCACCATTAACAGACAAAGATGCAGATGATATGATCCATGAGATCAAAGGGTATCCATTATTAACCGGAATCAGAGGACAAAAACCAGCAGATATTGAAGCACTAAAGAAAACATTAGTGGGAATTTCAAAATTAGTTATGGACTTTCCACAGATCAAAGAATTAGACTTGAATCCAGTTTTTGCATATCCAGACGGCGTCAAATGTATCGACGCAAGAATAATTTTGGAAAAGTAAGCTCGAACTTCCGAGCTCTACTTTTTTTGTTTTTTCCAAAGCACATAATTTTAAGAAATAATATACTCAAAAATTTACATTAGTTTTCATCTAATTGATTTAATAATTCGACTTCATGAGATAAAGCTAAATGGATTATATCCTGAGAAATAAATGAATTGCCTTTTGCATTCATAATAATAAGGGCAATTACTAAACACAAACTTACGATTCTGTGAGTTATATTGCTCATTTTCAATATTGCATCTGAACGTCTAATTAAAGATCGTGTGTAATTAAGTAATCTTTGCAATCCAACTAACTCAGAAATTGCATTATCATCAAGTCTAATTTTTGATAGATAATTCTTTAATTCATCAATAGTAAGAACTTTACCTTTTAGTGGGTAATATAAAGAGTGTATTGATGATAAATATTCCACAAAAAGAACCTCGTATTTTTTAACTAGAGCTGTGGTTATACGCATTTGATTATCTTTTATTGCAGATATTTGTGAGAATAATTTTAATGCACTACCAACAAAAGTGGACGAAATTCCAAGCTTAGAAAATTGACTGCCGTCTATAAATTTGATATTTACCAGATATGATTTAGAAATTTGATAATTTACTTCAGCACCTAATGAAACTTGAGAGATAACTTCAATAATATTAGGATTTTGCATTTCAAACATATCTTTTACTAAGCGAATATGTGCAGGTAACAGTTTAAACATGAATTTTCTTAATAGTACATAGGCTGAATCAATATCATCAATGAAAATTTGATTTTGCCTAAGAGAAACTGCAATAAGTGATGAAAAGTAAATCAACGTCTTTTTTACACGGGATAAAATTATATCAATTTCGGATTTAGAAAATGCATTCATTTCTAAGAATGAACGCGTCCGCTCAACTATCTGGTTTATGTGACTTGACACACCTTTTGATTTAGTCATTTGAGAAATCTTCTTATGAGTAGCGAGAATACTCCGAATCGGTGCATCAATACAAATAAATTTACTTAGATTTTCTGTCCTAAATGTAGATAATAAATATTGTAAAAGCATATCACCTTCAGATATATCGGATTCAAGAATACCATTGTGATTCTGTGCAATAGAACAAGCAATACCTAGAAATTCAATTGTTGCATACAATAGTTCTTGATTATCTTTGGAATCATCTAGGCGATTTACTAATTCAGTTAGTGTTTGCTTCACAACATCTGGGAGGGGGGAACTCAAATATTTATAGACCATAATTGGTTCGCGTGTCAATTGATGCACCTGTTTTATTTTTAGAAATATAGAAAAAAATATACAATTAAACCTTAGGAATATGTGCGCATTTATTTACCAAACCTACGACCACGCTTAGTGTACGAACGAATAGCCCGCCATACATCTATACGGCGTACTTCTGGCCAATATATTTGACTAAAGTACAATTCAGAGTATGCAGATTGCCAAAGCAAAAATCCAGAAAGCCGTTCTTCTCCAGAAGTTCGTATAATTAAATCAGGATCAGGAAGCCCACGAGTATACAAATACATCTCGACGAGCTTCTCATCAATATCTTCAGGATTAATCTCACCTTTTTTGACTTTTTCAGCAAGCGCCTTGAAAGCATCTACAATCTCAGCACGGCCAGAATAGCCAATTGCAACATTTAATACGTGATCATTGTAATCCTTAGTAGCTTCTTCAGCATCGCGGATAGCCTGTTGCACATCTAGGGGCAAAAGGTCTACACGACCAATCGCTTGAATTCTGCATTTATGTTTATGAATATCAGGATTTGTAATTACTTCTGAAAATTTTTCTTTTGCAATTTCCATTATTTTAGATACTTCTTCCTTACGTCTCTGAAAGTTTTCAATTGAGAATGTATATAGCGTTACTACTTTAACACCGGACTCCCACAAATATTTTAGAACTTCAATAACACGTTCTGCGCCATCTCGATGTCCATACCATGGGGGTAATTTTCTCTCTCGTGCATATCTTCGATTGCCATCTAGAATTAAACCAACATGCGTAGGAGCCTTCTTTACATCAATTTGTCGATGTAGCCACCATTCATATAATCGATAGACGGGTCCGGTAAGTAACATAATAATCCCTCATAATAAAAATAGAAGGTTATGCAGCCAAATTAATGTTATGTTATGGATAAATTTTAGATTAATTTCTCGATCTCTTTGGCTGCTTGAGTCATATAGTGCATAACAAGTCCTAATTTTGCATCAGCTGACGCAGATACTGTCAGACATGCATTAAATCCTGCTGATTGAACAGCAAGAAATCCGTTTTTACCACGGACTAGAACTTGCTCTAATTCACCTTTATTAAGTTCCATTGATGCTCTCTCGCCTAAAGATAAGATTGCGGCAGTCATAGCTGCAATCTTTGCCTCATCGACTTCATTGGGAAGTATTGATTCTATTGGAAGCCCCTCTACACTAACGATGGCTGCAGCTTCTATTTCCTGTATTCCTGTAGTTAAATTTTCCAATATTTTTCGTAATGGACTTTGTTTTCCAGAGCTCATAAATATCAACCTTTTTTATTTGTACATTCTTTTGAGTACAACCTCACGTGCAATAGCTTGGAAGGAGCGCTTTACACCGACACCTTGAATAGCGATTGTTTCATAAATGGGTATATTATCACCGAGCCCCAAGCTATCCAACATTTCTTCCCGTGACATTCTATTAGGTAAGTCCCTCTTATTAAGCATTATTACTATAGGGATTTCTCTACCTAAGCTGTCACCCAAGAAGAGCTTAAGTTCTTCAAAAGAATCAACATTTTCCTCTTTTTGCTCGGGGTCTGAGTCTGCTACAAATATAATCCCATCTACACCTTTAAGTACAACCTTGCGTTGATGTTTATGTCGTTTTTGGCCTGCAACGGTAAATACATCAAAAATGACCCTACCTCCTGCAGACATGGGGACATAATCAAAGAACAGTGTTCGATTTGTTTCATCTTCAATTGATGTAAAGTCACCTTTTCTAAGACCCTCTACACCACCATATAACCATCGCAAGGCAGTAGTCTTACCACCAAGGGAAGGTCCATAGAATACAATTTTAAAGTGTATACGTCCAGCTTCGTCCTTTCTCATTAGATCCAGCCTCTGTTTGTGATTGAAATATAAATAAAGAAGAGCAACAGATTATACACGTTCGAGCTCAGAGAGAGCTGCTTTCAAGTCTTCATTATCAAGATCACGTTCTCCAATGGGTGCCTCAGCTGTTGCACTTAGGAATTTGGCTAATTCTTCTTCAAGGACAGCTCCAGATTTCTTCATGACTAGACGAACTAAACCAATATTAATATCAGGCTCAGTTACAACACAAAGAACACCCTTGCCGCAGCTGCTAGCGAAAATCTTTCCGCCGTTAAATTCGCTGGTCACCATCTGAAGCTCCCCGATATCAAGGTTTTTACCTTGCTCTTCACTAGCACAGAAGACTGCGCTTGCAATGGCGCCTATGCTATCAACATCAACTGGATATGGACTTAACTTAGAAACATGGGCAATAGTAAGGCCTGTTTTGTCAACAAGAATTACTTTCTTAATTCCTTTTGTGGATTTTATGATTTCACTCAATATTTTATCAAATGATTTCGGGTCGCTCAAATCAACCAAACCTCGTTAATTTTTGATTAAATTGATATATTTGTATTCATGTATATGTCTGTTGACCTTATCATTTCAACACGATAAGTACATACTCATCTTCGGGTGCTACGAGTACTTTTCCTTCAGTAGTATCTAAGGTCAAGAACGATAGCTTTCCACGATTTAACGCTTTTGTAACACCAATTGCCTTCCCAACTAGGGAGGTAATTAATGCTGCAACGTGTTCTGTAGTATCGGGATCTAGGTCTGAGGTTATTGGTAACCCCTCAAGATTAGTAACAACAATACCTTTTACGCCTTCATGAGCACGTAGTTTACTAAGAGTTTCTTCAAGTTTTTCCTGACTTATCAAGGTCAACGACTCCAACAGCAGTATATAATAAACATTTAATACTATCATTAAATAGCAACGACTAATTTAAAATGTTTTGTGGTTGTAATCACTATATTATAATATGTGTAATTCTTATTAATAAATTTAAACAAACATTAAAAGGAACTTATATAGAAGTATTATATAAAGATATTTGAGGGAATGAAATATGAGCGAATCACGGATCAGAGAACTCGTAGCTGAAACGATGGACAAGATTCCAGAGATTGAAGGAATTGTAGTGTCAAACCTCCAAGGAAAGGTTCTTTTTGGACATACTTTAGATGCAGCGATCGACCAAAATGAGATTGCGAGATTATCCTTACGTATGGCACAGGATGCTGCCAGCCTTTCAAGAACAACAGATAAAGGCGGCCTAAAAGAAATAAATATTTCAAGTGAACAAGGATTTCTACTAATTTTAGGAGACCCCAAATTTGTTTTGACGGCGATTACAGGCAGCGATTCAAGAGAACAATTGGGTCTTATAAAAATGACACTAAAGAAACTCCTTGTAAAATTAAAATAGGTCTATATACCTAAATTTTTTATTTATAATGTAATATTTCCGTAATACCAAAAGAGAAATTGATAGTTTAAAGAATAAGATTGTAATTTATTCTAAACTCCAATAGTTTATCAAATAAAAAGCATGTAGGGTTATTGACATTGGTACATATAGAGAAGATTGAACTAAAGGGATTCAAATCATTTGGGAATGATAAAGTTACAATAGAGTTATCCCCAAAATTTTCAGCAATAGTAGGTCCAAATGGTAGTGGAAAAAGTAACGTCATTGATGCATTATGTTTTGCACTAGGCCAATTAAGTACAAAAACTATGCGAATTAGTTCATTTTCAGATTTATTATTTAAACCAACAAAGAAAAAAGGACAAACGGGCGCTAAATCAGGTTACGTGGAGTTACATATTAACAACAAAGATAGAAAAATGGCTTATGATGCGGACAAAGTAATAATACGACGAGAAATCAATTCAGATGGTAGTACAGCATATCGCGTTAATGGAAAAAGTACAACAAGAACCGATGTTTTAGATATGCTTTCAACTATTGGAGTAGATCCTAATGGATACAACATTGTACTTCAAGGAGAAATTGCACACGTAGTTCAAGTCTCCCCAATTGAACGTAGAAAGTTGATAGAGCGTATATCAGGAATTGCTGCTTTTGATGTACAAAAGGAAAAGGCGCTTAAAAAATTAGATGAGGCAACCAAAAAATTAGCTCAAGTCGATACACAACTTTCAGAACGAAGACGCATGTTAGAAAGATTAGAACAAGACCGGCAAGAAGCCATTAGATACAAAGAGTTGAGTTGGAAAAGGGTTCTCACTCGCCGAAAGTTAATGGAACGGCGCCGTACGTACTTAGTAGAACGAATTAAAAAGCTCGAAAATATGATAGAATCTAAAAAACAAGAAATTAATGACATAACAAATCAGATTAATGAAATTGAAAATGAAATTGCACAAGCAGAAGAAGAACGAGAAGCAATCGGACAAAAAATAAATGAAATTGCAGGCAAAGAGGCATCACAAATATCTATTGAGTGGGCAAATCTGCGTAATAAGATTGAGCAATTACAGATACAGCTAAATACGATTCAAGACAATATTTCAGATAAAGAGACAAAACGGGAAGAATTAGAGCAAAGATTAAGTAGCATAAAAACTGAAATCGATGAATTATCTATAAAGCGTGACGATTTGAAATCAAAACTAGATAAAATTGTGGAAGAAATAAATAGAAAGAATGAAGAAATTGAAAACTTAAATGAACGGTTAGAAAGTGAAGGAGAAGCTTATTTTAATGCATCATCAAAAATCAATGAATTATCAAAAATAATCAGTGAATTAGAGGAAACACGCTCACGAATCAATTCTCAACATACATCAAATGAAAGAGAAATTAGAATATTGACCGATGATATAGATTCACTTGAAAAACAAATTACAGATTTATATGATGCAAAGGAAAAAACACAAGTGCAGATCAAAAATATGGAAGAAGATATCTTGGATTATCAAACAAAATTTGATGATCTAATTGAAGATATAGATCGAACAAATGCAAAATTTAGGGATATTTCAAAAGAAAGCATAGAAACACGTAAAATCTACAACAAAACTCGTGAAGAATTAATAAAGATTGAAGCAAGAAACAAAGCATTAAAAGAAGCTCAAGAGAAATTCTTCTCAAAGCAAGGAGCTATCTCAGCAATTTTAAAACTGCGGAATTCTGGCGAGATTGATGGAATATATGGTACTGTTGCAGAATTAGGCACAATAAATCCACAGTATTCAACTGCACTTGAAATTGCAGGAGGCGGTCGCTTATCATATATTGTTGTTCGCGATGAAAGTGTTGCTGCAAAATGTATTAGATACCTTAAACAAAAAAGACTTGGACGCGTATCATTCATTCCACTCGATAAAATTAGAGCGCGAGTGTCCAAACATGATATTGATGAGCCCGGGGTAATCGGATATGCGATAGATCTTGTTGATTATGATGAGGATGTTAGAAAAGCATTCGAATATGTTTTTGGAGATACATTAGTAGTAGAGACTTACGATGATGCAAGAAGAATTGGATTTAAGGGACAACGAATTGTCACATTAGATGGAGACTTGATAGAAGCTTCGGGACTCATCACAGGAGGACATTATACACCCCGAAAGCATGGACTTTCTCTGAAACAAGAAGATAATAAAGAAGAACTTGAACAAAAACTTCATGGCCTTGAGACAATCTTAGCAGACATCGAATCACGTAAGAAAGAAATTTCACAAAAATTATCAGACTTGGAAAAAGAAAAGAGAAACTTAGAAATTGCAATTAATACCGCACAAAAAGAGATCCAGCAACTAAAAGAGCGTAAGAATGATATTGAATACCGTATAAACGCATCCAAAGCTAAATTAGAAAACACTAAGAATAAAATCAAGACGATTAAGGAAGAACAGATAGAATTAGAAACTAAAATGCAAGAACTCGAAGTAAGCATAAATGAAAAGAAATTGCAACTTGAGGAATTCCAAAAATTAATTGAAACCAGTACTGCTAAGACATTAAACAAACAAATTTCAGATAAGAGAAAAGAACTTGATGATTTAATTGCTAAGAAAAGTGAAATTTTACAAGAATACAATGAAATTAATTTCAAAATAAATTCTTCATTATTACCAACAATAGATGAAATCAACAAAAATATTACACAAATTAATGATGAAATTCCACAATTACATGAAAAAATAGAGCAAATTAGAACAGAGCTAGAAAAGTATAATGCCGCATTTAGAGAAGTTGATGAGCGAAAAGACGTAATTGAAGAAAAAGTAGGTAAATATACCAAACAGCAAACAGAAATAAACCAACATATTAAAGAGCTAAGAGGAAAATTGGATACTCTGAATTCTACAATACAAAACAAAACAAGAAATCTGTATCGTCAAGAGAATGATAAGGAGAAAACAGAAGAAGAATTAAAAATTGTAGAACTTGAAATTAAAGAACTTAATTCTGAACCAATAGATGCTGAAGAACATAAAATTAAAGATTTTGAGAACACATTACCAGATGATTATAATCAATTATCTGAGAAATTAAGGGAGATCGATGGCGAATTAAATGAATTAAAATCAATAAATATGAAAGCACTAGAAGAATATGATAACGAAAAGAAATTGTATGATGAACTTGCAGAGCGACGAGCAAAATTAGAAGAGGACTATCAAGAAATATTAAGATTTATAGATGAACTTGAAAATGAAAAAACGAAAAAATTCATGACTACATTTAATTCGATCGCAGAGAATTTCACACAAGTTTTTGCACGTTTGTCACCAGGTGGAAGTGCTCAATTAATATTAGATGACCCAGAACATCCATTAATGGGTGGCATTACGGTTAGAGCAAAACCACGAGGCAAAGAAGTTGCATCTCTAACAGCAATGAGTGGCGGAGAAAAAACAATAACAGGATTGGCATTAATTTTTGCAATCCAAAGATATTCTCCAAGTGCATTTTATATATTAGACGAAATAGATGCTGCATTGGACAATGCAAATGCCTATTTGGTTGCAAAACTAATAAAGGAATTTTCAGAGACTTCACAGTTTATAATAATTTCTTTGCGAGATCCAACAATTAGATTGGCAGATCGATTAATTGGTGTAACAAATCAGGACGGCATTTCAAAAATAGTTAGCGTCGAACTCGAAGAGGTTCTTAGTGATGAGTGATTCTGAAAAGCCATTTTGGGTTTCTCCGCCATATATACTATTAACAGGAGTTTTACAGTTAGATAAAGTAGACCCATGGAAAGTAGATGTAGCTAAATTGATCGGCGGCTTTTTAGAAGAAATGAAGAAAAGAGAAGAAATCGATTTTAAGATATCAGGAAATGCCGTCTATACTGCAGCAATAATTTACATGCAGAAAGTCAAAAAATTAGTTGAAAAATCAAAACCAAAAGAAGAAGAGAAAGAAAAAGTCACAGATGAGGATTTACTAAATGTACCGATGATGCGACCCCCATTTAGATTAACAAATAGGAGAGTTACATTAGAAGAACTAATGTTAGCTATGGAACAAGTATTATTACAATCCACAAAAAAACGAAAACGCAGTAAACGAAAACGCACACCAATAGAAATTCCACCGATTATTATGGAATTAGAAGATACACAAGCACGAATTGAAGAGCATATTGCAGACACGTTATATAAAATAGAAGAATTATCAAAGAATCAAGAAATAATATCCTTTTATGACCTTGTTGAAGAACGCACCAGAAAAGAAATTGTAAAAGTTTTTGTAAGTCTATTATATTTAGCAGCAAGAAAATATATAGATCTCTGGCAAGAGAATGGAGAAATTAAGGTTCAATTATTAGACGAACCAGAAGAGGAGGTCGCTGAAGATTAAAGAAGAAACAAAATTAATCGTTGAGGCTTCATTATATGCTTCAGGAAGACCTATGCCAATTACAGAACTTGCAGATATAGCGAAAACAGATGTGGATTCTATAAAACGAGCTATTAAGAAATTAATAAAAGAATATTCATCACGAGAAACTGCATTAGAAATTGTAGAACTCCCAAATGAACGATTTGTACTTCAATTAAAGCCGGAATTGACACCAAAAATTGCATCATTAATTCCGGGCGGTCTCCTTTCATATGCCACGCTGAAGACACTTGTTTTTATTGCATTAAAACAGCCTATAAAGCAATCCGAACTCGTACAAATGAGAGGAGCACATGTATATGACCATGTGAGAGAATTAGCTGAGAAAAAATTCATAGAAGTGAATCCTGAAGGGCGTACAAAAATACTAACAACCACAGATTTGTTTGCGGATTACTTTGGGTTTGATTATGATAAAATAAGAATGAAAGCTCAATTAAGATGGAAATTAAGAAAAATATTGAAAGAAAAAGATGCAAAACAAACAGAAAAAGATACATCAACAAACACGGGGAATTAATTCACCATAAGGCATTTGAACTAGACGTTTCCCACCGATGGATGTTAACATAACTACACGTCCGGGAACGCCCTCTTTTACGTGCCCAATTACTTTTGCATCTTTCCCTTCTGGAGTTTGTTTTAATGTTTTTAATATCTCTTCAGATTGATCTTTATTAACTATGATAACTGCAATACCTTCTGATGTAATCATTAATGGATCAAGCCCTAAAATATCAGATAATGCGCGTACTGGTTCTCGAATGGGAATTTCGGACTCGTACAATTCAATCTCAACTTTAGATTTAGTTGCGATTTCATTTATTGCTGCAGCAAACCCGCCACGAGTCGGATCTTTCATTACGTGAATTCCACCGATAGGTAAAATCTTGTTTATCATGGGCCACAAAGGCTTCACATCAGATTTCAGATCAGTATCAAATTCAAGACCTTCGCGATGAGCTAACAAAACAGTACCATGATCGCCAATAGGACCCGAGATAATTACAACATCGCCGGGCTTTGCCCCATGATCAGTAATAAGGTTGCCACGTTTTACAACACCAATACCGGTTGTTGCAACGACAATTTTATCCAAACTATTCTTAGGCATTATTTTTGTATCACCGGCAATGATTGCAACATCGCACTTTTCAGCCACTTCATTTATGGATTCAAGGATCAACTTTAACTGTTCAACAGGAAAGCCTTCTTCAACAATAATCGCATCAGTCATTGCAATAGGTTTAGCGCCCATCATTGCAACATCGTTAATGGTACCTGCAGCTGCCAGAGTACCAATATTACCGCCAGGAAAGAAAGGCGGTTGAACAGTATGACCATCAGTACTTACCACAATGTCGAAATCACCAATTGAAAAAGAAGCCCCATCATCAAAATCATCAATACCTAGTCCGTTATCGATACGACGCTTTGAAAAGGCAGGAACTAATACTGATTCTAAAAATTCTTGCATGGCTTTTCCGCCAGCACCATCCGCTTGCTTTAATAATTTTGTAGGCATATCTATCACCTAGTCAGATAACGTCCTCTTAGAAATCTTTTTAAATATTCTTAAGAGAACAACATATACATTTATTTATGGTGGTTAAAAATGGGCATCTGGCATCAGAGATCTAGACGTTCAGCGACAGGTTCCCTGTACAAAAAATTTGCAAAGAAAAGAAAGCATGCATTAGGAAGGGAACCAACAGAGACAGTACTAGGTGAAAAGAAAATAAAGAAAATCCGTACAAAAGGTGGCGGATTAAAGGTCAGATTAGTAAAGACTATGGAAATAAATGTTGTTGATCCAAAGACCCGCAAAACATTCAAAGCAAAAATACTTAGTGTAGAGAAAAACCCTGCTAATACAGACTACTCACGCCGTGGCGTGATTACAAAAAGTACAATTGTAAGAGTCGAAAAGGGCCTTGTACGAGTAACAAGTAGACCCGGACAACACGGTGTATTAAATGGCATTTTAATTGAAGAGAGCTAAACAGCTCTCGAATAGATTTATCTTTTATGTTTCAATTTCTATGTTTCGAACAATTGAATCATTACCACCAATGATATCGGTTTCTGAGCTTCCACATTTTGGACATTTTAACATTTGAACTGATATAAATGAATGATCGATAAGTTCATCGCGATTAATTTCGCCAATATACCCACAATTATAACACTTTATTTTACCGGGAATAATTTCAAAAATAATTTCTGCACCATCAGCAAGAGTATCTTTAGATAAAATTTCGAACCCAAATTTAACTTGCTCTGGATTTAAATACGTTAACTCACCAAGCTCCACAACTACCTTAATGATACGTTTTGCATTATTTTCTTTTGCGACTTGAAGCACTGTATCAAGAATTGCCATTGCGGCTGAGAATTCATGCATAATAACCACACAAAGAAAAAATAGAAAAAGAAAATAAAATTATTTATTTATACCAAGCATCTCATAGACTTTTGGTAGATTCTTTTGTACTTCTTCATCCATCTTTCTGTGAAGATTATTCCCATGAGAATCGATAGTTACAATTAGCGGCCCAAAATCGTCTGCTTCAAAGATCCAGAGGGCTTCCGGCATTCCAAGGTCAAACCATTCAACGCCCTTGACTTCTTTAATGCCTTTTGCCGCAAGAACTGCAGCCCCGCCAGTAAAAGATGCATAGACAGCACCGACATCTTTAAGCGCAGCAGTAGTTTTTTCACCCATGCCGCCTTTTCCAATAATAACACGTACTTTAAATGCGCGAATAAAATCAGACTCGAAAATTTCCATTCTTGCACTTGTTGTAGGTCCAGCAACTACAACTTCCCATTTATCATCTACTTTTCGCATAACTGGACCACAATGATATACTACACCACCTTCAAGTTCTACAGGCAGTTTCTTGCCTTCCTTATGATAATGGAGAGCCCGCTCATGAGCTTCATCACGTGCGGTAACCATTAATCCAGAAACATACAAAATATCGCCAGCTTTTAGCTTTCTGATATCTTCTTCTGAAATCGGAGTTTTTAGATGATATTCGGCCATTTTACGGAACCTCCTTGTGTGTTACATATTCAATTTTTCCATCGGCAGAAATTCTAGCCGTAGCACGTCGTGCAGCCCAACATTGAATCGCAACACCTACAGGATAGCTGGCAGGATGTCGCATGGCATAATCCATTCGTACACCAAGTACAGTTGTTTTTCCACCTAATCCCATAGGACCAATTCCAGTCGCATTTAAAGCCTCATGAATCTCTTTTTCTAATTTGGCAAGTTCTGGATCTGGATTTGGCTCAGTTAAAGGTCGTAATAGTGCTTGTTTAGCTACTTTGATTGCAATATCTGCACCACCTCCAATGCCAATTCCAACTATTGTTGGAGGACAAGGCTTGCCACCTGCACGCACAATAGTATCCACTACAAATTTCTTTAGACCTTTAATTCCTAAGCCGGGAGTAAGCATACCCACCATGGACATATTTTCAGACCCACCGCCTTTTGGAAAGGCAGTGATTTCTAGAGAGTCACCTTCAGTAATTTCCCAATTTATCCATGGAATCTTACGACCAGTGTTATCGCCAGAATTTTTCTGGGCAATAGGGTCAACAGCATTTGGTCGTAATGGTATTTTAGAAGTTGCAGATTTAACGCCTTCAAGAATGCCATCGCGGATTTTTGATAACCCTGGAAAGTCAGAACCTACTTTTACATAAAAAATCATAATGCCTGTGTCCTGACATAACGGGCGCTTATTTGTTTCCGCAAGCTCAATATTTTTCAAAATTGCACTTAAATTCATTTTTGCGGTTTCATTTGTTTCTGATTCGTAGGCAGATTTCAACGCAGATTTAACATCATCTGGAAGATATAATTCAGCCATACGAAGAAGAGTTTCAGTTGTGTCCGAGATTATGTTTTTGAAATCCATAATTCACCCAACCTCTGCATTAAATTTCAAATGCATTATGAAAAAACAAGTATAAAAATAGATATTATTTTTACTGTTTTAAAAAATAAAGAGTAAAAAATCATAATTCACCCGTAGGCATTACCACAAACCCATTATTAGAGATCTCAACTGTAAATCGTTTCAAGCTGTGAGAAGTACCGCGCATTTTCCTAACAATAAGACTTCGCTTTAATTCACCATCAATTTCGCGCAGTGAAAGTAAGATTAAGCCTTGTGTGATAAATTCCTCAACTCCATAACGACTATAACGAGACTCGTCTACAACTTCAGTAGTCATTAAAGAGGTTAATTTCAACTCTCGCAATAATGAGCTGAGCTTAAATAGTGCATCGCGTATTTCGTTAAGTGAATCTAATTGAAAACTTAATCCAGAAATACTATCAATAACAATACGCTCGGCATTTATTTTTTCTTTTGCCTTGTAAATTTTATCAGCTACAGTTTCAATACTGAATGTAGATTTCAATGCCATTGATTCATAAGTAGGTAATCCAGCTTTACTGGATGCCCCATCAATAATAACAAGCTTTCCCTCCGATTCTAATTTTGATAAATCCCAACCAAAAAGAGATGCTTCACGTCTAAGCTCAGAAGGACGCTCTTCAAGTGTAAGAAGAATCCCCGGTTGATTATATTTCACTATACCCGCATATAAGAATTGTAAGCAAAAAATGGTTTTCCCTGTACCTGCAGGTCCAGAAATTAATATATTACTTCCTTTAATAAACCCACCGTGAAGTATATCATCCAATCCGGGAATTCCAGTTGGAACTCGTTCGATCTTATGCATTATGACATCAACTCACATAATATCTCCTTTTTTAATTTCAATAAAATCAAACTTCTCAATGCTGACAATATCCGGAGAGCCATCTAAATAATTCATAAATTCATCAGATGCTGAACCTTTCTTATAATAAATAATTATTAGTTCAGTTTCAGTTGGGCCTATACCGACAAAAATCACATCCTCACGAGCAGATATTTTTTCTGCAAATTCACGTGCATATTTCACGCTTAAATCTGGAACAATATGGCCTCCAATTTTTATTTTTACCATAGATGCTGTAGAATATCCAAAAGCCCTCGGATCGACTAAAGTAGAAAATCCACGAATAATACGCTTTTTCAACATTTTATTTATCCTAAAGTGAATGGTAGTATCTGGAACTTTTAGATCTTCGGCTATTTTTGTAAAGGGAATTCGTGCATTATCCTTTAACATTCTGAGTATTTTTTTATCTAAAGCGTCAATAGTACTCATCAGGCATGCCCCATAAAAGATCAATAACTAAAATAAAAAAGATACATTAATGCTTAAAAAGATTCTATAAAAATAAGAAAAAAGATAAATTTTAGGATAATACAATGAAATCAAATAAGATAGTCCATACAAGAACCCAGATTAATAAGTATGAAAACAAACCGCTTGTAATGACTTTTGTCCTGCCACCAACTTCAGAAGGATCAATATTCAACACATAAATCGTGATGTAATATGTAAATCCATATATCACAAGACCAAATAAGCCGCCGCGCCAACCACGTAGATCAAATAATACACATAGTATTGATGCAATTATTGCAAATGTTATTTTGAGATAATACATTTTATCGTTTGCATTCATCTCACGAATTTTTTCAGCCAGTGAGACCATTTATATCGAACTCCAATGTTTATATTAAGTTGAGCATACTTTTATTATAAATAAACATTGTGCTTTAGTATAAACTTTATATAAAAAACATTTTGTATCTATTGAACTATAAAAAGCATGAGGCTCATTAAATTTTGGAGAGAATCACAAATGCCAAAAACAGCTATGACGAACGTAGACGTTGCGTACATTGTGCAAGAGCTTAAGGAAGTCGTAGGAACTTATGTTGAAAACATTTATGACATAGATAACTTGGTCATATTGAAAGTTCATTCTGCATCAACTGGAACGATCTCAGTACTAATTGAACCGGGAGTTAGGATTCACAAAACCGAGTACAAACGAGAAGCCCCAAGAATACCTACACCTTTTGCTATGACCCTACGAAAATACTTACGCGGAAAGAAAATAACAGAGATAAAACAGCATAATTTTGATAGACTGGTTTCAATAAAAATCGGAAATCCACCGGAAGAATATACTCTAATCATAGAGATAATTGGCAGTGGCAATTTAATTTTACTAGACCCAACCAATTTAATTTTCGTTGGAAAATCATATAAACGGATGAAAGATCGTGCAATTTTACCAAAAAGAGAATATGAATTTCCAGAACCACGTGGCATAGATCCAAATAAAATAACAATTGAAAACTTGAAAGAAGCTTTTACCGATTCCAAAAAGAATGTATTAAAGACTTTAGTTCGCACTGTAAACTTAGATCCTGCAAGTTGTGAGGAAATTTTAATTAACGCGAATATTGATAAGAAAAAACAAGCCTCAGAAATAACCAATGAAGAAATTGAACATATAATAAAATCCATCAAAGAGTTTATGAATAGAATTGAAAAACGGGAAGAAAAAGCAATAATTGTATTTGAAGAGGACAAACCTGTATTTTTTGCACCATTTCCATATAAAAAATATGAAGACAAAACAATAAGGACATTTGAAACATTTAGTAAAGCTGTTGATGAATATTTTGTTCATTTTGAAGAAATCCCCACGGAACAAATAACAGATGATGAAAAAGAACGCCAACGACTTAGGCGAATAATTGAAAAACAATTGGAAGGCGTTGAAAAACTTAAACAAGTTTCAGAAGAGAAAAAGAAAAAGGCTGAACTGATTTATGGATATATGGCAGCCATAGATGAGATTATAACAACTATAAAGAATGCACGTACCAAGGGAATTTCATGGGAAGAAATTATTGAAAAATTCAAACAAGCAAAAGAGAAGAAGATATTCCCAGCAACATTAATTGATAAAATAGAACACAAAAAAGCAGAATTAATTCTTGATTTAGATGGAACTAAGGTAGAAATAGATTTTAGAAAGTCTGCAGTAGAAAATGCAAATGAGTATTTTGAGAAATCTAAGAAGGCTCGTGCAAAGATTGAAGGCGCATTAAGAAAAGTCAAAGAGACAACGGGCGCCATTGCAGAAATTCGAGGCGATAAAATAGAAATAATAAGTATGCCAAAGAGAAAGAAAATTAGAAAGAAAAAATGGTATGAGAAATTCCATTGGTTTAACACTAGTGAAGGCTATTTAGTGATAGCTGGACGCGATGCAAAGACAAACGAGCAAATCGTTAAGAAGCATTTAGAAACAAATGACATATTAGTACATGCAGATATACATGGCGCACCACATACAGTGATCAAAGTACCTAATGAACCGCCCTCTGAAAAATCTATATATGAGGCTGCGATTTTTGCAACTTCATTTTCACGAGGCTGGAAAGAGGGCTGGGCAGCAGCTGATGCATATTGGGTTCATGCAGATCAGGTAAGTATGGAAACACCATCAGGTGAATATTTAGCAAAAGGTGCGTTTACAATCAAAGGAAAGAAGAATATGCTAAAAGGTGTACCATTAGAATTAGCTGTAGGTATAATCTTTGATGATGAATTTGCGATTCCAATTTCTGGACCTGTAGATGCAATAAAGACTCAAACTGATCTATATGTGATAATAACACCGGGCGATACTAAAAAGGGTAAAGCCTCAAAGGCTATTCTGAAATTTTTCATAGATAAGGTGGATGATGATAAAAAACAATTAGTTGAAAATCTTAGCTTGGATGAAATAAATAGTATATTACCGAGTGGAGATACTCGAATTATATATCCGGGTCAAAGAAAAAAGTCTTAACCGATACCCTTAAAAAAATCAAAATACGAATGAAATTGTCGATTATTCGACAAAACTGATGATAACTTCAATGAAGTTTGAAGGAGTTAACCGAAAATGCCAAAACCAGATTTTGTTGATTTTGATACACCACCAGAATTAGCCAAAAAGGCACTTGATGCACTTGCAATGGCTAAAAAGAGTGGAAAAGTAAAGAAAGGAATCCATGAAACCACAAAAACAATTGAACGTGGTCATGCCAAACTCGTAGTAATTGCTGAAGATGTAGATCCTCCAGAAATTACAATGTTTATGCCTGCCTTATGTGATGATAGAAATGTACCATTTATATATGTACAAAGTAAGGCAGATTTAGGAAAAGCTGTTGGCGTAGAAGTACCAACTGCTGCAGCAGCAATAGTTACAGAAGGTAAAGCAAAAGATTTAGTTGCAGATATTGTAGAAAAGGTAAAAGCCCTAAGAGGCAAGTAATCTGGAGGTGCGGTAAGTGAGTGAACAGACCGAACCTGCAATACCTGCAGAAGTAATCCAGCTAATCGGGCGTACAGGAGTTACAGGCGAGATTACTCAGGTTCGTGTCAGAATCTTAGAGGGTCGAGATAAGGGACGTATCATTACAAGAAATGTAAAAGGTCCCGTCCGTCTTGGAGATATCTTGATCTTAAGAGAAACTGAACGCGAAGCAAAGAGAATGAAACGTTAGGACGTGCTAGCTATGGTAAGAACCTACAAATGCGTATTTTGTGGAAAGGATATCGAACCAGGAACAGGCTCCATGTTTGTTAGATCAAAAGATGGGAGTGTTCTATGGTTCTGTTCAAATAAATGTAAGAAAAACTACTTAGTTTTACGTAGAAAACCAAGATATACAAAATGGACCAAATACTATGTAAAAGGTCCAAAAAGGTAAAGAGGGACTTTCCCTCAATACCTCGTTTACTTATTAATTTCACTAAGAATAAGATCTACAATTGAATTTGTTAAATTCTTTACATATTTTTCATCAATATCGCCAGCTGAATCAAGTAAAAGCTTGAATATTTCATCTTTATCTTTTGCAGTTACTTCTTTTGATTCATAAGCAGAGACTATTACTTTTCTCAAGTCTGCAGTATGGTCATGATTATAATTAATCCATTTGGAAATATATTCCTTTGCAAGTTTATCGGCATTTTCAACTATTAAATTAGCCTCAGTACTCCAGAGATTAATTTCAAAGTTAGCAGTTTCAGTGCTGTCAGAGGCATGAATTACATTTAATCCCTTCCAAATTCCATATTTTCCACGTAGAGAATCAGGAGATGCTTTTTCTACAAATGTAGCACCTGCAAGTTCACGAATTAGCTGAATCGCATTTTCGCCTTCTAACACTAAAACGACTACTGGAGCAGAAGTGATATAATCAACTAGCCAACCATAAAAGGGTTTATCACGATGAACTGCATAATGTTTTTCTGCGATTTCACGAGGTACTACAAATTCTTTAAATGCAGTAACCTTAAGATTATTTTCAAGAAATGTATTAAGTGTCAAGGCACTTACTTGCCTTCTTACAGTTCCATCTGGCTTTATAATGACTAAACTACGTTCAACAACCATTTTCATCACAATAAAAGCAGTCTTCGTAATCTATTTAACCTCAACGGTTTGAAACAAAAATAATTGAAAAATCAAATGGTGGTGACCCCCAATGAGCAAAGAATCAGATAGAAAAAAAATACGTAGCCCAATTTGTGTGGTCTTGGGGCATATAGATCATGGAAAAACTAGCTTATTAGATAAAATAAGAGGAACCGCAGTACAAGCGCGAGAAGCTGCAGGTATTACACAACACATTGGCGCAAGTTTCTTCCCAACAGAAACTATAGAAAAAGTCTGTGGAGAACTCGTTAAGAGATTTAAAATCAAGTTAAAAATCCCAGGATTAATGGTTATCGATACACCAGGACACGCCGCATTTTACAATTTGAGAAAAAGAGGTGGCGCTGTTGCGGACATTGCAATTTTAGTTGTAGATATAAATTCAGGTTTTCAAACGCAAACATATGAATCAATTAAAATATTAAAATCTAGAAAAGTTCCATTTATTGTAGCAGCAAATAAAATTGATCGAATTCCCGGCTGGCAAAGCCATCCAGATATGCTATTCTTTGATTCTCTAAAAAACCAGCGAGCAGAAGTTAGAGCTGAATTGGATAGAAGAATATATGATATTGTTGGAGAATTATCAGCAAATGGATTTGACGCTGAAAGATTTGATCGTGTATCTAATTTTACAAAAACAATTGCAATTGTTCCAACATCAGCAAAAACGGGTGAAGGCATCCCAGAGCTATTGGTAGTACTTGCAGGTCTAACACAACAATACTTAACAGAGAGATTGTTAATCACGGAAGGCCCAGCGAAAGGTACAATTCTTGAAGTTAGAGAAGAAAAAGGATTAGGCACTACAATAGATGTAATAATTTATGATGGAGTAATAAGAAAAAATGATACAATTGTCGTTGGGGGTCTTGGAAAAACAATTGTAACGAAAGTTCGAAGTTTGCTAATACCTAAGCCATTAGATGAAATAAGAGACCCTGAGGATAAGTTCAATTCTGCTGAAGAAGTGTCAGCAGCCGCGGGAATAAAAATTTCGGCGCCAAATTTGGAAGATGCAGTTGCGGGCGCACCAATGTATGTCGCATTGACTGATGAAGATATTGAGGATTTAAAGAAACGTGTTGAAAAGGAAATTGGCGAATTCCGTACAATTACAGACAAAAAGGGAATAATATTAAAGACGGATACACTCGGATCTTTGGAAGCATTCACACAATTCCTAAGAGAGCATAAAATTGCAGTAAGGATCGCAGATGTAGGACCGGTTACAAAACGAGACGTTATGGAAGCGATAGCAGCTACTGAAAAAGATCCATACTCTGCAGTAATATTAGCATTCAATGTAAAAGTGAATCCAGATGCAAGAGAACTTGCAGAGCAAGAAGGAATTGAAATATTTGAAAATTCAGTAATATATCAGTTATATGAAGCATATAACCAATGGAAGATACTTAAACGCGAGCAAGAATTAGCTAGTTCTCTTGAAGCGATCATTCACCCTGGTAAGATACAAATTCTTTCAGGATATGTTTTCCGTAAGAATGATCCCGCAATTGTAGGAATAAGAGTACTTAAAGGTGTGATTAAACCAAAATATCCATTAATTAGAGAAGATGGAAAACGTGTTGGAACAATTTTACAAATACGCGATAGAAACGAAAATCTAGACGAAGCTCGAATGGGGCAAGAAGTAGCAATTTCAATTAAAGGACCCACAGTTGGACGCCATATAAAGGAAGAAGACATATTATATGTGGATGTCCCAGAATCTAACGTGAAAACAATTCAAAGAAAATTCATTGATGAATTACCCCCGGATGAAGTTGAAGCACTCGAAGAATTTATAGATATAAAGAGAAAACATTCAGAATACTTTGCAATGTAAATGTTACATAACGGAACATTTATGAATATACAACTTAAAAGCATCTAAAGGAAAATAAAAGATTAATGAAGGTGAGTCAACACTTGGCAGGCTTTAGACTCGTAATTTCAGATCCAGAAACAGGTCGCGCATTACAATATGAACTTGATGAGTCAAAGAAAGGATTACTAATCGGACGAAAAGTAGGAGATATTATAGATGGTAATGAAATAGGCATTACAGGCTATAAGTTGAAGATTACGGGAGGTAGTGACTCATCAGGATTCCCAATACGACCTGATGTTCATGGACCAGGAAAGAAAAGAATATTATTATCCTCTCCACCAGGATATCATCCTAAGAAGAAAGGTGTTAGACGTAGAAAGACAGTACGTGGAAATGAAATTTCACACGATATTGTCCAGATCAATATGAAAATTGTAGAAAAAGGTAAAAAACCACTTGAAGAATTAATTACAAGTGCATCC
>CAZPUN010000058.1:0-3293 GCA_964589775.1 uncultured archaeon
TATTCCCGGAATAAGATGTATTTATCAAAAAGTTTACCATGGTTATGATCCTCAAATAAATTCATATTCGTACGTTATTTTCTACTTGTTCTATTATGATTACGAAACAGATAATTTTGGCATAAATTTCGGGCATTACTATGATTTTGAACCATTATTGCTCTTCGTTAAGAATATCGGTGATGAGCCATATCGAATTGTTTTTAATGGTGTAGGCCCTAATACATTGCCTTCAAAATTAATCATACAAGATAAATATGCTTCACATGAATCAAGTCATATAACTGCAAATGTGTCTAAGGTGCTTATGCCAATATTAGGTAGTTCTGCAGAAATTTCATATGAGGTCCGAAATGATTACTGGGATAATTCTGCATATCACTCAATCAAAACCTCTATTGCACCTGATTTAGAAGTACCAATCTTTACAATAACTAACACATATCACCAAATGGAATTGGGTAAGGTACTTAATAATCGCTTAGTCTCAATAGATCACACGTATTTTAAGCCATTAACAGATGAGGTAATTAACTGGAGTTATTCACTTCTAAGGGAAGCATTCACTTCACATCTTAACAAATATGAAGGTGTTGAACTTTGGAATGGTGGAAATTACATGGTTCCTGAGAACATGTCCTTAACAATTGATATGTTGCATAATCCATTTGAATTTCCATATGTTATTGATTGTTGGGAGGATATTGTTCATCAAGTTCAGAGTGTTCAACATTATATGGCAAATGGCATCTATTATAATATGACTTTCAATATTGAGTTTATTTTACCAGCAAAAGTCACTTTTACAATACCGGAGACTGTAACAAAGGGTCATAGCTATGACATTGGTATAGATTTTAAATTGCTTTCTGATGATATAGTTGTTAAGTTTTCATATGATATTTATTATCAATTCATCTTTGCATGGTGGTTTATTAATTCGAATAGTACCTCTCATTATGTTGGCAATTTTGAGTTTGAGATATCTCTTTCGGAAATATCTGCATATTTAAATAATGTGGTTCTAGATAATAATCTCATAAAAAATAAACATATTCGTGAATTTCTTACTATAAATAAGTTTAAGACTAGTCCTAACCTTCTCGGTACTCTTTTAGATTCTAGAATTGACATTCATTTATTCTCAATTTTAAAGAAAATTTTCGATAAGGGCTCATCTTATATTATCATGAAGGTTTTATCAGTTTTCATTGATGAGATTGACTTGGTTGTTGAGCCAACTATTTCCGGTAAGGCAACTGCATTAATAACCTCTAATTCGAAAGAAGTGTCTTTTGATACATCAAAAATCACTTTCACGGAATCAAGTACTCATAAGGACATCAAAATGAACGTAAACTCCCCTGATTCAGATAATATTGCAATTGCATTATCAAATATACAATATCATCTTCAATTTTACGTTAATTGGGGTATCGAATTAAATTTCTCAAATATATTGAATCATTTTGTTGATGATCAGTTCTTTTATCTAGGTACATTTCCGAACATTACTTGGTCAAGTCCTGAAAGTAACTTAACTGCGAGTTCATCTTCTAGGTATGATGAACCAGTTACGATGTCTGTATCACAATCAACTAGTTCCTCTTCGACAACAACCTCAGACTCCAACACACAAACATCGACACATAATGAAAATACGAATTCAGATACAAATACAAATACGAATTCGAATCTTTCCAATAATGGCGGTTTAGGAACAGAAAGTATCATTGGGTTTGCGATACTCGGTGCAATATGTTTAATTGCATTTTTGGGATTAATATTCAGGGAAGGTTAGAATCAATGATCCCTTTTTCTTTTTTTTAAAAATACGAATCCAAGATTCCTTCACGTTCTAGTTGAATCATCCAATCGATTCGTCTTTTAGATATCGGTGGGTGTTTCATTATTTCTATAAGTTCTTCGACTGTGTGTTCTATGGATTTCGTTGTCGTATCGATTTCATAGACTTTATTTTCTCCATATGCATTAATAGCATCAACGAGGCAAACTGCCAAAATTTCGGCCTGAACATTTTCGCGGATCTTTTTCTCGCTCCAGTGTCGTTGTTTAAGCCTTTGCATCAATGTATCTGGATGTGTTCTGAGCACAATAGCAAAATCAACATATTCTGCAGGAATGACATCGCCCCAGTGGCTATCTATGATTATCGGCTCTTTTGAATTCTTGATAAGCTCGATGATCTTATTTAGGAGGTCTTCTTCATCTACGATCATAGTATCGCGTTCAGGATCTGGTATCATCTTTACGTCGTGTGTTTTGGCAAATTCTCCCAAGTTTATATGTTGAGCCTGTATTTTCTGTGCTAGAATTTGTGCAACGGTTGTTTTTCCAGTTCCGGGGGTTCCGGTTAATATTATACACTTCATAATAATTTTGAATATGTCTCATGCATTTAATAATTATGGTCTGATTCGCATAAAACAATAGGTCTAGTGATGCTTCTGAAATATTTTTATACAAACTTTCTAAATTTATCTTATTCGCGAGGGATTTCCATGGATTTGTTTCTTATTCCAATATGCTATGATGCAATTAGACCCGAAATAAATTCTCCTGCTGCTCAGTATATTTTAGGTTCAGTACTTGAACATGGTGTTATGAAAACTCTTTTCGGTTCTCAGTTTCGTGAAGATCCGTCAAAATATTTCGAGATTTATTCCGCCATAATTGATGAATTTGATGTAGATTTATTTTTAGAAGATATAACTGATGTAAAATTTTTGGATCGCATTTGGGGAACCGTAGAATCTAATATAAAACACATCGAAAAACAAATTGACGATACGCTTGCAGAAAATTATCGGCTAGCAAATCATCTACTTCATGAAGAACTCAAATATGTAATTACGCGCTATAGCTTTTTGCTTGACCGAAATCATTTGCTTATGGTTAAAGAATTCAAAGATATTGGAACCGATATGAGTTATAGTCCCATCGGAAATTCAGTTTCGAACACATTTGGCGAGTTCATGCCGAATGGTCTCTCGTATTTTCTTCAGATGGCTCAACAAATGCTGAAATTGTTTATATCCATAAAAATAATCCAACTCTCTCTCGGTGGCAAACTCAAATTATCTCGCCCTGATATAGGTTCCCTAAATGCAAGTATTCAGACAGCTTCGCAGAAATTATTGCAGTTCCTGCCAACTTTCTTTCCATAGGCGTTCTGTTCATAGTAGATTCTGCCTTCGCATACTCTGGCATTTCGAATTTTTCTATTTTTCTAACTCGTAATTGGACAGATGCCATTATCTATGATCTTTTCT
>CAZPUN010000059.1:0-57473 GCA_964589775.1 uncultured archaeon
GATGCCGAAGGACTCGAAAAAGTAATTGATGCTGTAGGACTTGAAAAAGTAATTGATGCCGTAGGACTCGAAAAAGTAATTGATGCTGTAGGACTTGAAAAAGTAATTGATGCCGTAGGACTCGAAAAAATAGTAAAATCAGGATTATTTGGAAAATTAATTAATAAATTAGGAATAGAGGAGTTATATAATATAATTATTGACGAATACAGAGAAGGCAAAATAACGAAAGAAAACTTGCAATTACTCAAGAATCTTTTGGAGAATATATTAGAAGAAAATTAAGTCAAACAGAAATAGCTTATTTTTCCACAAAAATATAAAAAATCAAAACATAGGAGACTATAAGCCTCCTTGCAGGTCAAGTAAGCGATTCACTTCATTCTTTACAGTTACTGGAATAGAGGGAACATCAATATTCATAAACCCACGAACAATGAGTTTTATTGCCTCATCTTCAGGTAGTCCGCGAGTTTCGAGGTAGAATAGTTGTTCTTCTTCGATCTTTCCAACTGTTGCTTCGTGTGTTAGTTCAGTATCACGATTTGCAGCAGATAGTTCTGGGATAGCAACAATTTTTGCATTATCGGATAGCATAAGACCACGACACTCAAGGTGTGCTTTGGTTCGTGGAGCATTTCCAGATAATAAACCACGTGCAATTGCATGTGCATTATCTTTTGCAACAGTACGGGATAAAATAGTTCCATGTGTATCAGGTGCATTCATAAAGATTCTTCCACCGACATCATAATATCCTTTTCGCTGTGCAAGAATTGTAGAGTAAAGTTCTGCTTTTGCACCGGGCCCGTCCAGATAGACCGCAGGATTTGTCTGGAGAAATTTTGTCGGCGTAAGATCAACATACATACTAATATATTCCCCACCATCGAGTACGCGTACTGCAGTACGTGTGTGTACATCAGTATAATCATCCCAACCATGAATCATAGTAAAGCTGAGTTTAGCGTTTTCTTTTACATAATATTCAGAAACACCAATATGGACAGTATGTTCAATTAGTGAAGGAGTAGAACAGCCAGAAACAATATGCAATTCAGAATTAGGTTCCGCAACAATAATATTATGAACAATTTGTTTTGCCCCTGAGGAAACAAATAAACAAGCTTGTACTGGGTCTTTAATCTTTACACCCTCTTCAACACGAATAAAATATCCGTTAGCCCATTTATGAACTGATTCTTCTAGTATTTCATCGGATTTTGGATCCAATAATCCCCAGAAGTATTCGTTTACCCAATCATACTTTTCCATTGCTTTCCTAACAGAGGTGATTTCTAAACCTTCAATATTACTTGAAAGATTCTCAAGTATAACATTACGGTCCCATTGATAAAAAGCTCCAGGAGCCTTTTCTGCAGGCGGTAATCCTAATTCAGTGAATTTTTGTTTAATAACTTCAGGTAATTGTTCAGGAGATTCCACCGGTTCATGTTCAGGTGGATTTTCATTTACATCAGAATTTTCTTTTTTCATGCAGTTATCCCCCTTGATTCTAAGAACTTGACATAACCAACACTTTCTAATTCATCTAAATATTCGGGGCCGCCTTCAAATACAAATCGCCCATCTTTCATTATGTGGATCTTGTTTGGCTTTATGTGCTCAAGAATATATTTATGGTGAGTAATTATTAACAGGGAAGTCTTATGTAACGAAACATATCTTTCAATCGCTTTCCCAAGTAATTTCAGAGAATCTATATCCACGCCGGAATCAGGTTCATCCAAAATCAAAAGCTTCGGATGCATTGTGAAAACCTGAGCAAGCTCACTGCGCTTAACTTCACCGCCAGAAAAACCAACATTGACATCACGGTCTGCAAAATGAGGAATCCCAAGCCTCTGAAGATAATCTTGAACTACAAGATCACAAAATGGCCCTTTTCTCTTTTCGTGATTTCTTACATCACATGTCGCACACATAAGATCATTTAACTTAACACCTTCGATTTCTGGAGGATTTTGAAAAGTCATTGCGAGTCCTAATCGGGCACGCTCATGAACTGGCAAATTAATTATAGATTTGCCTTCAAATAATATGTCTCCTTCATATACGATAAAACTCGGACTACCCATTATAACACGAGCCAAAGTAGTTTTGCCAGAGCCATTAGGTCCCAATATGATATGCACTTCCTGCTTGCCAATTGATAAATTGACTCCATTGAGTATTTTCTTATCTTTTGTACCTGCATGAAGGTTGATTATGTCTAAAAGACTCAACTAAGTTCACCTTTTTGTCAATTATTAACAATTGTGTAATTTTCTCTTTTTAGTGTTTCACTTGTTGCATAATAGATTTTTTTTCTATATTTAATAGTCTATGTATGGGACATAATTTTTGAAAACGAATATTTATTAGAAGTAAACTTCACAATGTTACAAATAAACAAATGGAGAGATAAGTTATGGAAAATAAGGATGCTTTTGTCTTAGCGCTGATTGCAGGAGCCTTGTTAATAATTTCAGGAGTTACTGGAAGCGTAGGACTGATTAAGGATATAATTACATTTTTTGCGCCATCACTACCACCTGATGCCATAGCTGCAATAAATTTCGTACTTTCAATTTTAAACGCAATAGCAATGCTTGGAGGAATTGCAGTAATTATCGGAGGAGTACTAGTAACACAAGGAAGTGTAAAATTAGGAAAGTTCATTATTGGATTAGGAGCTGGAACTGGTCTTATCGGAGTCATAATAAATCTGGTAACATTAATAATGAATGGTGCATTAACTGCATCTAATTGGATCTGGCTCTTTCAGAGTACAGCATGGGTAGGAATAATATTATCGGTTATCGCAAGGCTCAGAGCGAAATAATATTATATAGCTTTCTTCTTTTCTTTTTTTGGCGATTAAAATGAAAGAAATTATATGGACAGACAAGGCTCCAAAACCTGTTGGACCATACTCACAAGCTGTTAAAGTTGGTAATTTTTTGTTCATATCAGGACAAATTCCATATACACCCGATGGAAAATTGGCTGGCACGACTATAAAAGATCAGACGGAACAAGTGCTTGAAAATATTAAAGCTGTACTAAATGCAGCAGGTACAGATTTATCTAACGTTGTAAAGGTAACAGTGTATCTAAAAGATATGAATGATTTTGCAGAAATGAATGAAGTATACGCACAATACTTTAAGGATAAACCTCCAGCACGAGCCGCAGTTGAGGTAGCAAAATTGCCAAAAGACGTAAAAATTGAAATTGAAGTGATAGCATATATTTCATAAATAATCTTCATTTTTTTATATTCAAATATTACAGAGATAAGCGTTTTAGTGGATACACAGTAATAGGGAAAACATACCCAAATTTAAAGGATAAGATAGATAATTTTGTGATAGACCAATAGATTTTTTAAATAATAATTGGTGAAAAATACATGAGACCACAAAATAGAGGTTCAATAATGTCGAAACACGTTTCTGATGAGATGGAACAGGGACAGGGGACTAAAAGTGATTCTCAACTCTCTCAGAAGATAGAGGAATTTACGCAATATCTATCTCGAAATCCATCTGACGAAAAAGCATGGGAACAACTTGGCATGGCATATCTTGAACTGTCAGATATTACAAATGCCATTCGATGTTTTGATCAAGTTCTAAACACTAATCCTGAGAACAATTACGCTCTTGTTGCAAAGGGATATTTATTACTTGCTAAGGGAGAATTTGATAAAGCAATAGAGTATTTCAAAAAGGCAATAGAACATAATCGACGAAATAAGAAAGCATGGGAAGGCTTAGCATTCACACAGATCTTAATTGAAGATACACGTTCGGCAATTAATTCATATAGTGCGTATCTTACATTAGCACCAAACAATGGTTTGGCATGGTATCATATTGCCATTGCATATGCTTTTGAAGGACTTTATGAAGAAGCTATATTTGCACTAGAGACCGCAATGACGATTGATCCATCACTATCAGAAGATATTTTGGAGTTGTTAGAGATAATTAACTCTCAAATTGGATTGGGAAACTATGAAATTTCCGATGAAGAACTTGTAGATGGCTCATAATTTTTGTTTCGTTCAATTTTTGCTTATTTTTTGTATCACGTAAGATTAATTAGATAGGACATAATATATGTTACTGTGAGGAGGCTGGAAGATGTGACCAGCGATAATGAAAAATCAGGATTACCTATTCTAAGTGGAATAAGTGTTGGAGAAAGAGGAGAATATAACGGAGAAGCAGTAATTATTAGGAAACCGGAGGATTTGGAAAAGATCACTCCAGAGCGTATTCCAATCTTAAGTAGAGAAATTAAAGAATTCTTTGAAAATAATTTAGGGGAGTTCGATAGATTAGCAAATAATGTTTATGCAATTTTAGCCGAATTTGGGTATCCCGTTGATGATTTTGCAGCTATAATATATGCACATGAAATAATTGGTCTTGTTAGCATCGATAAAATAACAGATGTTATTCAAGAGGGCATGAAAATAAGAATATACGCAGATGAAGGTACAGGATACGTAGAATTCATTGAATAAAAAAGAAAAATAAAAAATCTATCGAGATATAAGACGATCTCTATTGAAATTATCATATACTAAAATTGTAGGAATAATAGCTCCAAGTAGATCTATGCCAATTAGAAACAATGTTGTAAGAAGATCAAATTGAATCACTGTTGAACTGCTCATTATTTGTTGCATTACAGCGATAAATGGAACAAAAACGAATAGAACAACTACGCCTCCAACTTGGTATGCTTCAAAAAGATTATGGACTCGCTCACTAATTATGAACATAATAGAAACTGCACTGAGTGAAACTAAAATCCCGGACATTATGATTACGAATAGAATACTGGGGTCTGGAAAGGCAAACAATGGATATCCAAATAACAATGCGATTATATACCAAGATATAACAACAGACACCAAAGAGGATATGAAGATTATGAATGCAGGTAATAATGACGTGATATATTTACCCATCAGAATTTCACGATCACTTAAGGGAGTGAGTAATAAGGGTTCAATTGTACGTCTTTCTTTTTCTCCAACAAATGAGTCTGCAGCTATATAATACGAAACAATAACAGGAGCAAGGGGTAACATAAGAATTGCATCGATATTAGTTACAGTCATTAGAACATTAAATGGCGCATTCATTGCAGCCATTAAAACCATAATTGCAATTATTGAACCTGTAAGGATAAAACTTCCAATTATAATTGCCATTTTTACATATCGAGTTTTGTATGCAATTCTAAATTGAGTTATTCCAAGAATTTTTACTTCCTCTTTCATTTTTGCCCCTCCAAGGTCTTAATATAAAGATCTTCAAGAGTTATTTCTTCTTCTCGTAACTCTATTATTTTAGCACCTGAACTAACAAGTGCATCAACTAGCAATGGATTATTCTCATCGGGATTTTTAACATCCACAACGAGCGTGCCATGAACTACCCTGGGGTTCTCAACAAAATCTAAAGAATCAAGTACTGCAATAAACTGTGAAGGGTCATTCTGTATACGTATAGAATATTGAATCATTGCATTTAGGGACTCTTTAATATCATTAATTTTTCCGAGTTTCAATATTCGACCCTTATTTAAAATACCAATTGAAGAGCAAATCCTTTGGATTTCAGGAAGATTATGTGAACTTATAAAAAAGGTCAAGTTTTCTTTTTCACTTAAATCCAAAATCAAGTTTCGAACTTTCCTAGCCATTATGGGATCTAAAGAGGCAGTAGGCTCATCAAGAAATAGAACTTTGGGCTTATGTATCAAAGCACGAGCAATTGCTAACTTTTGTCGATTTCCAGTACTCAAGGTTTCAACTCGCGAATCTTCATACTCGGTTAAATCCAAAAACTCAAGTAAATAACCTATTCGATCATCAGCTTCTTCATTACTTAATCCATATAATTTTCCAAAAAACTTCAAATTTTCATATACAGAAATGGTACCATAATGTGTATGAGCTGCTTCTTCAGGCAAGACTCCAATAATACGTCTTATTTCGCCAGGCTCGTCATGAATATCAATTCCCAGAATCGAAGCAGTACCATCAGTAGGAGTTAACAAAGTCGATAATAATCTTATAGTAGTACTTTTTCCAGCACCGTTTGGACCTAAATATCCAAACACTTCACCTTCATCAACTTCAAAAGAAATGTGATCAAGAGCCAATGTGGTTTCAAACTGTTTAGTGAGATTTTCAACCTTAATTGCAATCCCCAATTTTTTCACCAGCTCTATAAATTGTAAAAAGATATTAAAAAAAGAAATGTAATAAGGTTCTTATATATGCAATTATACAAATTCTCGCATTGTTATTAGTGTATAAATAGATTCAATTCCGTCAATTTTTTCAATTTGTTTGATTACTAAGTTTTCAGCTTTACCAATACTACGAACTTTGATTCGTACTATATAATCGTAGTCGCTTGCTACAGCTGCAACAGATTCAACACCACGAATTTTTCCAATTTTTTCAAGCAAATCACCACTACCCGTCCTAGAGCGAACTAAGATTATAGCACGAACTTCACTCACTGAAAGCAAGACAATTCCACTCAATACAAAAATTGTTCCAATTATTTTTAGAGTCCAACCTAAACTATCAGTGCTTATTGGACCAAAAATTTGAGGCGCAATAAGACTTGCAATTAAAGTAAGTGGAATTCCCATAATTGTAGAAATTGAAGCAAGCGAGCTGACCACAGACATTTTTCCTTTTGACAAGGCTCGAGTATATGCAATTATTGAGAAAAATATCAAAATCATACCCAATACGGAATATGGTGCGGTAATCCAGAATTTATCAATTATTACTTGCATTACATGATCATTTATCAAGGGAATTGAGAAGAGCGTCATAAATATGTTCATGAAGAATAGTGTCCATATACGCAAGTTCAATGTATCAACATTTTGGCGGGCTTTAATCTTCATACGAGTAGCTTTTGATAAATATATGACATAAAGAGCCGAGGATATATTTAGGGGGCCAAGTACAATTAAAAGATCAAAAAGATCCATTGCACCCTTTGATGAACCCACAAGAATTACACCAAATGTGATCGAGAGGATAGACTGTATTTCTACTGCAGATGGAAAATCTTTTTCATTCATTAAATCAGCAAACATTAGATAAATTACAACAAATTGGCTATATGGCAAAACTAGTGATGAATCATTTTGTGATGCTAACAAGTAATAAAATAATGTACTAATACCACCGAAGAACCCAGATGCAACTACCCATTTCATTATTCGCCATGGGAAAATTCTAGGTTTATCATAATTCGGGTCCAGAAAGTAGCCAATAGGACGGTTACGATGCTTAAATGACGGCAGCGCAACTATTAGAACGATAGAAACACTGGCAAGTAATCCAAGCCATTGAGTTATAATTCCATATGCCACAGGCTCATTTGGCATTGCAACAACCATTGCGGTTACATCTGTAAATACTGTAAATGAAGAAAGAATCCCGGATAACAAAGCAAGTATATAGAAGCTTTGCTTTGCTGTATGCTTACCGACTGGTCGCTCATAAGCACTGGGCATATTTTACACTCCTATTCGGTTTTGAATTCTTTTTCAATAACAGCTGTAGTAGTGCTTACAATTCCATCAATCTTATGTACTTCATTGACAGTTATCTCATATAATCGCTCTAGAGATTCAGTATCAATTCTAACAATTATGTCGTAGATCCCCGTTGTGACTGAAACACAAGTTACTTGAAGTATATTCCTTAACCCATCTAATACGGCTTGTGTTTTTCCTAGCTCAACTGTAATTAAAATATAGGCGCTAATCATAGTCACTCATCTCATTTACTCTAATATTTTATCATTAATTACAGAAGACCTATAAAATATATGGTATAAAAAATAGAAAAAAGATTATTCGGAAGATTCTTCGGTTGTATCTTCTTTCGTCTCTTCGGAGTTTTGTGCTGCCTCACTAGAAGCATTTTCTTCCTTGGTTTCGTCTTTAGATTCTTCCTTGGTTTCTGTTTTCTTTGACTTTCTGGTTCGTTTCTTTTTCTTTGGTTTCTTTTCCTTCTCTTCAGATTCTTCTGCAGTATCCTCGGTCTTTAATTCACTAAATAGATCTTTACGTTCCTGCTTCAGACGCTGAAGTAAAATAAATTCATCAAAAGTCAAACGACGCCCAGATTTTATTTTTTCGAGTAATGCTTCAATTTTTTGCTCATTCATTTTCTTTCTACGCCGTTCGCGTTGAGCTCTACGAGCACCTTTCTTTGCCTCAAAATATGCGTTAATCTTCCCTCTTGTTTCTCTAATTTCTTCTTGTATTTGTCTAAGCTTTTCTTCGTGCTCCTTAACTTTAGTAAGCCACTCAATAAAGTTCTTATGAGCTTGGTCCGCAGCTTTCTTAAATTGATCAAGCTGTGGTCGGATTTTAACAACTTCTTGATGATGAATTTGAGATTGTTCAGATAATTCTACAACTTTTTCGTGATGCTTTGCTGCTTCTTCCTTAAGGCGTCTTGCAGTACGACGAAGCTCGCGCAATCGATCTTGCTTTTCTTTTTCTTCCTTTACTTTGGCTAATTTTGCTTCAATCTCAGCAATTTCTTTAACAAGTCTATCTTCTTCCTCTTTAGTAAGGGGCTCGGTCTGTATTCTCCATTCGAGGCGCTCAACCATTTTCATCATGCGGCGTTGTTCTCTAGACGGTTGCCCCACGATTGTGCCACGAATTTCGGCAATTTCCGCATATATTTCTTTTATTTGTTTGTGGAGCTCATCTCTCTGCCGCTTATGCTCGGCAATTTCCGCATTTATGGCATCGCGAGCTTCTTTCTCGGCTTTTACGCTTTCAATAAGCCGCCTAACTTCAGCATTATATTCATCTCTAATTTTCTTATATTCATTCATTTTATCACGGATACGTACTAGTTCCGCGCGCTCATCTTGAGCTTCTTTAATTAACTTCTTTACCTTTGCCTTGAGGAAGTCAATGTTTTCAGTGTCTGACAATTGCGAACCCTCTTATGGTGTTACCAGATCTTGTAATCAACAAGATCGTGTTTTATATATAATTTTAATATATGAACGGCAAATTACTGCCGATTCTGTGAATTGAGAACATTCAGAACTCCTTATAATTATTTCCATAGAGTCCATAAAGAAGAAAATCAGATTTACATATAAGCATTATTGATTTTTCATTTGCGTAATTCATTAAAAATCCAGTCTGCAATCCGTTCAGAAATTGAAAAGTCGGATACAGTCTGAAGACCACGCCAGCCGGGCGTACTATTCACTTCCAAAGTGTACAAAGTTCCATTAGGATCCGGAATTAAATCAATTCCACCGAAATCTATTTTTGCAATTTTTGCTACCTTTTCAGGAATTCCTTCAAGGTCTATATCGTTTTTTTCAGGAATACCGCCCACATGAATGTTAGTGCGAAAATCTTCAGAAGGTGAGAAACGTTTCATTGAGGAAATCACATTATCGCCTAGAACGAATGCACGAATATCGAAATCAGATTTAATATATTGTTGAAGAATTAATGGGCCATTCCCATACAAATAGCTTTCATGCTTTAGCAAATCTAGTAAATAATCACGGTCCATCTCGGTAACTAATCTAACGCCTTTACCGCCGTATCCATAAATTGGCTTTAGAACAAAAGGAATTATTTTCTCTGCGATCTTAAATGCTTCTTCAATACTTTCAGTTACATAAGTTTCTGGGATTTTTATACCGTTCCGAGCTAATTCGAGCAGCATTTCAGCTTTATTTTTTGTCAATTCAAGAGCATATGTAGAATTAACCACACGAATTCCATGCTCTTCGGCTTCTCTAAGAATAAAACTTCGATACATTAGTTGACTAACTGAAAATGTATAAAATCCAAGGACAAAAATCATTTCATAAGAAAAGAGATCATCAGAGCCATATTTCGAGCTAGAAACATTTTTGGAATTATCTATATGCTTCATAATTTTCCAAATAGGAATAATTTTTGATTCGATACCGCGCTTTTTCAGAGCATTGAGAAGCTCATAATTTCTTGATGCAGTGGGATTGGAAATTAACAGTCCAACACGATAGGTCATATTAGGTCATCTATATTAAGTTACAATATTTAAGATAAATAGATTTGGCTTTCTACAAAAGGTATTTATCAACAACATATTTTTATTCTAATAATTCATGAATGAAAAACAATAAATCTATAAGATGAAAACAGATACGAAAAGTTATTTAAGTAAGTATCCGTGATTCATCGGTAGAGCCTGAGGTTAACTCAAGAAAAATATAATGAAAAATGAGTAAGCTGCAGGGAATAAACACCCATAGCATGAGGTTGTTGCACATGAACAATCGAAGAAGATTCATGATTATCGCTCTTACATTTATGTTGGTCGGATTGACCGTATTCTCAAATCCCACAATCGTTACTGTTCAAAAGACAAGTCTAATCAATAAAAGCCGTACAAATGCAGGACTACAATTTAGTGTAATTGTACATTCTGCAAATTATGACGGCGATATGGATGATGATGATTTTTACTTTAAAGTAATGAATGGGACTCAACCATTATATAATGCAAATGTAACCATTCAATATCTGAATGGCACAAATTACTCCTGGCAACCCACGCCAGTTACAGGTATTGTAATCTTTTATGATGTCCCACAAGAAACTTACCGCTACTTAATTTACTTTGAGAACACATTATACGCAAATGATACAATTACATCTGATGGCCCCCATTATTCAGTACATCTAAAAGTCGGAAATATAGACTGGCAAGACAATAATGACGATGCATTATATACGGTACTTGATGAAGCTCAAAGACCAGTATCAGGTCTTAATATTACAATATTTGACAATACCACCGATGCGGTTGTCGCTAGCAGCTTAACAAACTCAAGTGGTATTGCCTATTTTGAAAATCTTGCAGATGGTGCCTATAAATGGAATGCAACAATTCCTGTAAATACATACGCTGGAACACAACAAGCTAATGGAACATTTGTTGCAGATGGCACAAAACAACTTGTTAGACTTTCTATTGCAAGATATGCGGGAAATTACGATTTACTTGATTTTGAATTCTTTGTATATTATGAATCATCCCTACATAGCATAAGTGGTGCAACGATTACAATCACCTACAAGAACGGAACGGCATACAAGACAAATACAACAAATAGCAATGGTATAGCGCTATTTATTGATCCACCACGTACATTCCTTAATTGGACCGCTACTGTTTCAAGCACAGATATTGCTACAGGTTATGTTAACCTGACAGATTCAAAATATGACTTCGAACCCCCACAAATCGAAAGCGTGGGCAATTATTCATATGTATATGAAAGCGCAAACCAAACATTAAGTTGGAATGTAACAGATGCATTTCCAGATCAGTACTTGGTATTCTTAGGTAAAGATTTAGTTGCATCAGGGAATTGGAATAATACTACACCAATTACTGTAAATATCACCGGTTTAGATATCGGATATCATCAATACATGTTGTATGTAAATGATACAAATGGAAATTCCGCAACTGACAATGTCACGGTATTTGTACATACGAATGACATTCCAAACATAACAGGCCCAGAAGACTTTAGCTTCACCTATGGAAACTTAAGTGCAAAAATAGTATGGAATACAAATGGAACATACAAAGCAAAATTCAACATTACTCGAAATGGTACAGTAATTGCATCTGGTGCTTGGAACTTTGAAAAGTATGAGCTTCCACTAAATGATCTAAAAGTTGGAGTTTATGAATTCGTATTATCTGTAAACGATACAAGTTACCATTCAGTTTCAGATAAAGTAATCGTAACAGTACTACCAGACACTGTATCGCCCACAATAACACATGCAAACGATGTGACCTATGCAAGAGGGACAATCAATAATTATATCACATGGAACGTAAGCGATGATTATCCAGGATTATACAATGTAACAATTGATGGAAAAATGTGGGTAAATGGAACATGGACAAGTGGTCAATTACGAGTCAACATAGATGGATTAGGCGAAGGAGTACATACATTAGTCATTAGGATCTATGATAGGTATGGAAATTATGCAGAAGATACCGTACAAATAACAGTAACAGTCAATAAATACGTACAGACACAGGATAAAATCCTGATGCTTATAGGCGCAGTATTTGCAATCTTTGCGGTCTATATAATCTGGAAGAAGAAGATGGAGTAACAAAACACTCCGTATCTCTTTTTATTATTTTTAGGAGGCACGTTTTGTGCTATATTTTATTGTCTTGACACAGAGATGTAATTTAAAATGCATATATTGTGGAAATGAACCACAAGAAGAATATGGACCGGAAAATGCAGAATTTTCAATTGAGGACTTGAAGAAATTTATATCTCAAGATCCCGAAGCAAACATTGAATTTTATGGCGGAGAACCTCTTCTAAATATACCACTTATGTTAAAAATTATGGATGAAGTCCCAGCAAATCATTATATGATTCAAACAAATGCAACGATATTAAGACGTGTTCCACCAGAATATTTGAAAAGATTTGACGTCATATTAGCTTCAATCGATGGACGCCCTGAAATAAATGATTATTATAGAGGTAAAGGTACATATAATCGCGTTTTAGATAATTTGAGATATGCACGATCTGTTGGATTTAAGGGAGACTTAATTGCTCGAATGGCAGTTTCTGAACATAGTTCAATTTATGATGAAGTTATCCACTTATTAAGCTTAGATGATCCCAAATTTGATCATGTCCATTGGCAATTAGATGTAGAATGGAGTTATCCAATGGAATTAACATGGAAAGACTTTGATGGCTGGGTTAATAATAATTATAATCCAGGCATTACAAAACTAATTGATTTTTGGATTTCACACATGAAAAAAGGAGAAGTTCTAGGTATTGTACCATTTCAGAACATAATGCAATCTCTAATTACAGGGGAAAAAGCTCATCTACGTTGTGGCTCAGGAATTGATTCGTTTACAATAACAACGAACGGAAAAATTACCGCATGCCCGATCTTACCTGCTAATGAGATTTCAAATCTTGGAGATATAAGAACTACTTTCTATTTAGATCTGCCCGGAAAGGAAAGTATTGGGGAACCATGCCTTAGTTGTGACATTTACGACATTTGTGGTGGCAGATGCTTATATGCAAATAAAACAAAATTATGGGGTGAAGAAGGCTTCTTAAAAGTATGTAAAACTGTACGACATCTAATTAATGAATTAAAGCGAGTAAAGCCCATAGTAGAAGAACTGCTGAACACACAAATAATCGATAAAGAGGATCTATTTTATCCACCGTATAACAATGGATGTGAAATAATTCCATAGTATCTCATTCTATTTTTTATTGAAAATTGAACATATAAAGAGAAACCTTGTATATCACAGAGAAATACTGAAATTAAAAAGTTCAGTTTTAACATATCGAATGAAGATAAATTTAGAAAAAGGAACGTGAGATTTTGAAAAGTATTGTAAAAGACATGGGTCTTGCAAAAGAGGGTAAAAAGCGAATCGAATGGGTCGAAACATTCATGCCAGTTTTGAAGGAAATCGGTAAAGAACTAAAGGAAAGTGGAGTTGTAAAAGGGAAAAAAATTGCAATGTGCATACATTTAGAACCAAAAACATGTGTTCTAGCAAAAGTTCTACACGAAGCGGGTGCGGAGGTGTGCATGACAGGATGCAATCCATTATCGGTACAAGATTCAGCAGCTGCAGCCGCAACAGAATTCGCTACAGTTTTTGCGTGGAGAGGCATGACTACGGAAGAATATTATGAAAATATAGATAGAATGCTAGAATGGGAGCCAGATGTATTAATTGATGATGGCGCAGATGCAATATGGCGAATTCATGAGAAATATCCAGAACTAGCAAAGAAAATATTTGGTGCATCTGAAGAAACAACCACAGGTGTAAACCGATTACGGGCAATGGAAGAAAAAGGAATTCTAAAGTTCCCAGTAATTGCAGTAAATGATTCAAATATGAAGTATTTATTTGATAATAGATATGGTACAGGAGAATCAGCATTATATGGTTTTCTAAATGCAACTAATCTAACAATACGCGGTAAAAAAGTAGTCGTAGCGGGTTTTGGTTGGGTAGGAAGAGGAATTGCAAAAAACATGAGAGCCCTCGGTGCAAGAGTTACTATTACAGAAGTAGATCCGGTTAGAGCAGTTGAAGCCTATTTTGAAGGCTTTGATGTTAAAAAAATGAGGGATGCTATTACAGATGCAGATATAATTATTACCGCAACAGGCGTAAAGGATATCGTAACAAGAGAACATTTTGAAAAAGCAAAAAATGGAGCAATCTTCTGCAATGCCGGGCATTTTAATAATGAAGTCAATCTGGAAGATCTGGATAGCATAACAGATAGTAAAGAAGATATAAGATACTTTGGAGAACCTTACAATTCATATCTCATTAGAAAATATTCATTAAAAAACGGAAAGACAATATTTGTGATTGGCGAGGGCAGACTTGTCAATCTTGTTGCAGGACAAGGGCACGCAACAGAATATATGGATCTAAGTTTTGCAATGCAAGCATTGGCAGTTAAACAACTAATTCAAGATCATACCAAATTAGAAGCAAAAGTATACAATATACCAAAAGAACTTGATGACAAGGTCGCACTAATAAAGCTAAAAGCTGCAGGCTGTGATATTGACAATCTCACAGAAGAGCAGATTAAATACATAAACGATTTTGCAGAAGGAACTTGATTTTATTTATATCTTTTTTATTTTTACAGTCGTAGAATTATACGTAGAAGAACCACCATACGCTTCTACAAAATCACTCGTCAGAAAATTCACATTTGTGCCATCCAATGCTTTTGCCCATGGAGATGAAAATAGAACAACACAACGACGCGGAATGTCTGTAGATATCCTAACTTTGCGATTTAAGCTACCAAATTCATTGTATATCTCAATAATGGAACCATTTTCAATATCAAGGGCCTGAGCATCTTCAGGATTCATAAGTGCAAATTCTTCCCAATCAGAGCTAAAATATTGTGAATGCAAAAGCATTTGGTGAAGAGGCGACAATAATTGAAAATCATTAAACTCAAAGTTGTTCCATTCAGGTAATTCGCTGATATCCTTTCGAGAAGTTTGAGCGAACTCGATTTTCCCAGTGGGCGTCGGATAAATATCCAATCTTCGCTCAGGCAATCCAACAAACCCTTTTTCATATAATTCAGAAATCGAAATATTAAGCCCACTTCTGCGAATTATCTCATGAATTATATGATCTTCATCTTCATAAATTTCAGATTGTGTTATATTCATTGCACGTCCGAGTCTTCGCATGAGTTCAAGATTACTGATTGCCTCACCAAGAGGTTCTATTGCCTTCTGATTTATATTGAGGTATCTATGGTAATACGATACATTTACATCTTTATGCTCAAAAAATGTAGTAGCAGGAAGAACAATATCTGCAAAGTCAGCGGTATCAGTTTTAAATATATCATGAACCACAATGAATATATCCTTCTCTATGATTTGATTTCGAATTAGATTTTGGTTTGGCATTGTTGCAAGAGGGTTCGCATTAAACACAAACATCATTTTAATTTTATTTTCTTGAAGTACTTTACCAAGAGGAACCATATTATACCATTTTTGTTTTTTAGCAAGGTGCCGAGCTTCTAAATAATTAATATCAAGCGGAAAATAGCTATTACCATAAATAAAACCACGAGGAATACCGATAAGTGCAGGAAGAAATGAAATAGCACGAACAATATCGCCACCATTTTTACGTCTTTGAAGACCATAACCAATGTGGATTACACTTGGCTTCAATTTAGAATAGTCAATAGCAAAATTTTCAATAACTTTAGCGGGAACACCAGTTTTGGAGCTTACAAAATCCAGACCGAACTCTTTTACATATTCTTTAAATTTATCAAATCCGTGTACATAATTCTTTACAAACTCATAGTCATATAATTCATTTTCAATGAGATAATTCGCGATCCCTAAAGCAAATAGGGTGTCACTGCCAGGTACTGGCGCTATATGATTCTCACTTTTTGCGGTTTCAGTCCGGACTGGATCAATCACATAGATTTTTGCGCCCCTTCGTTTTGCAAGTTTAGCAAGCGAATATCCGTGAATATTAGTCCATTTGGGATTTATACCCCAATAAACAATTAGTTTCATATTGGGCAAATTATCAGGATTTATGCCTTGATTGCTTCCATAGACCATATTTAGCGCTTCAGAACCAGCCATATCACAAACAGTCCAAGCTATTCGTGAAAAACCGAGAAGATTTACCAAACGAAATGGTACAAAGCGAGATAAAAGTCCCATATTTCCAGCATACGCATATGTCAAAATAGATGAGGGTGAGTGTTTGGTAACTATTTCATTAATTTTTTTTACTATAATATCGATTGCATTGTTCCATGAGATACGGCTGAATTCACCACTACCTCGAGAACCTACGCGTTTAAGGGGATATAAAATTCGATTCTTATCATAAATATAGTTTTCATAATTTACACATTTACGACACAATGCACCACGCGTTATAGGATGCTTTTTGTTCCCACGAACTTTTAATACATACCCATTTTTTACAGTGGATATTAAAGCGCATGTATCATAGCAATCTCGGGGGCATGCATTGTAAACAAGTTTCAATCCATCCATAACAGATCACATTGAGTTGAATTAAATTTAATGCTTTTTCTTTTCAATGAATTTTTGTACATTTTCTTTAATTTTCTCTTCAAGAATATAAAACTCTTCAGGCGTCATTTCTACAGGATACTTCCGATTCATCTGATATTTTCCAATTACTTTAACTGTAACACTATGGGACCCCTTTTTCGAAAAGAAATCACGTAGAGCAGAAATAATTGGAATTAAAATACCAGAGGGTAATTTTCTAGCAAGTAATTCTTGAAAATCATGACAATCAATTCTAATTAAAGTCTCACTATCCTCACTAAATACTTCAATTTCCATCTGTTTTCCAGCATCAGAAGGGCCCAGAATAGAATCATCAATTACAACCGTCCCAAGTTTCTGCATTCTCTATCGCTCCTTAAATAAATTAAATGCTGCAAACCGCAGCTCATTGAACAACTATATTTTTAGCTTGTTCATACTCCCCTATAAATTTGTTCCACGACTGGAGGAAGCTTTGAAATCGCTTATAAATATATTCCAAATTCGAAAGAACTTCATATGTTACTTTTGTTTCTATATGAATATTAACTAATGAAAAATTATCCACATCAGATAATTCATTTATGCCAACAATTGTAAGTGCATAGCATTCTTGAGGCGTTAATGTCTTGATCTTGAAGATCGGAACATGCTGAATTTCACTAAGAGTTCTTAGTTTAATATTGGGCCATAGAGTATCCAGAATAAAATTAATATCAGGCCGAAATGTTGCAGGAATTTTAGATTCATAAGTTAATAGCTCAGTACTATGACTGAGTATAATTGCATAATCAAACATAGCGAATAATGTTAAGATTACTAGAACAAGCGATGTATAGACAATATATTGAACAACCATTGTAAGATTTATGGCTCCATAAATAGAGAGTATTGTCAATGAAATGAATGCTACATATGAAATAAACGCTATACCGATTCCATAGATTACAAATATAAACTTGAAAAAGTTAAGCGGAAAATACGACCTTTCTTTAAATAAAATATGATAGAAATATAACTTGAATTTAGTTTTTGTATTATCTTCAGCTAATTTAGCCATAATATCAGGCACTTTTACAAAAGAAATTTCAGCAGCAATTACTAATAGTAACAAAGGTATGATTTCGGTATCAGGAATTAGTAATTCGGAATATAATAGCCAATTGAAAAACTTACCCAATGAAAAACCAATTATCAAATATTGAACGATTGAAACACTCTTTTGATATGAATCTTTTTCAGAATCTGTAATACTTGAAATAAACAAATATACAAAAATCATAATTGTAAATGCATAGATCATTGCAGAAATTTGGCTCATACTAGAGTAAGAATTGTAAAATTCGAATATGATAAATGGTAATACAATAGACAACAAAAATACACCGAGAATAGGCATGAATCTAGTACGCACTCGATGTATGCGATTTTCTTCGTTCAAACTACCTAAAACCATTACAAAACGGTCACCAAATACGGTATATGCGCTATTAAATAATTCATGAAGAAAACGATCCGTCAAATTGCAAACATAATAAATCCACAATAACGCAATAATACTACTAATAAACCACATTAGGTCATAAGCCAAAATAATTTCACCTTTATTCTCTGCTCTACCCCTATTCGCAATAAATAATATACAAAATTCGCTTAAAATTCTGTCGAATTCCCAATAAAATTAAAGAGATGTTTTTCAGATAATATATTAGAATTATACACAAATATGTAGCATTTAAACGCATAACAAATTAAAAATGAGATGACGAAACTTGGGCTTCCTTGAGAAACTAGTATTTAAATTATTAAAGTCTCAAAATCTTGTAGCAATCCCCGGAAATTTTGAATATTTTGAAGCCGCAACAAGTTTGGGAAGAGGCAACATTGTTGCACCAAAAGAGCTCATGGCGTCTATAGGCACTCAGATTGCACGTGGCTTTTATAATGCAATGTTCTTTACGGACAATAGTCGAAATTGGATATTACCGTTCTGGGCATATCATCAATTCAAATTCAAAGGTCCAGGTTCCATTCCAAAAGGTCATACATTAATTATATTTAATTCAAATTATCGTACATGGTGCGCAGTAGGCGGAATAGAGGGGTATGCGGAATCAATCGTAGATCCAACAGGATTAGTAGTGCCGGAGATCGAACAATATGGAATAATGTATGGGATATATAATAGCGAAACTAAGAAAATATATAATCCGGTACAACATGGAAAAATCGAACAAAAACTCGTTGAAGAATATATACCAATAGTTGATACGAAATGGGTCTTGAATAAAAGTGTAATAACACAAGTGGTATATGGAGCAGTTATTAGTGATAATGAAATTGGCAGTATAGAGTTTAATGGAAATATAGCTTCAGACGAAAAATTTGTTCTTTCCATTAGGCCATTTAATACAGAGGGAATTGCACTAATTAAAGAAATTCATTATGATGCACCCTCAAATATAGTATACATAAACTCAAAACCTGTAATAAAGTTAGGTAGGGTGCCAGAAGTAATCACTGTTGGAAATTATCATAATGGAGACTCAATGCGTATTGATACAGCGCAAAAAGCAGATTCAATCAAATGTAAAGTCGGATTGGCAAACATATCTTTTGTATTTAATGACCCGAAAGTGAAAATTGATTTCCTAATGAAAGGAAATCTCGTTAAAGGTTCTACAGTGGATAGTGAAATTGAAAAATGGAAAAAAGAATTAGCTAGAGCACCAAAATTAATTATAGGAAATAAAGAAATCGAACGCCTATTCTATGTAAGTATCGCAAATCTATTACTTCATAAGGATCCAGGTTCAATTACGCCAGGACCTTCTGAATATCATCAATTTTGGATTCGCGATACAGCATATATGGTGAATGCGTTAGATCTGCTGGGATATACAGATGAGGCACGCGATATATTAAATGAAGTGATCAGACGCCAACGAAAAAACGGTATGTATCATTCACAAGAAACCGAATGGGATTCTGCAGGACAAGGCATTTGGGTTTTAGCAGAACACTATTGGCTGAATAGAGAACGCAGATGGCTTGAAGAAGTATATGAAAGCATTAGAAAAGCCGCGGATTGGATAATTGCAAACAGGCACATAGACCATTCAAAATATGCACCGAAAGGAAAAGAAAAAATAATTGAGGGATTACTGCCACCAGGCTTTTCTGCAGAACACCTCGGACAAAGTGATTTCTATTATTGGGATAATATATGGGGACTAGCAGGCTTACGAGAAACATTCCTATTAGGAAATGAGCTAATGCATCCAGCAACTGAGATCTATCAGAGAGAGTACGAATTGTATGCAAAAGACCTATTGAATAGTATTGAGACAGTAAGCGAAAAATTAGGATTTATTCCAGTAGGACCATTCAGACAAGATGATAGCGCAATAATTGCAAATATGGTTGCAGTTCATCCAACACAGGCAATAGATCCAGAATACCCGCTATTAAAGAAAACTGCAGACAAACTCATCAAGGATTATACAGTCGATTATGGCTTCACCCATGAAATAGCATGGAAATGTTATGGAACATATCTTACGATGCATTTGGCGCAATATTTCGTTTATGCAAATAAACAAGAAGAAGTTTCAAACATAATTAAATGGTTGAACGAACATACAGTTTCACCAATGGGCTGGTCTGAAGGAATTAGCCCCCACACACTAAGTGGCGGAATGGGCGACTGCCCACACGCATGGGCAAGTGCAGACTGGATCTTATTATTGAAGAACATGTTCGTAATAGATTATCCAAATGGGAAAATTAGCATATTATCAGGAATGCCAGAAGAATTCTTAAAGAACGGTGTGGAATTATCAAATATTAAAACGCGATATGGAATAATAGGAATCAAAGCAAAACTGAAAGACAATATATTAGACGTTTCTATAGATAGCAAGATATCACTTGATAAATTAACAATACATACGCCACAACAAATAGTCAAAGTAGAGAATAAGGAAAATGTAATAGATGTCAGAAAAAATGAAATAGATGTCACTGCAAAAAGCAAAACATATTCGATCCACCTTTAAATTCATCATAGCATTGGCACATCTCAATATTAACAATCAAGAGTTTGTGTGAAAACACCCAATGAAGACAATTTCGCTCATACGTACGATGTTCCAGTAGATACTTTTTCTCAAATTTTTCTACGATCTTTTCAGATATAGTTACTTTGAGATACTTCAAATTTCACAAACATACTTATTTTTATAAAAATTAGGCGAATAACACCGCTTCGAAAAGCGATGCTTTCGCGCTTTGGAACAATGATTAGTCGTTTAGAATCTCAGCAAAGGCATCATTCCATGTTGCAGCAGTCTTAGAATGTGGATTAAGATAGAGTATTTCAAAGAATCGGGCTAATTTATCTAATTTCTTCGCTTTTTCAAATGTAGGCAGAACAAAGTTATGTCGCCCAAAATAGTATGTATAGACATAAGGCCACCAGAAATTGATTTTCCCATCGGGCGTTCTAGGACTGATAAATGCCATACCTTTTTCTGCATTTTCGCGAGGCATAATGCCATATTGCACGACATAATCAATTACATCGCTGGGCTTTTCATTTTCAATATTAAGCAAATATGTAGAATTGAGCCGAACTAATGAGCGTAATTCTGCTAATTTAGCAATTAGATTTTCTTCCTCGGTTTCTATTGTTACTCCAAGAAAATCTCTAGCAGTATCTGCGGTTCCTTCACTAATAACAGATCTCATCGTATGTAATAGAACTACAGATAACTCAAGTTGATTATTTTCACGATATATCATTTCACGAAACATGTTATTTATGTGATGCTCATACTCATGATAAAGAACAGCCAAAAGTCGCGTTTTATTAAACGGCATGTCTAAGTTCAAAACATTCACACTTGTATAGTTCCCCTGATAATAATTATATCCAGACCATGCCTCACCAGTTACCGTTTTATAAATGACACCATTATCAGGAGGATAACGCGGTAGCAAACGGAAAATCTTTTCCTGAAACATCTTTCCGATTTTCTTATTGCGTTCAGATATATCGCTGTCAATTAAACGTTTGAGTTCTTCACCTTTGATCTTGTTCGAATTCTCCCATTTGATAATTTTATCTTCAAGACTTCCAGAACCTAAGAACTTAGCAGCTTCCTCAACCGCCAATCGCTTTTCTTCGATAATCTTATCATCAAATTTTACAGGAGTTATTCCAAATATTTGCTCAACCAGTTTAATATAATCATAATCACCAGTGCTAAGCCATTCCAACATTGTAATTAAAGATGATATATCACTATCAATCGCTTTTTTCCTAAGAGGATCATCGATCGCATCAGTAAATGATTTTATTGAGTCAAGTAACGCAATTAGACTTTCTGCAGATTTATCAAACGGGTCTTCAACTTTTGAAAACTGATCTGGACCAAAATATGCATCAATAACACCTACACCCGTTTTTGTCTTAGTATATTTATCGATCAAAAATAATGTTTTAACATATGTTTCAAGTTCATTCATTTTTTCCACTTCCCGGAATCCTATATTATAAATTTTTAAAAACCAGATTTTATTTCTTTTGCAATTTCATCCAAAATATTAGCCGCTCTATTTAGATGCTCTACGGCTTCGCGAATTCGTTCTTCTCGCCCATACCAATCAACGGTATTTAAAAGCTTAACCTGCATACGAATATCCTCAACACGCCTAGCAAAGAACATACCTAGAGGAACATGCAATTCTCCAAAATGATCATGCTTTTCTAATATTTCAGATACTGCAAGTGCAATAAACTCCTTTCGGTCTTTTACTGATTCATGGGATTTGACAAAACGATCTACGAGGTCTAATATCACTTCAGGAATTTCCACAGGTTCTGTTTTTCCTTCAAATAATGATTTCATCGCTAGCACCGTATAGATAAACATAAAATTCATTTATATTAATATACAAGCATGCACAAAAATTAATAATTGAAAAATATATATAAGTTAATAAGATTCACAATATTACAAAGGACCTACGAAAATGCATCGCCTATCAAAGTGGTGATGAATTACATAAAAGTTCAAAGTATGAACCTAGTATATATCAAGTAATTTGAAAATTAAGAATAGGTTGCGACTTGGATCCGCCGCATCCAAAATCATCCTCAAGAAACTGGAGTGATAAACAAAGAGATTCGGCGGATCACGACAAATATATACACAAAATGGCTATCGCAAGATAGCTTATATGTAGAACCCTCGCATCTCAATGCAGGGGATAGGGAATATATAAAACATGCATTTATATATTAAAATAACAATATAGAATAAAGAAAAGGTTAAATGCAAGCTCGATTATATTAAAAGATGAAAAGTAATAGTGAGGTTTCGTAAAACATGGCTAGTAACATATCTAATAAGGAGGGCGCAACCACTGCCACCATAATTCGTTTCACAGATGAAAAGATTCAATTTCCACCGATATTTATTGAGACTTTGGGAAATAATCCTGCTTTAACTGTACTACACTTTAAGGATAGAGTAATGAAAATATTCCCAGTCTCGAGTGATAACATATATATGTTACGAATCGAAATTGCAGATATTTCTAGAAACTTTCTCAAACAGTTAAATTATGCATTTAATGACGCTCATTTATCAGATATTATATTCACTACTGGTGTATGTCTTAGAGGCGAAAAATGCTACTACGAGGCATACTTTATACCAGATCAATTAAGCGTATCAATATCCGAATTTGAAAAGATGTTAAATAACATTGAGGGTGTATCTAAAGTTACATTAAAGAAAGTCGAATAAAATAAATCTGCGCCCCCTTCTACACCCTTTATAACTTTTATACCGTTAGAGCTATAAATATAAACATTTATTTTTTAAAGAGCCAAGATTTAAAACGATAACATCTTAGAGCTATTTATTTAAAACTTAATGGAGTGTAAAATAATGTCAGATGAATTTATTTCAGAAGGATTCACAAAACGAACAAGTTTCAAAATTGTACTTACATCACTTTTCTCAGCAATTTACGTAATATTAACACCACTACCATTAAATCAGTTGATAGGTGGATCTGGAATCTTATCAATAAATGCGATTATTACCCCAATATTTGGGATTATCTTAGGACCAATATGGGGATTGTTTGCAGGAATAATTGGAGGAATCGTATCGGCATCAATATTTCCAGCTGCAGCAGGAATGTGGATATATTCTATAATCGCACCGGGTTTAGGTGGATTTATCGGAGGAACATTAATCGAAAAGAAAATATCAATAAGTAAACATCAAATCCCGTCATTGATTATATCAGTTCTTATCTTTATAGTTGGCATATTTGGATATCTAATTCAATTATATGAGGCATGGTGGTTTATTATCCCACATATGTTTGCAGCAATCCTATTAATTGCGATATACAAAGTTAACATCGAACAAATAAATGATTATGCCAGAAAACTCCTAATTTTCGTTTATGCATATATTGCAACAATGGGCGAGCATATAGGAATAATGATGGGCGCAGTCTACTATCTGAATTTGAATGCTACAGTAATGGGAACAATAATTTTTCCGATAGTGATTTTTGAACGCTTCGCAATTACTTTGATATCAGGAATAATTATTTTGGTAATTAACAAAGTGCTTAACTCGCTCACATAAAGGTACATAAAAGTTTTATTTCTTTTTTCTTTTCTTTCTCATTGGAGGAAAGTAATTGAAGCAAATAATTGGAGTTAGTAAGTTCTCGGGTTTTGACTGCTCAACATGCTTAGCAAAATGCTGCCAAAATAGAGCATTAGAATTGGTCATGACAGAACATATTGGTGAGAAAATTAAAAATACATTTATAGAACTTCATCCGTTCATAATTAAAACCGAAACAGGATATAAATTAGTTCGAAGTGCAAGATGCCCACTTTTACAAGATGATGGATTATGTGCAGCTGAAGCAAAATTAGGACGCGAAAACAAACCGTATGCATGCAGGTTATTTCCATTTAATTTTTATAATATCGGGGATTATCTACTTGTTCGAATTTATCCATGCAATAATTGGCAGTGGTATATGGGTAATGGATACCAATTACAAATTGAAAATTTCATCGCGCTATATCAAGAGATCATACAAAAAGGATACAGCGAAGTTATTATAACGCACGAAAGTTATATTGAAAATACACTGACAGAAGAGAGAATTGAAAAAGAGATAAAGACAATTTTTTATGATCCTAAAGATGATCGCCTTTTGGACCTTGCATTTAATGAATCAAAATTATTCTTACCAGATGATTATGATAAGATTTTAGATTTTATTGCAGACCTCTTAAGAAAGCACTTCGTAACACAAATAAATATCCATAAGTTTGAACTTGAACAAATTCCAAAACCTACACAAGATATTATTGAAGGATATCTACGTGGTGTCTTAAAATATGAAACATTTATGCCCCAAATGATAGCAACAGATTTCGAAGATTCCGTCCAGATTCGAAACTTTATCGTGTTATTAGGAACATTCCAATTATTAGTCACAATAGAGTTACAGAAAAAAATACAGATGCCAAATCCCATATTAAATGAAATTGCATGGGGGTTAATATTTAACGTGAATTCGCCAACCTTACGGAGTGTATCAGATTATATTAAATATCGATTTGAAATCAAAAAGACTGGTGATTTAATCATAAATTACGAAAGAGAACAATTAATCGAGGCGATTAGAAAATTATTCAAAAGAAGAAGATAAATAAAATACACATACCGAACACTTAATAAGAACTAATTTAACTTTTTTTATTTCAAAAGTCGCCCCATGAATTGGTGAGAAAAATTGGCATTTGATCCCACAAACCCACTGATTATCCAGAGCGACCGCTCAATTCTTTTAGAAGTTGATAATCCAAAATTTGAAGAGGCTAGAGACTTCTTGAGTAGGTTTGCAGAAATAATAAAGAGCCCGGAATATGTGCATACATATAGTATAACACCACTGTCATTATGGAATGCAGCATCTGCAGGAATGACTGCAGAAGAGATTATTGAAGGCCTAAAGAAATTTTCCAAGTATCCGGTCCCATCAAATGTAATACGAGATATAAAGGACTATATTTCTAGATATGGTCGTGTAAAGATCATAAAAGAAAATGATGAATTTTACCTGAAATGTGACTCGGAAGTCCTAGCAGATGAAATTTGGTCAAATAAAAAGACCAGACAATATCTTATCGAGAGAATTGATGATATTACATTCATTTTCGATGAAGGCGACCGAGGCTTCTTAAAACAAGCACTTGTTGAAATCGGATATCCAGCAGAAGATCTCGCAGGATATGTTGAAGGCGAATATTTAGATATTGAATTGAGAAAAATCACTCGCTCTGGAAAACCATTCGAACTTAGAGATTATCAAAAAGAAGCTGCAGAAGCGTTCTATGCAGGGGGTAGCGTACATGGTGGAAGTGGGGTCATCGTATTACCATGTGGAGCAGGTAAAACAATTGTGGGTCTTGCAGCAATGGCGCTAGTCAAATCATCAACTTTAATTTTAGCAACAAACTTGGTAGCTGTACGCCAATGGATTTCAGAAATAATTGATAAGACCACAATAGATCCAAGCCTTGTAGGAGAATATTCTGGCGAAAAGAAGGAAATAAAACCCATAACGGTGGTTACATATCAGGTATTGACGTATCACTCTTCTAAAGACTCACCATTCGAACACTTGGACATATTTATGGCACGAAATTGGGGACTGATAATTTACGATGAAGTTCATGTATTACCGGCGCCTATTTTTAGAGCAACAGCAAAAATACAGGCAACTAGAAGATTAGGATTAACTGCCACACTTATTCGAGAGGATGGACGAGAAAGTGATGTGTTTTCCCTGATCGGGCCTAAGAAATTCGATAAGCCATGGAAAACCCTTGAGAATCAAGGATGGATTGCAGAAGCAATTTGTCACGAAATTAGAGTCGAATTACCTGATGAACTGTTACGTAAGTATGCAGTGGCGGATGATAGAAACAAATATAGGATTGCAGCAGAGAATCCCGAAAAAATCAAAATTGTCAAAAAAATACTTGAAAAGCACAAAAAAGACAATATTCTCATTATAGGTTTATATTTATCTCAATTAAGACAAATTGCAAAAGAAATCAATGCCCCGATAATTACAGGAAAAACACCACAAAAGGAGAGATTGGAATTATTCAAACAATTTAGAGAAGGAAAAATAAAGGTTTTAGTAGTATCAAAAGTCGCAAATTTTGCAATAGATCTACCAGATGCAAATGTTGCAATCCAAATATCAGGAACATTCGGTTCCAGACAAGAAGAAGCACAAAGACTTGGTCGTATACTTAGACCCAAAGAAGATGGCAGCCAAGCACACTTTTATTCAATTGTCACTAAAGATACAAAAGATATGGACTTTGCAGCGAAAAGACAATTATTCCTCACTGAACAAGGATATCAATACATTATTCAAGATCCTGAAGCATTATTTGGTGAAGTTGAAGAATCTTAATGATTCAATTCTTTTTCAATTTCCTTTAATTGCATATTAATATAAGACTTGAATGCCGCAGCATATTCGGGATTCAATCCTAAAGCAACCATAAATTCAGTCCATAATATATTTGCAACGCGTACAAATACAGATATTTTCTTAGCATGTGTGATCAATGACTCGGATATCACATTTCTAAGACATGATAATTTTTCCAAATTTAAATTATGCTCAACGATTAAATTCGCAAGATCAAATGATAAATCACCAATACCCGCATATTCCCAATCGATCAGAAATATATACTTTTTAGACTGAACAATCAAGTTTTCAAAACGAAAATCACCGTGAACTAATTTACTAGATGATGCATTTGAAAGTGTTGATAACAAATCATGTAAAGGCGCGATATATTTGGACACTGATGAGGCGTAGCCATTTTTCTTCAATAAATTAATACGCTCTACAATGAATTTTTCAAAATATGATTCTAAATCATACTTTATCGTTGCCTGTTTTAAATTGATCTTTTGTAGATATCCAAGCAAGTTACATATCAGGTGTGGTTCGAGATTTAGTGCTTTAATAGGTATTCCGGGGAGATATTCAAGCCATAAAACAGGAAGAGAAAAAGATTCCTCATCAAAGAAAATAACTTTGGGCGAAACGTAAGAGCCTTCTATTTGTTTTAAAATAGCATATTCGTTGTACGTGTTATCTACAAAATGTTCATGAATTGGCACTTTAACGACAAACTTATGATAATTTGTAATCACCAAATAATTAATGTGCATATATCCACCTAAGCGCCCAAACTTTATTACGGGCTCATTAAATATTTTTTCAGACATTCTTACAAAGTATGAGACTATTTTCTTAAACATAATAATCACTATTACGCAAAGCCTTATTATTAAATAGATGGATTCTAACAAAAAATATTATATGCATAAGAATTGCGTTTGAATATGGTGAGATATCTTCATGAAAGGCCCGGATATTTTGAAAACATGCGCACTACCATTCAGGAGATACGGAGATAAAATCACAGAGGACCAGTTTGTATATCATCTCTCATTTACTCTAAAACTAGCACCACCAAGTAAAATACGCCAACTCCTGTATATTGCAATAAAAGAGAAAGAAATAATAAAAGTTGAAAATGAATATATGGTACCTGTATTTCAACCACATATTCTTCGTATTCCGTTCAATTATGCACCAACTTTTGACTTCGGAAAAGAGGTCCCACAATATTATTCTTAGTTAGATGTAGATTTTATGAATTGTTCGTATGCATATGCAGTCGAAATCAATAAGTGCATCAGGTGTATATCTGGATATTTTCCTTTAACTAATTCAAATTCACGCTCACTAGTTATATCTAGGATTTTCATTTTTAGATCTCGTGGGAATGATGAATTAAGGATCATTTCTGCAAATGCTTGTATTATTTGTTCGGGGGAATACTGTTCAATCGCAATCAACTTGCGAATTTCTTTCATAGTAGTCGCGAATTTTTTAGAAAGCGTTTGCTCAAATAAATTCTTTAATTTAAACTGTAAATCTTGCTCATGAATCGAATATAGAAGGTCTTCTGTTATATGTTTAGACTTTAGAGATGCAACTTGCAAATATGTAATTGCAAGCTTCAAATCACCATTTGAGAGCCAGTGTAGCGCATTTAGTGCGCCTTTTTCAAACTGTATTTTTTCTTTTTGCGATACACTTGCGAAAAATTTCTCAAAATCATCAATAGTTAATTTTTCAAAAGAAATAATAGAACAACGCGAACGAATAGGTGTAATTATCCCTGCAAGAGATGAGGATACAAATACAAATCTACAAACAGAACTATATTTTTCAATAACCCGGCGCAGCCCATGTTGCATGGACCGCGTTAGTAAATCCGCATCGCGTAAGATTAGAATTTTAAATGGAGCATCACCAAGGATCTGCTCACTTGCAAATAGTCTAATAGCACCAAGTAAAATATCCTTCTTATTGGGGTTTCGCGATATTCCTTGTGATTTTAAATTATTCAAAACATCAATATAAACTCGCGATAAGTACTTTTCTGTGCGAGTGTATTTTCTGGAATCAGCTGCCATCTTATCAAGTGATTTTTTCATAACAGTTAAGGTTGTTCGTAATATATCAGAGACATTTAATTCAAGAATGTAATCATTATATGACTCACCCAAAATTTCCCGCGCAGTAAGTAACAACATGCTTGTTTTAAGAGAACCACGAGGACCAACTAATAACAAATGTGGTAGAGTCTTTTGCCGAATATAACCTTGAAATATTTCAATATTAGAAGAATTACCAACAACTTCATTCCAATTTTGAGGGCGATATTTTTCGATCCATAATGGGGAGTCCATTTGAAATTCCTCATCAATTTAGGTGACATTTTAATATTTGAGATTTCTGTTTGATAGCCGATTCCATAGAATTAATATGTATATTTTTGATTGAAGTCTAGAATTAAACATAAGAATTTCAGCTATAGGATTTTTATGCGTGCAGGGTAGGTATTAATAATGGAACTTGACAAGACCTTAAGAAGGGAACTTGAATATATTTCTCGTGATGATCTAATGAAAGCTGCTCTATTATGGGGCATAGATTTCAAAAATAAAAAATTTTCAGATAATTTGTTAGACCTTCTCGCCGTTGAAATGAGCAAAGAAGAAAAAATCCACAAGATAATCAACGATCTAGATGATTTAGAACGTGATTTTTTAGGCTTATTGCTATTAAATAGAGGTGCAATGATACAACGAGAGTTGAGGGTTTTTGCACGTAAGTACAGTTCAGGTAAACTTACTGCAACAGAAAAATCATTGAGAAACAAAGGATTAATATATCGTCGTATTATACCTACAAGAACCGAATATGTATCAAGCTCCGTAGAATACCGTATAATATCAAAATTTGTGCCATATTTAACTGAATTATTAGAAAAATACCCTGCAGAAGAAGACGTCACTGAGAAAATAGATAATGTAGACTCCCAAGGAAATAGTATGCTTGTAGATATTCTTCAATTTGCTTCATACATTGATAAAAATAAAATCAAGTTAAGTATGAGCTTTGAGTATCCTAAAAAGCACTTGGATAAAATAAAATCAATTCTGAGTGATCCATCCGATGAAAGATTTGAAAAAGTAGATAGATATTCACGAAGGGCTGAAGTCTATTATGTGGATAACAAAAACTACATAAATTTAGGAGATGTACTGGGTATCTTTTCTGGGCCTCAAGAATTTGTTACACTACGATTTATCAAAGAATATTTAGGAAGATCCCGATCATCTTGGTCAGCAGATGAAACTTCATCAGAACAGTTCTTGAATATAATCGTATGTAGATTAAGACAAAAAACAGATACATGGATGACAATAGATGGTCTTGTAAAATGGATTAAAGCTGAAATATTTAGGGCTAAGGAAGGAAGACTTTGGATTCAAATACAAAAAATGAGAATAATTGAGGCATTAAAGTTATTCTATGATTTCGGAATTGTAGAATATGGATATAAAAATGGTGAGCTATTTGCCATAAGAGTGACTGATTTTGGTAAAAATGTATTATTTGAAAAAGCAGACCCATCAAAAACTGGACGACAAGATGGCTTTATTGTCAGACCAGACTTTGAAATTATTGTTTTTTCGAATGAAATAGATCTAGCAATCCAATTTTTACTTGCGAGATTTACTGAACCAACCCGTACAGATGTTGTTTGCAGTTATAAATTAACAGAGGACACCGTATTTGGTGCAATTGAACAAGGTATTAGTGTACAAAACATTCTAACCTTCTTGAAAAAACATAGTAGAAAACCAATTCCAGATAATGTCAAAAGAACAATTGAGGGATGGGCTTCAAGAGCACTTTCGGCAAAAATTTCTACAGTAACATTATTAGAAACAGATTCAGAGCGAGATATGATTAATATTTTGAGCTTTCCATTTATGAAAAACTATTTCGTACGAAAGATTTCACCAACCGCAATAATAATTCAAGGAGACATAAACGCACTGTCAAAAGAACTAAGGAAAAAGAAATGCTCCATAAACTTACCAGAAGAAGAAACCTCACGAATGAAGATTATTGCATATACACCTAGAAAATACACACGAGAAAACAGAAGCTCAATTCCGGAATCATGCAGAGATTGTCCAGCAGCAGATAGTTGTTTCTTAATATACAAAAAGGACAAATCATGGAACCGATTTATGCATATATATTAATAAAACACATTTGAAAGGCAAAAGCTTTTTTACATATTATTTTTTGATATGATTCAAAAACACTTACAACATAGGTGGTGTTGCTAAGAATATGACTTCAAAATTTGTAAAATTTATTCAGGAATATCGATATAAAATGGCGACACTTCCAATGCTAGTAGCATTTGGAACAATATTTTTCAGACAAGAGATATGGTTTAATGGCGTCGGATTAGGATTAATTATTGCCAGCTTAACGTTACATGGCATTTATCCTCTTGACGATTATATGGAAGGCAAACGTTCAGACTTACCAAAAACAGCAATATGGATGATTATAGCATCATTTGTATTAGTTCCAGTAATTGTAGCAATTGCACAAGTATTATGGTTAACACCTGGCGCAACACTACTAGAAATACTCTTTTCAGTTGGAGAATTACCATTATGTCTTGCATTTATGATGGTTGGCTTTTATATGACTGAAGCAACAGAGTATTTTGGAAGAAATCCTCTAACCGAACGTATTGAAAATGTTGGCGATTTACTATTCTATGGTGGTCCAATATTCTTCATAGGACACGTTTGGAGCTTACTCATACCTGCGCTTTTACTCTGTATAGGAATCGATTCTATTCATAAAATAGCCCATAATGAAACATCAAGCGAAACAATCTCATGGATCTGTTATTTCTTATTCCCACTAACTGCGCCCCTATTCTATAACATGACAGAAATAATGGCTATTGCATTATTATCAATTCCTGCATTTGGACTATATGCATATATTAGACCGCAATATACAAAATGGCTTGCAGTACATTCAATTTCATTTGCACTGATTTTACTATTTGTCGTAATTCTATCATTATTTGGAATTCAAACACCGTTATGGTTTGAAGCAGTCCCTGATGTGCCGATACCTGATAAATTATTACCATGGTTCTGAAAAGTAAAAATGACCGGCGAATCGCCGGATCTTCTTTTTATTTTATTCAACTTTTGGCTCTTTAGGAGGACGCCCTCGACTGTATATGCTGGTATCCATGCCTTTCGTTTTGCTAAGGATCATATAATATCCAATGATTTGTAGCACAACTGAAAATTCTCCAGCACTAGCAACTTTGATCAAAGCCTCATGTGTAGTTAATCCGTACAATGGAATCACTGCATATAATATGGCTTGAATTATAATGGAGATCAGTAAAATCCATGTCCATTTTTCGCGCATTTCATAACACCGATTTATTTCCATATATACATGCTTATTTATTTTTCTAGTGATTAACTGCAGAAGTGTAAAATAATATTTGATAAAAGACAAAATCAAATGATATGTTTATACATTCAAACAAAAACGAATGCAAGAATAATATTTCAAAAAAAATAGCCTGAAAAAATGTAACAAATCCGCACCAATAAATTATTAATTTCGAAAATAAAAAATAGGCAATACAATAAACATAAATGTAAATTTTGCACACGAAAATAGATGACGATGGAGGAATCGTCGGGAAGTGTGATAGATATGCCAGAAGAAAAGAAACTTACGAAAGAAGAGCTTTTGAAAAAAGCAGAAAAACCATCTCATGATGCTATGATTTTACATCCATTTTATCAAGGAAAGATCCAAATGGTGCCAAAGTGCCCTGTAAGGTCTCTGTCTGACTTTTCAATTTGGTATACACCTGGTGTAGCTGCACCTTGTAGAGCAATCCACAAAAATAAGGCAGATGTATATAAATACACAAATAAAGGGAATACCGTTGCTGTGGTAAGCGACGGAACTAGAGTACTAGGCTTAGGCGATATTGGTCCAGAGGCAGGACTACCGGTTATGGAAGGAAAAGCACTAATTTTCAAATATCTTGGTGGTGTCGACGCAGTTCCAATTGTTATAGATACAAAAGATCCTGATGAACTAATCCGCACAGTACGTCTATTACAGCCCTCATTTGGTGGTATTAACTTAGAAGACATCAGCAAACCAAAATGTTACAAAGTCCTTGATGAATTAAGAAAACAAATGGATATTCCTGTATGGCACGATGATGCTCAAGGAACTGCTACAGTTATATTAGCTGGCGTTTTTGGTGCGCTCAAAGTTGTAAAGAAGAAAATTGAGGAATCTGTATTTACACTATTAGGAGCCGGAGCTGCAAATACGAGAACTGCGTACTTATTGATTGCAGCAGGTGCAGATCCTGGCAATATAAGAATGGTAGATCGCAAAGGACTCATATACAAAGGTAGAGAAGATATCGTTGAGCAGAAAGACTACGACCCATACAAATATGATTTGTCACTAAAGACAAATAAAGATCAAATGACTGGAACTCTTAAGGATGCAATGGAAGGCGCAGACTTCATAATATCAGCATCAACACCAGAACCCGGAACAATTAAGAAGGAATGGATTGGATTAATGAATAAGGATCCTGTAGTTTTCGCATGTGCAAATCCATTACCTGAAATATGGCCATGGGATGCAAAAGAAGGCGGCGCACGTGTTGTAGGAACTGGAAGAGGAGACTTTCCAAATCAAGTAAACAATAGTTTGGGATTCCCAGGTATTTTCCGTGGTGCATTAGATGTACAGGCGAAGACAATTACTGATGAAATGTGTATTGCAGCAGCAAAAGCACTAGTTAAAGTTGCAGAAATGCATGGACTAAGCGAAGATTATGTCTTGCCAAACATGGAGCAGTGGGAAGTATATCCAGAAGAAGCAGTAGCAGTAGGTATGATGGCAATCGAACAGGGAATCGCACGAGTAGAGATGGAAGAGAAAGAACTCAGAAAAATTGCCGAACAACGTATTCGTCATGCAAGAAACATGACACAAAGCTTGATGAAAAACGAATTCATTCCACCACCTCCAGAACTTTAAAACATTTTTTCTTCTCTCTTTTTTATAACAATAATAGGTTCATAAATCCATAAAATCAGTATTTTAAATACATTAAATTATATTATTATAATATTCATTTAAATCATATAAACTGGGATTTGATTTGAAACATTGATAGTAATACTTCGATTATGATACAAAGGCATATTCGTTTGGTAAAAATTCCGAACCTTAGAACAAATCTCATGAGAACTCTGAATAAAGAGCATTAAAGAATACTTTCGGATTACTCTCTTGTGGAGTTTATATATGATTTTTTTGTAGAAGTTTACGATGACAATGATCGTTAATCCAAAAGGCTTGTTTGACCCATATTACGTTCCTACGAGACTATTATATAGAGACCAAGAACTTGGATTCTTAGAGCAAACATATTATGAAGGTTTTGAAGACCAATATGGCATTACAGTGCTTGTCAAAGGAATGAGTGGAATAGGACGAACCGTTCTATCGCGATATTTCATAACGCGAGTAATTCCGGAAAAGTTTGACGCTGCAACAATTTATGTAGATGCCGCGTACAAATCAGAACTTGAAATAGTATCATCATTAAACGAGAAATTATCTCGAATTGCAAATGAACCATTTACCATTACATTTGATCTTGCATCTTTGTGGACTAACTTTCAACACAAGATGAATTTAATTGGCTCAGGAACTGTATTAGTAATTGACAATTTAAGCACGAATTCAGAGAGACTGTATCAGAAAATAGCAAGACTCTCAAAGGAGTTGAATACCACAACAATTGGAATCCTATCGAGTTTTGATTATCGGGCACTAGTTCGAGGAAATGCACGGAAAATAAGCTCGGACTTTGAATTAAGCCTTGAAAATTATACACAGAGTCAATTAATAGATATTCTAAAAGCTAGAGTTAGTGAAACATTTCCAACACCACTTAGACCAGAAATAATTAGTTACATTACAGATATTGTATTCGAGTTCGATGTTGGGAAACCCGCAACATCAATAGACGCATTAAAGAGTCTGTGGCCAATGACACAAAAAGGTTTAGAAATCACAGCTGAAGCAATCAGAAAAGCCACAACTTCAGTTATAGGAACTGATTGGGATGAATCTTTATTTGACATTGTAGAGTTTTTGAGTGTTTCAGACTTTACAACAATTTTAGTATTAGATGTGATTTGTGAATATTTTATAAACAATCCACATGAGCCATATATTTCGTATGATCAGATACATGATTTATCAATTGTGAAATTTGAGGAAATGGGGCTTGAATATAGTACACCTGTTGTAAACAAAGCAATACAAATTTTGCTTGTACAATCCATCTTATTTGAATCAAATGCTGAAGAAAATATGTATTATATAGTGGCAGCACCAGAGTTCATTAAGGATAATATTGATTCTATAAAAGAAGACATATACAGCAAAATGTAAGAGGGACTAAGCTATTGATGAATGGCTTTAGTCCTTCTCATAGCTAATCTATTGATTCGCTGTTGAATTATGCGTTCATGTATATATTGGTCGATAACTACGCGACCATGCTTGCGAGCTGGATTTATAGTATCAGCTCTTGAAATTCTAATTTTTCTTGCCATTTTATATCACCTATAAAAAATGTATTACGTTTTAAAACAAATCCAAAAGAAAACAAAGAGAGGATAACTACTCCAATAAGGGATGTTTATCTTAGTCCCATCCAGGGCTTGAAGTAGACATCCACTCTAAATGCTTCTGCTGGATAAAGCTTTTCTGGAATTTCGCCACGAACATATGGCTTTTCAATTTCTTCTGCCTTTGCAGCCTTGGAAGTTTTTCCTCTTCGGAAGATCTTGCTTATGGTTGTTGATACAACTTCAATGCTTAATGACATTTTCAGCACCTCCATTTCTGGAACGATTTATTTCAAGTATACCTATTTTAGATTCATTTATAAAATCGACACACCTTTTAGAATCTCGATAAAGAGACACAAATTGTTACTAGCCAAATATAAAGGAGAATTGAGACAAAAGTGACACATAAATTTGACAATTTATCAACATGGGATAAAATAGCTCATGATTATAAAAGGACATCATTCTTTGGGAGGCGCTTATTTAAAGGCGAAAAAGAAAGACTATATTCAATAATTGATTCGCCAACAACTCTAATAGATATAGGATGCGGTACTGGCAGACACCTCAAATTCTTAAAGCATGTACAATATATAGTTGGACTGGATTTTTCATATAATATGTTATACAACATACCCACAACTGTAAAGGAATATACAAGCTTAGTTCAAGCAAATGCAAAAAGCATACCATTTCCAGACAAATTTTTTGATATTGCAATAATGCTTGGAAATGCCTTAGGAAATGTTAGAAAGCATGATAGAAAAAGGGCAATGAATGAAGCCATACGCGTATCAAAGAAAGCAATTTTTGAATTACGAATTTCAAAAGATGCAAAAGATGAATTAAGACAATGGAAAAATGATCCAAATAAAAAATATATGAGCCATACGTGGACAATAGAGGAGATTAAGGAGTTTTTTATAAATCATCAGTTCGATATAGTACAAAGCACTACGATGAAAAACTTGAAGATGATGTATGTAATAGTTCACAATTGATAATATATTTAACAAAAAACCATATCGTATAAATGAGGCATTAGATATGAAAAAGAAAGAGAAGAATCCAGTAAAAATAACTAGAGATCATGAAATAACAGTTAAAGTGTGCCCACGATGTAAATCAACGCGGGTTAGACAGGTAAAATCAACAATTTCCGGTTGGCTAGCCCCCGCACTATATGTTTGCGAAGATTGTGGATTTCAGAGTTATACATTTGTAGAAATTCCACTTGACGAATTGGACGCATTTAGACGAGCTGTAGAAGAAAATGAAGAGAATAATTCTGAAGAATATGATGAAAAAGACAAAAAAATCATAGAAGACTTATTAAGTGATGATTAATGAAATTTGAAAAGGAATATTGGGATGAGTTAGGCAATCTATTTAGACGAAAGGCAATAAATAGAAAAACCTCACAAAATAAACTAGAAACAATTTATTCATTACACAGCACCAATAAAATAGATATAAACAATATTAGCGTTGAAGATTTAATTGCATTATTAGAGCTGATTTTAGAAGGAAAAATTACAGAAACAAGTACAATAATTGAAGCTGCGAAGAGATTTTCAGATGATATAGATATACAATATTTAATTGCAGCAATACTATTCATGAAAGGTAAAAATGAAATAGCGTTATCGAGTATCAATAAACTATTAGGACAATTAGAGAATATTGAAGCTTTGAATTTGAAAGCTATGATATTATGGAAAAATAGACAGATTGGGGAGTTAGAGTATATATTAAATAAGGCACTGCTTTTAGACCCAGATAACATAGAAATTTTATTTAACAAGGGACTTTTTTCACTTGAAATCGAAGATTACGTTAATGCCGCAAATTCATTTAAGCGAATATTAGAGATTAACCCAGATCATGCACCAACACTCCTAAGAATGGCAAATGTAATAATGCAATCGCAAAGAGTCGATAATGTTAATTATGACGCAGCAATCAAGCTTTTAAAGCGAGCATTAGACTTGTCTCCAGACATTCCAGAAATTTTAGAAACATTGGGTATTGCTTTATTTAATTTAGGAAATATCACAGAAGCCGAGAAATATTTTCAAAAGTTAATAAAAACCCAAAAAGAAGAAGCTGCATGGTATTATTTGGGCTTAGCAGCTTTTTCAAGAGGTAATACAGAGCAAGCAATGGCATTGTTCTCCCAAGCTCTGAAAATCAATCCGACAAATCCGGATCTATGGTATTATCATGGATTAGCTGCAATGTATTCAAACAAACCAGAAGAAGCAAAATCCAGTTTACAAAAGGCAATAGACTTAGACCCATCATTAATTGAAGCACGCGATTTTTTGAAAATGCTATAAAAATTTTCGTCAAATCAAAATCTCTAAAAGGCACAAAAATACTATGCCTCTTGTTTTTTAATACAGTTTCAAGTCAGATACGCGAAAACCAAGTAATTTGGTGAAAAATATGACAGAATACTCTGAAAGAATTGTTAGGATCAAACCATCGATTATTAGAAATTTAGATGAACTTTTGAGAACGCGGCCTGACGCTGTTAATTTATCCATCGGGCAAAATTATCTTGCTGAAATTCCACCTGTGATTAATGAAGCCATTGCAAATATGAAGAAACCATGGTTATACAATCCGACCGCGGGCCCTAGAGATGTCTTAGAACATGTTGCAGATCATATGAACGAGCAATACAAAGCGGGATTGGCAGCAGAAGATATTATTCTAACAGATGGAGGGTTTGGAGGGCTAAGAACTTCAATTCAAGTATTATTATCAAAAAACTCACACTTTATTGTAGATTCGCCAACATTTGCATATCCTGTCGAAGCTGCAAGATTACTAAATGACTTCCCATATACAAATGTTCATTGGTTGCACGGGTTACATGATAAACTAAAGCCGGATGTAGATGATCTACAAAGAATTGTTGAATATATCCGAGCACAAAATTGTAAGGGCAATATAGTATATTATACACAATTAATGTTCAATCCGCAAGCAAAAGGTAGAACAGAGGCAGAAGTTAGAAAATTAGTAGAATATGCAGAATCTGAAGGCATTATTTTAATTTTAGATAATGTTTATCGGGATCTATGGCGAAATGAGCCCCGCCCATTCCTTGCAAGTACATTCTCAGATACAGGAAAAGGAATCATAGATATTGAAGCATTATCTAAGAATTTAGGAACTATGGGTATTAGAGTTGGTGCAATGATATCAAAGGATAAAGAATTCATGAAGTATGCAAAGAAAGCATACCAGTTTACAGCAGTATGTCCTAATTCGACAGCAGTTACAATTTGGGATACACTCGCAACAAAATATTCAGAAGTCAAACCATATATTGAAATCACTCGCAAGCGCATAATGGAGAATATTGATGCGGTTTCAAATATTTTGCGAGGCGTCCCGGGAATAAAATTTGAAGAACCAGATGGCGCAATATATCATTTCTTCAATTTTGAAGACATAATTGATTCACACTTTAGCAATTCAATAGAACTAAGTGAAGCATTAATAAAAGAAGTCGGAGTCGGATTAGTCCCAGGTGTTGCTTTTACAGAACCTCATGATCCAATTGGGCTAACATACCTCAGACTTAATGCCGCACACAAGGACGCAGTAGAAGGTGCAAAACGACTTAGGACCTTCTTAGAAAATCTAAAATAAGGAGAGATTTTATTCTTAACTCTCCTTTTCTTCGTATTTTCTGAAAAAGCTATAGAATGTAGATATTGACAATACATACAAAATTGAAGCGATAAAGAATTGTTCGCGATACATATTTTGTGACATCATCCAACCACCAATAGTAGCAGCGATGCCACGCACTAATGAATCACCGGAATTTACGATGCCATTTGCCATTTCTCGTTCTTCACGATTTATCGTTTCCATAAAGAATGATGTACTCACTGGATGTACCATATTCATTAGAGTTGCACGTGAAACGAAGAATATTGCAGCAATTTGGATCGTGGGAGCAAGACCAAGACCAATCATCATTGGGATGGAAAGAGCTTGAGAATAGACAATCGTATGTATTTTTCCAATCCGCTTGCTAATTATGGGAGCCAATAAGAATCCTATTGTAAGAAACAGAGTGTTTGCTGAAAACAGCATACCAATAACGTAAGTTTCAGCTGCAAAGACATCTTTAAACCATACATTCATGAATCGGACGAATAGCCCTGCACCAAGTCCCACTAGCCAAACAGGAATGCCATATTTTATAATAAAACCCTTATGTGTAATGTTTTTGAAAGTGAATTGTTCAAATAATGATTCCTTATTTACTGCAGGCTGGATTCTTCGTAATCGTGAGAGTGGTATTAACGCAGAAAAGATAAATATTTGCGAAAACAATAAGGTAGCTTGATATGCTTGCCAAGAATTTGGAGGAATTAGTAAAATATTTCCAAAAAAGTACGGCATAAATCCGCCGAGAAGATTCCCCACAAATACAGCACCGACAGATGCAGCTCTAATGTAACTAAATACATGATCTCGATTTTCTTTTACAGATACTTCAGTTATATATGGCGATGAGGCAACCCCGGCAAAGGATGAAGATATTCCAATAATCAAGTTTCCACTAAACAACACGACAGGTATAGGAAACATATATTGAAGAAACAAAGAAATTGCATTTATTGAACTTGAAGATATAATAATAGTTTTTGCAGAAAATCTTGAAGCAATACCACCGGCAATTAACGCAATAAATGCCATAGCAAAAGTTGATGTTGAAAGGTAAAGCCCTAACATATCCTTAGTATAACCTAACGCAATGAAAAACAAATTGAAAACAACTGATGCCATTCCGCTACCAAAGCTACCGATCATACGACCTATTGTAAAAAGTTTAACATCACGAGAGAAGTTCTTGACAATATCTACTTGCTCTGCAATTATTCCCACCAACAGTCACCTGCGATAGTCCGTGATTTTTAAAAGGTTTTTGAAATTTAATCTTTGCTCATTTAGGCAATTTTGCCGCAAAATAAAATGGAAATCTTTATACATTTTAATAATAAAATCATTTTTATCAAGTGGGGTGCAATTTATGTTTTTGAAAGACCTACCCGACACTGCAGATATTGTAATTATAGGCGGAGGCGTTATAGGATGCTCAATAGCTCGAGAATTATCACGATACAAATTGAATATAGTACTATTAGAGAAAAACCCGGATATTGCGTGGGGTACAACAAAAGCAAATCTAGGAATGGTCCATGCATTCGTTACACCAATTAAATCACTAAAGGGCAAATTATGTTTAAAAGGAAATGAAATGTTTGACGAACTTTCTAAACAACTGGATGTTGAGTTTAATCGTCCGGGGCTAATTCTCGTAGCATTAACACATAGACAAAATCTAATGAGGTTTGTCGTGTATATCTGGGCAAAAAAGAATAAAATCCCCGTAAAGTGGATTAGCAGAAAATGGCTATTGAAAGAAGAACCAAATATCAATAGGCATGTAAAAGGAGGTCTACTGTTTCCGACAGCTGGTATTATATCGCCTTATGAATTTACGATTGCACTCGCAGAAAATGCGATTGAAAATGGTGTAAAAATATATCTAGACACAGAAGTGAAAAATATAAATAAGGATCAAGGTGGTTTAGAAGTAGAAACAAATCGTGGAAAAATTAAAACAAAATATGTAATAAATGCTGCAGGAGTCTATGCAGATAAAATAGCAAATATGGTAGGCATTGATAATTTTAAAATATATCCAAGAAGCGGAACAATGCTCATTTTTGATAAACAATTAAAAGGCCACTATAAACATATTTACTCATTAATTCCAGCAAAAGTAGATCCTAGAACAAAAGGTGGTGGTGCTGCTTTTACAACTGAAGGAAATCTAATATGGGGACCAAATCTAAGAGAAATAAATGACAAAGAGGACAGATCTGTAACTCGTGAAGATATTGAACTTGTTTTTAAAAAATTTAGCCAGATATTTCCATCAGTTAGGAAAAAGGACATCATCAGATTTTTTGCAGGAATTAGAGCTGCCGCAAATGGAGGAGATTTTATAATTGGAACTACAAAAGTTAAAGGATTCATAAATGTAGCAGGAATTCAATCTCCGGGACTTACAGCTTCTCCGGCAATAGCTAAGATGATTGTAGAGATTTTAAAGCGCGATGGCTTAGAAATGCCTGAGAAAAGATTTATACCAACAAGAAAAAGAATTACAAGATTTGCAGAAGCAACTATAGAAGAAAAATCAAGATTAATTGAGATGAATCCAAAATATGGACACATAATTTGTAGATGTGAATACGTATCAGAAGCTGAGATTATAGAAGCCATAAAAAGAGGCGCAACAACAATAGACGGGATAAAATTTAGAACGCGAGCAGGAATGGGACGATGCCAGGGCGGATTCTGCACTACACGAATTATTGAGATTCTATCACGTGAATTAAAAATGGATCCTTTGAATATCAGAAAAAATAGTAAAGAGTCGTATGTGTTATGCTGCGAAACAAAATCCTTAAGGAGGAATTAAAGTGAAAACGCGAACAATCGATTTAGCGATAATCGGAGGGGGACCAGCAGGACTCGCAGCAGCCGTTAGAGCCTATGAACTTGGATTACGGGACATTATCGTTTTTGAACGCGATAACAGGCTTGGCGGAATTCTACCACAATGCATACATAATGGCTTTGGGCTTCATTATTTTGGTGAAGAACTGACCGGCCCAGAATTCGTTTTCAGATTTATTGATAAAATAAAGAAATACAATATAGAAACACAACTAAATACAATGGTTATTGAAGTTAATAAAAATCGTGAATTGATTACAGTTAATGCGTATGAAGGCATTGTCAAATACAAATCGAAAGCAATAATCTTTGCTGTAGGTTGTCGAGAACGAACACGAAGTGCAATACAAATTCCAGGAAGCAGACCCGCAGGAATATATACCGCAGGAACCGCACAACGAATGATCAATATTGAAGGATACTTGCCGGGAAAAGAGATAGTCATACTTGGCTCGGGAGATGTAGGACTGATTATGGCAAGAAGATTTACATTAGAGGGCGCAAAAGTAAAGGCAGTTTTAGAAATCATGAAGTACCCAGGAGGACTTGCACGAAATGTATCCCAATGCTTAGAAGATTTTGATATTCCTCTTCTTTTGCAGCACACCATTGTTAATATAGAAGGAAAAGATCGTGTAAAAAGTGTCACAATTGCCAAGGTAGATGATTCATGGAATCCAATACCAAACACGGAACAAAAAATTTCATGCGATACGGTAATATTATCTGTAGGACTAATTCCCGAAAACGAGCTTGCATCTCAAGCAAATGTGGAGATTAATCATGCTACAGGCGGCGCATTTGTAAATGAATGGATGGAAACAAACGCACCGGGCATATTTGAATGTGGAAACGCGTTAGCAGTCTTTGATCTCGTGGATTATGTTGTTCAAAATGCAGAAAGAGCAGCAGAAGGAGCCTATAAATACATACACAATGAAATTCCATCCCAAAAAATCAAAGTCACACACGACGAAACAATACGTTTTGTAATACCGAATAGAGTCAGTGGAAACCATAGTAATAGATTTTATTTACGGGTTACAAAACCAATGGAGAATGTAATTTTAGAAATCCCAGAAATATCATTGAAAGTAAGATATGAACATGTAACACCATCGGAGATGATAAGCATCAAACTACGGGATAGAATAATACAACGAACCGAAAATAAGCTAACGTTCAAAATTATTAAGCAGGAGGAGTAATAAAATGAAGAAAAAGTCTTTCAATTGTATTTTATGCCCTCTAAGCTGCAGAATTAAAGTTATATTGGACAATAACACAATCAAGAGCATCAAAGGGTATAAATGTCCCCGTGGAAAAGAGTACATCATTCAAGAGATTACAAATCCAGTACGTATTTTAACCACAACTATTAGATTAGTAGATAGCAAACAAAAGCTCGTGTCTGTAAAGACGGATAAACCAATACCCAAGAATCTATTATTAGATGCCATGAATTATTTGGCACAAATAGAAGTTCGACCCCCTATAGAAATCGGACAAATATTGGTTGAAAATTTACTGGATACAGGTGCAAACATCATTGCTACAACAAAAATAGAGAGATGAAAGATTTTTGCTTTATTCGATCATCTCTAACAGTTCAGTAATCTCCATGACTTTAACGCCTACATGTTCTCCAGCGGCAGACAGACCCATACGGCAATTCTGACAAGATGTAACTACAACATCTGCACCAAGATCTTTTGCCTCTTGCATTCGATTAATTCCGATTTTTAAGGCAAGATCGGCATCAAATGCATTAAGGGCACTGCCATTGCCACAACAGAATGAATTCTTACCAATTCGCTGTAATTCCTGGAAATTGTCCACCATCGAATTAAGCACGAAACGTGGCTCATCAATTATATCAACATCTCTAAGACGACATGGATCATGAAAACTATATGTTTTACCATCAGTCTTTTTCTTAAGTTTAATTTTACCGTCTTTTATCAAATCTTCTAAGAATTTCACATAATAGATGATCTCACCATCAATCTGAATATCAAATTTCTTGTAGGTACGTGTTAACGTCTTATTACAATTGGGACACAATGTAAGAATGATTTTAGAACCACTTGAATTAATAATATCGGCATTCTTTTGTGCCACCTTTTTAGCATCATCAATAAGACCAAAACCAAACAAAGGCGCACCACAACAGTGCTCTTTGCCGCCAAGCAGCGATACGTGATATCCAACTTTCTCCAATATTTTTACAACACGTTCTATAGTATCCTGCCCTTTAAGACCGGTTTTACAACCCGTATAAATTAATATTTCAGATGATGCAGAATCTAAACCAAGCTTTTCCACGGGCATATTGCGTTGTGAATTATCGATACCATATACATTTCCGGTTGTAAGAATGTTGTTCAGTATCTTTTTGGGGGGATTCAACACAATTCCACGTTTTACAGCTTCACGACGTGCAGCCAAAATTATCTGAGGTACATCAATGTGCAAATCGCATGCCTCTTTGCAGCGACCACACATAGTACATCGATAAAATGGCATGGCTGTTTCAGCAGACCAGTCTAGACGGCCATTGACCAGCTCATAAAGAATTGCCATTTTACCAGATGGCGTATCAGATTCAAGACCGCTCTCACTACTTACAGGGCATACATCCCTGCACATTTTTAGGCAAGACATACATGTTTGTATTTGTTCAGTCATTTCAGATAGACTCATAACCATTCAACTCCGTTAAAACCTAATTTCCCAGGATTCATTATATTCGAAGGATCAAGAGTTTCCTTGAGCTTTTTCAGCAACAGATATGAACTACCCAGTTCATCTTTCAACCATGGATTTCTTGCAATTCCAACCCCATGATGATGGCTTATTGTCCCACCAACCTCAAGTATGGCGTTCATTGCAGAATCCCAGGCATTTCTAAGATTTACATAAGGATCAGGACCATCAGCAATTTCACCAACAAAGGTAAAATAAATTGCAGCTCCGGTCCTGTATAAATGTGAAAAATGCGCCAAGACCATCAAGTCATTCGATTCTAAAGCCTCACGGACTTTAGTATATAATTCATTGATTTTATCCCAAGTCGTTGCAACTTCAATAGTATCTGCAAATCCACCTTCTAGAACTTCAGGCAGGTCAAAATATTGTTTATAACGATGTTCCCACCAATGCCAACCGATTTTTGGATCCATTGCCTTTGCATTATGCGATTTACAAATTTCATCAATTATTTTAGATTCGGTTTCCACAATTCGTTTATCACCATCAAGCAATAAAAATAGTAAGTTTCCTTGTGCAGAAATATTAATACGATTTAAAGTTAGAAATGTATCATATTCATCATAGAGTCGCACAATTGCAGGATAGATATCTTTTTGCAAAATTTCGCGTATTGCATTAATTGCATTATTTAGATCTTCAAATAAATATACACGGAACTCTCTGGACTCAGGAATTTTGTGAAGCTTAAGGGTAATTTCTGTAATAACACCTAATGTGCCTTCAGAACCAATGAATATCCGATTTAAATCAGGACCATTCGATGCTTTGGGTGTCGCTTTTGTTCGTATGATTTCACCAGTAGGAAGAACAACCTCAAGTGCCATAACCATATCATCGATATTTCCATATTTTGTTGACATAATTCCTGATGCACGAGTTGCAACAAAACCACCAATAGTAGAGGTAGTCAAACTCATAGGATAATGGCCCAGTGTAAGCCCAAATCTATTTAAACGCTCCTCCAAGTTTTGCCCGATAATTCCAGGCTGAACAACTGCAACCAATGAATTCTTATCTATACGAATGACATTATGCATCTTCTTTAAGTCTAAAATGATACCGCCTTTTGATGCAATGATCCCACCAACAACACCAGCTCCACCCCCATAAGGAATAATAGGAACACGATATTTAGTTGCAATCTTAAGAATTTCAGAGACTTGTTGAGTATTTTCAGGCCAAACAATCGCATCAGGAAGGGGAAGATCTTCTAATCGCTTGAATTTGATAACTGAAAGGATCCAAGCATCTTTAGAATACACGTATTTATCATGCAATGCGAAAGAGATGTTTGAATTCCCCACAACGTTTTTAATCTCATCTAATGCTGCTTCTAAAACTTCCATTTTAATCATCTCATACATCTAATTCTGATGCTGCGGACAACATCATTTCTTGATATTTTTCATAATATTCAGAATAACGCTCATAATTTGCACTATCCGGATTATGGGTTTTCTCAATATGAACCATGGAATGTATTGCATCTTCAATCGTTTTGTATATACCAGTACCAACTGATGTGAGAATCGCTGCGCCAAGAGAACTTGCATTCTCAATACTTTGTGTTAATATAACGGGTTTATTGGTAATATCAGCTTGTATCTGCCGCCATAATTCAGATTTTGCGCCTCCGCCATCAACACGTATATTCTCAATAGAAATACCAAATTCATCAAACATATCCAGGAAGAATCGAATACTATAGCCATTACTTTCCATTATGGCTCTTGCAAGACTATGACGATTATGACTAAACGAGAGCCCATAAATGATACCTTTACCAAAATTAAAAAGAGGAATTACACCCAAACCATCAGAACCGGGAGAGACTGATGCTGCCTTTTCCGCAATAATATCATAAACATCAACACCAGTTTTCTGGGCTTCATCTTTCTCCGGAAATGCAAAATTATCGCGGTACCATTTTAATATAGCACCAGTCCCGGGAATTACAGCTTCGATCATCCATTTGTTAGGAAGTGCATGCGGCAAAACAAAGAGATGCGTCATCTTATTATAAAATTCAAATAAAGGCTCATCGATTGTCACATCAATAAAAGTTCCTGTACCTGTCGTAGCTTTTAGAGATGAGCTGTCGATCCCGCCAAGTCCCAACAAAGAACATTGTTGGTCCCCAGCACCCATTACAATTTTTACATCTTCGGGAAGAGAAAGTTCTTTTGATGCATCTTTTGTAATTTCGCCAAGCAGTGAACCAGATGAAACGATCTGAGGAACTTTTTCAATAGGAATTTCAGTTTTCTCAAGCACATCAACAAGTAATTTTCCTTCAGAAACACTATATGGAAAATATGCAGCATTTGATGAATTCATAACAAATTTTCCTGTAAGTTTGAAATAAATAAAGCTATCAACTGGAAGGAACATAAATGCATTATTAAACACGTCTGGCTTATTTTGCTTTAGCCAAAGCAGTTTTTGCGTTGTAGTTCGCTGTAATAGAAATTCAGATAACTCTACATCATCAATCTCTGGAGTACGAGCATCCATCCATGTAATTGCATTATGAATTGGTTCGCCATTGTTATCCACAGGAATTACAGTCGCACGCTGTGAGGAGATGCTTAATCCCACTAACTTTTCAAGTTTTGATTTGTGAGATTTTATTGCTTTTTTTGATGCTATCCACCAATCCAAAGCATTTTGCTCAACAATTTTTGGCTCAGGAGTAATAAGATTGTATTCAGATACAGTCTTTTCAATAACATTCCCAACCGAATCAAAAATAGCAGCTGTAACATTTGTCGTGCCAATATCTAATGACATGAAAAACAATTTTTCATCCATTTTAATTCACCTAAGCCATATGTATATTTGTCATATTTTTTCACTTATTAATTTATTTGGTCAATTTTAATAAATAATAGTTTCAAAATGAAGCACAAATCAACTACAAATTAATAATTTAAATCCAAGATACGTAAAAATGGCTTCTATCAAAAGTTTATTATTCGCAGCCTCTAATGAAATTATTATGATTAAGAACGCTGTAATTATTAGGTATAATGAAATTGCTATAAAATCAAGACAGACTAGAAGAAGATTTGTAGATCTATTAATTAAATCATTTAAGAAAGCGTTAAAATATTACAAAATTGAGGATTACAAAGTTCGAGTTGAGTTCGGACGTATTTTCATTGATACTGATGAACCATATGAAGTAACAAAAATAGTTACAAAAATTTTTGGCGTTCATTCAGCTTCGCCAGCTTTCAAATTAAAAACGAATTTTGAAAATATTTTACAAACAGGACTAGAATATGCTATAGAAATTAAACATATAGGCAGAAAATTTGTGGTACGTGCAAGGCGTGTTGGAAATCATGAATTCACTAGCGATGATATTAATCGAAAATTAGGAGAAAAAATATTAGAAAATATTCCAGATCTTCAAGTGAGCCTAAAGAATCCCGATTGGACAATATATGTAGAAATACGTAATGAGGATACATATATTTTCCACGAAATTTTTGAGGGCGTAGGTGGATTGCCTACAGGAACACAAGGGAAGATAATTGCAACAATCTCAGGAGGATTAGATTCACCAGTCGCAATTTATAAGGCAATAAAGCGAGGTTGTATCCCAGTATTCGTTCATTTCAATAATGGACAATTTGTAGACAAAATGAATCTCAAGAAAGCACTAGAATCTGCAAAAATACTTGCATCATATATTTGGACTCATGATGTAAAAATGTACATAGTACCGCATGAATTGGATTTGATGCATGCATTAGAATATACACATCCAAAGATGATTTGTATATTTTGCCGAAGAAATATGTACAGATTAGCGGAAAGAATTGCCCTCAAAGAGAATGCAGACGCAATAATAACGGGAGAAATGATTGGCGAACAAGCTTCACAAACATTACGCAACTTGCGAGTAACATCACAAGCGATCACACAAATACCAATTCATAGACCAGTAATTGGAGATGATAAATTAGATGTAGAAAAAGTCGCTAAGCAAATTGGAACATATGAAATAAATGCAATTCCTTCAAAGTCATGTGGATTGGCACCCAAATATCCAATAATAAATGCAGATCTAAAGAAAATTTTGGAACTCGAGTCTCATATGGATATAGAGAATGTATTAAGACAAGAATTAGAAAATATTTCAGTAATCTATCTTGTTAAAGATGGAGAACCTACAAACATTAATATCGACGATATAAAAATATAAAAAAACGTTATATATTAATCAAAATGAACAAAATACATAAAGAAATGTTTAAATAAAAGAAAGTCGATTTATAAGATTGATTGCCCATAATAAAGGAGGGAAGAATGAAATGCCAAGATCTAAAAAAGGTAGAATAATTCCCGTAGCACCAGTTGATAAGCTCATCAGAGAAATTGGCGCTCATAGAGTCAGTGCTGACGCAGCTGAAAAACTTGCAGAGATCCTAGAAGACATGGGAAAAGAAATTGCTCGCCAAGCCAATGAATTCTCATCATTTGCAAAAAGAAGAACAGTAACACAGAAAGACATAGAACTCGCATACAAAATGTGGAGAAAAACATAAATTAGTTAAATCTGAGCCCCAATATGAGGGAGAAAATTAAAGTGAGGAAATTTATAAAAAAAGTTGTGCCTGACAGAACACTCATAATATCCATCCATGATGCGGTACCATACTATGAATATGAATTCGGTCAAGTTCTCAATTTGTTCAGAGAATACAACATTACAGATTTTTCAATTCTCATTCCGATGCATTATAAAAGAAAAGGATACAATTTAATCCCTCAAAAGGCTCATTTTATTTCTTTATTACTTGGTCTAAAAAAAGAATTAGTACTACACGGCTATTTTCATGAAAAGAAGAATGGAGAACCAGATGAGTTTTTCGATGAAGTTGAAGAATTAGCCGTAAACAGATTTAGATTAGCAATAGATGCATATCATAGAAGTTTTAGAAAATATCCAGATGGATTCATTCCGCCAATGTGGAGAATGAGTCAAACTATTTTTGATTTAACACTTGCATATAAATTAAGATATACGGTAAAAGGAAATTCAATATACGATCTGAAAAACAATATTGTTTATCAAACAAATGCCATGATAATTGGACCGGGAAATATACCCATAACTCCATATTACGCATTATTCGAAATAGAACTTGGTGGTCCAATACAAGTAGCTATTCACCCGCTCGATGCAAATAGGATGGAGAATCTAAGACGCCTTTTGACGAACTTAATTGATGATAATAAATATAAGCCAATAAGTTATTCAAGCATCATAAATTCACAAAAATAAGGAGTAAATACAATGGCAACCTCTAAGAGTATTTCATTAATAGCCATATTTGGAGCCATAATTGGAATTTTAGAGATTTTCCCAATCATTGGAATAACAGATATTCCATTTCCATTATATCCAAAGCTAACGATTGATCCCACAGGTATAGTAATAATACTTGGATATTTGATACTGGGATTCATTCCATCATTAACATTATGCGGATTCGCATTAATATTTATAGGCTATAGAAATATCTTTGGTGCAATTTTCAAAGTTCTTTCAGAGTTATTTAATTTAATTGGTTTTGCAATTGGCTTTACATTGAATAGAAAAATAAAGCTCAAGAATGAATTCATAATGCCATTTATTTTCGGAATAATTTTTAGAGTTATTTTAATGCATATATCCAATTACTTCTTGCTCCAGATATTTTATGGAATTCCACCTGAAGTAGTTATTGCGTTACTACCAATTATAGATATATTCAACACATTACAAGGTTCAATAAATATGACAATAGCTCCATTAATAATACGAGCGTTACCAAAAGAAATAATTGAAAAATTTGGCAATCATTCTTCATCCGTAGAAGATTCCACATTCTCCCATTCGGATACAAAATCACCAAGCATCTGAATTAGTGTTCTAGCTTGTTTCAGATTATTTATTTTATATGAAGTTTGCTTTCTAAATCCCTCATTAACCTTTTTGTATTTGTACAAGGAGAGACTGATTTTTCCAGTTTTGGGATCCCGTAGAAGAACAAGGACACTCCACCAGCCGCCACTGTAACTTATCGTGCTATATTTTAATATTTCGTAATAATCGATAGGAGGTTCCCCTAGATTACTCATCGGATTTTATCACCACTTTTCTTTTTACAAATAGTAGTGCAATTCCAGCAAAGATAAGTCCAGAAATGCCCATAATTATAATTACTTCTATGAAATAAATTAACGCATCATATAGATTTGGAACTTGTGATATATATACAATATTACGTTCGACTGAATGCGAAACAATTAATGTCCGCCAACTTGAATTGATGAAATACACAGTTATTTCTAGTATTATGTGTAAATCTGCTGTGCTCGAAACATTATTAGAAAGATCCATTACGAAACGGTCTGATTTGTAAGTATAGTCAGAAAGCCGAACATTAAGGCTTTTTGAAACTTTTGCATAAACATGTCCATTTGGAAGAGACCCATTTTCATAGGGCGCAAAATTATGCTCACATAAGACAAAGGTTACACTATTAAGTATAACATGATAATTTTCATTACTAGCCCTATATTGTACATCAAATGATGCAGCACCGGACATACCTATAGTATAACCGTCATGAGCATACCAGTTTACGGTAATACCACCAGCATATGATAATGAATTATTATTAAAGTACAACTCTCTATGGAGCCAACTCATAGAATATGCATTCACTGGGAGTATAGTCCCGGAAATAACTACAAGTATTATTAGAGGTATGACACGATGCTTCATTAAATTCAGCCTCATAACACACAATATGTATAATCTTATATAAGATTAGCCTATTGGATTTATACAAAAAATGTTTATCAAATTGTTGGTGATTTCATGGAATCGAAAAACGGTACCCACATAAACTTTCCAACTTCATTGTATGTATTCTATTTGATGTTTGGGCTTTGGTTATTCGCATTATTGGTTTATGTTTTATCATTTTTCAAATATACGGGATGGCTTTTCGTTTGCATAATTTCAGGTATCGTAATGATCATCAGTTTAAGAGCCGCTTTAAAATGGGGAAAAGAATTAGAAAAGAAAATGCGGCAGGAAAAAGATGAACAAGAAGATTTACTTCTGTAACATCTAAATTTAGGATAGATAGATTATTTAAGTAAAAAATACGTAATAAATAATGATAGTAAAATAGTTTAAACAGAGAGGGTTAAAAATGGGAATACCATTTCTTTCTAGTTTCATTGATGGACTGAAATTGCTATTTAAATCAAAACGAATGATCTGGTTTACATCGATCTTCTTCATCGGTATAATATTTAGTTCATACATTGGATATTTAATACCAGTAAGTACTGGACAAATTGGAGATCTATTAAAAGGCGCATTTCTATATATTGGTAGCACTACTACAATCTACTTTATCTTTGCAACGGTAGGAACTGTTGCTGGAAAAGATAAATGGTTCTATCGTAGAAGGGACCTGAAAAATACGGTAACTCTAACAGCCGTATGGCTTATTGCATCATTCTGGATATCAATACTATTCGCGGTCTATCTTGATATAATTATGCTTTTCATTTTTGTAATCGCATGCTGGATCGGTTGGATTGGTTTCCAGTCATATATGTCTTCCAGAACTGCATTGAGAATAGCAACCTTATCAGAACCAACAAAAACAGGAATATTAACGAAATTCTTTGGATTCTTTATAATGCTCTTGAGTTATGCAACATATGGTGGATTAGGCTATTTCATGTTTATTATGAATGGTACAGCCCCAAGATTACTTGAAAATTACTCATTAATAATCACAGGATTCATATTCTTAGGTCTTTTCCTACTACTCAATACATTTCTATTCCTGAGATATCTTTCAAGAGGCACTAGTCTTAATGTGGCATTGATGTCTTTCTTCGTATTAATCTATACTGGCTATTTCTCATATGGAATACTATTTAAATCAAGTCCAAAAGCAACAGCAATCGACTTTCTGGTTTCGATCTTCTTCTTGCTATACTCATTATCAGGTATCGGAAAAACAATTTCTACATTCTTAGAAGATGAAAAACCAAAAGGTATCCAGCCAGAAGCAGGACTCTTCTTTGTATTCTTCTTAGCATCCGGGTACTTCTTCGTAGATTCAATAATTGCATTACCACAAATTCAAGCATTCGCAACAAGTAACGTATTTGGAATACTATTTAAGGACGTTGTAAAATTCTTACTATTCCCAATAATTGCAACGATCGTATCAATATATTACGTTAAAGTACAGAGAGTTAAACGATTATTAGAGAAAGCAAAGGAAACAGGCGAACAAATAGAACTTACAGAGGAAGAACGAGAAGTAGCAGAAAAGATTATCGCGGAGGAGAAAGCAAAGACACCATATACAGGACCCCCAAGATACAGTGACTCAAAGAGACTGAAGATAGATGAAAGCCGTCGTCTAGGTCCTGCAAAGAGATATAAACCAGGTGAAGATGAGGAGGAATAAAAGCCTCATTATCTTTTTTAAATTTTTTAAAGAATTCTTAAAGGATTTCACATAAAAATAATAAGAATAAACCATATCTATACACTTTATTTTCATTTACAAAAAAATGTTTCTTATATATAAACTACGTCAATAATATCTCAGGTGAATAATAGTGAAAAAAGTGCAAATTATTGCATTAAGTTTAGTTATGATATTTATATTCAGTGCAGTTTCACCAATACAAGCATCAGCAGATCCCAACATTCCAGAAAAATCAATCCAACTTACAACAGATCCCCACACAGGTACAATTATTGTAAAAACAAATCTTCTAACCGTTAAACTAAATCCGACCTTTCCAGCATTTACATACTTTTATACATCTGAAGATGGACAAGGAATTCTGTATTATTCAGGATACAGTCAATTAATTGAATTCAATGATCAAAATGGGGACCTTGCATTTCAAAGAAATGAAACTGTAAAATTGATATCTTTACCAATATTTCGCTGGTCAATTACAACAAATCAAATCACATACAGTAATGGAACATTGAAAGAGATTAGAGTGACTTATACAAAAGTAGGACTCAATAGAGAAATGATCATGAAACATCCAAATATTCCAATGAATTATTCATTAGACGCGCTCAATAACTTTACAATGCAATTTGTAGCACACATATATACATACAATTTCGTAGGAACCATTCAAACGGACAACGAATCTGTAAAATATACAGTGACTCCAAATTCTGAAATGAAAGTAGACATAATTATGGGTAACTTTCCGTTCGTAAACGATACAGACCTTATTACACTTAGAGTTGATCTAAGAACAGTCACAACAAAAGAACTACGAATTATGCACAGAATAAGAACAATGAATCGTACTGAGCTCGTAAATGTATCGGAGAATTGGTATAAAACAGGAAAAATGGAACGATTGATTAATAGATTAAGAAATCAAACACTATCTGAAATCGATCTCAGCAACGAAACGCGAACTGGCTTTTACAAATGGCTTAATACAGCAACTATAACATATCCGGGAGAGTCTGAAAAACTAGTCAACGTATCGGCCACTTATGCTCCTGACGGCATAGGCATTAGATTATTCCTAACATACCCCAATTTTGATAGTGGTATACTAGTCCATGATCCCTCCATTGGACTGAGTGAAATATCTGCGACCGAGCCAAATGATATATTATCTCCATCCATGCAAACCGTAGTATTTGGAATCGCTATAATTACTGTGATTGCTATGGCAGTCATAGTAAAAAAGCGATCATAATGAGATAGAAGGCAAATGCCTTCGTCTCCTATTTTTTATTTTATATCACTTTCCAATAGATATTGAACCATTAACAGCGTTTACTTTGGCTTTTACTTTTTTACTTCCTGAAGAAAGCGTGAAGTAGTAGAAGGGAACAATCAAACGTAAAACAGATTTAGCAGTAAGATTTAGTTCAACAATTCGCTTTGCACCCTTTGGTTTGTCAGATAAAATCTTGCCGAGATATTCATCTACTTTATCGGGTTTAATTTTCATAACAATTGGATTATCATCGAGCCATGAGTCCGGTTTAGAGCTCTTGCGACCTTGTTCAATGAAATTGGGAATTATTCCAAGTATTTGCCCATGCGTTCCATCTATTAGAGCATCAATATCCTTCTCAATCGATATGAGTTCTATGGCAGGGATCTTTACAACTGTAACTGTTTCAGTAGAATCTGCACTAATTTTTGTCTTAGTGGGTTTAAAAATCTCATCACCAATCAGTAAAGCGTCAACTTGAGACGAAACACCATTCTCAAACACCTTTTTAACGAGGTATTTTTGTGTAAAATCGCCGGTCACTCTGTAATAAATATTATATTTCAATTTAGGCTTAGAAATCTTTATATCAGAACCAGAAATAAGGTCGTTCTTTTCTTCTTCAATTATGCTTGCAGCGTCCTCCTCTTTTACAACAATTTTATACACGTAATTTTTTACTTTTGATGCTTTAAATGTGAATTTAGCATCTTTCCCCTTTATATTAAAAATAGATTTCGAAATTCCTTTAACCACGTAACCTCTCCTCCGCTTAAATTTATTTAATAATAAAAGGCAACTGCCAGAAATAAAGATATCTGGAGGCTGGAATAAAAATTTACCAGCCTTTCCCCTTTACTCACCAATTGTCAGTGTTATTTCGATCGCGGATTTCTTGGTCTTACCGCCTTCGGAGCGGTCGATAGATTCTGTTGTGATTTTGATGTCACTAACTACCGCGTTCTTAATAAATTCGCGACGCAGTATTTCTGCACAGTCTACGGCTCTAACAATAGATCTACCGCGACCTTTAATAACAATCTTCTTTGCTCCTTTTTGGATTTGAGTCATACAAGCTCGTACATAGTTCATAACTGGTTTCTTTCCAATGTAAACGGTGTTATCCGTGTTTTCAGACATCAGGGTTGTCCTCCTGCTGTTTAAGGCTGTATTTTATTTGGCAATGCCAACACAAAAAACACCACAACGTTAACTTAAATAATTTGCGATAAAAAGATATGCATTTTATATTAAATTAGGAATCAAAAACAAAAAAAGTAATAGAAATGCGCCATTTAATCAAAGAATACCACCAAAATATGCGGCCATAAGAATCAGTGCATATAAAATAAGCAACGATGCATTAGAATAAAGCCATGATTTAGCTTGACGCTTTGTAAGATTTTTACCAAATCCCTTTATTCCAGTGGGAGCCTCATCAAATGGCGATATGACACGCCAAATCAGATCAAAAATATTCTTGTTTGATGGGTAAATATCCAACATTAAATGTGAGGCATATCCGATAAGGAACATAGCCATCAAGAAGTATTGAACATCTGTAGTTACTAATGGAAGACCCGCTAGAAAATGTGAGACAATGTCGTAAATCCCGCCTGCAGTGAAGATTAAAGGCACAATAGCTGAATGAAATAGGATATTCCTATGTGCGCCCACGCCCATTAAGATAATATCCCAATCAGGAACAAGACCTCCGATAATTGTAATAAGAGCACCAAGTGGTATGTTTATATTCCCAATTATAGGAATATGATAATAATAAGACATAATCAAAATTGTTGCAAGAATTCCGAATGAGAATGAAACTAGGAATAAGGCGCCAATTGTGGCTTTGTGACTACTAAATGATTCATCAGGTCTTTCTTTATGTACATTTGCACGAGAATAGAAAATAGGAACCAAAATAAATGATACCGCAAATCCACCAATAGTGATATTTAACAACATATCATAAAAATGTGTATCACCACTTAAATACATACTATAGAAGAAAATGCCAACGAATATCGTGGTATATATCCAAAACGCAAATATCAAGTGATTTAAGCGATTCATTTTTATCACAATAATACAATATCAAAAGGCGCTTATATAAACACCTATCTTATCAACTCAATTATCTTTTGAATTTTTTCAGAAAGTTCCATTAACCGATACATTACACTTTTGTGAGAACGATGCTGAGATAACTTTTCAATAAGAACTTCAATATCGGCATACGCAATATCTTTGATCCATAAAAGTCCGATAGAATTCCAAAAATAATTCTCGGATATCTTACCAGATTCA
>CAZPUN010000060.1:0-30269 GCA_964589775.1 uncultured archaeon
GCAGTATGCACTTAAATGGACTAGTCCAATTCTTGCTGGAACTATCAATGGTATTACAATAGGTGACGGTAACGGCGACAGCTGGAATGAATTCTATGTTGCAGCAAAAGGTGGTAACGTTTATGGATTCATTTACGCAAACCAGACATTAGATCAAGGCAAGTTAGAGTATAGTACATTTACGCGTGAGTTCAAGAATGCTGTCCTTTTAACATTCAGTACAGACATAAAATCATGGGATCTAAATAATGATGGAAAGGCTGAAATGGTATTCCTGCTAACTGAGAATGTACTCGCTGTATATGATTTCGCATCACATGCAATAACAAAATTGTTTACAGCTCCAGACAAAATTACTAATTTTGATGTTGGAGATTATGATTCATACAATTCTGGTATTGCATATACTTATGGGAATCATTTCAGATGGGTTACACTTTCTGGAAATAGCCTTTTGAGCTTTGATTCAGAGCCTGGGGCAAACTTTACGCAAGTCAAATTGCTACCCATAAATATAGATTCTACGTATAAAGCCGCGCTTTCAATAAACAATGGAACCATTTGTTTAGTTTCTGATACCAATAAATCTGATAATTTCAGCTTTTATACTGCGCCAATTGATATGGACATTGCTATAGATTCAAATAATCATCCATATCTGGGCCTTGCATTATATGCAAATACAACCACTTACAATTTTGTCATTATTGATCTTAACGATCGAAGTCAAACAACTCTGAATTTGATAAGTAAACCGATGAATTTCGTAACTACACCAAAAGGCCATATACTTGCACATGCAGAATTTCCTTCGAGTAATGAAGTACTGTTCTATGTTCCTACGCAAAAGGGTGTGGAAGCCTTTTCTGCAATTAGTCTTAATAGGGTTTGGAACTTTACCACGACCTTTGATGGAATTTCATATTATCCATTTTCACTTGGAGCGACGGATCTAAATGGTGACAATTACACTGAACTTGTTGCCACACTAAATCACGGCGTTGTAATTTTCAGCGGTTTAACGGGTGAAATCATAAAATATCGTAAATATAATTATGAATACTGGTTCATCAATCCAACATTTGCAGATGTTAACAAAGATGGCAATATGGACATAGTCATGGTTGGCTACGGTGACTATGGTCAAGTTATAGTCTTAGATTCTACTAGTTTAATGCCAATTTCAGTCAGAGGACTTAATCATTTCATTATAGATGTTGAAGTATACATGGGTTCTGAAACACCTACAATTGTTGCTCTAGATGAGCATGGTAGTATATGGTTCATGCAATTAGTGGATGAACTTCCTGAAATCAATCCAATTTATGACAGAATAACCTATAATGAACGAATTAATATTGCGAACATAAATGATATCTCTACGGCTGATATCACCGGAGACTTGTATGACGATATTCTTCTTTATACCGCAGGGGTCAACAAATACTATATTCACATTATAAACGGAAAAACATTATCACATATCAGAATATTAGAAGAGCCTGCAGCCTTGAAAGATATCAATGGTATTGCAATCAATGGATATGGCAATCCTGGTGCAGTATATTATGTCATACAAGATGGAAACATATATTATCTGGCTCTATATGACGTTGAAACTGATTCTACACATTACATACGTATGGGAGATCGTGCCTACTTTGGTTCAGTAAAAGGTCTACTTCCAATTGACATAAATGGCGATGAACATTACGAATGTCTCGTCTGGACTGAGAAGAATATTTCAATATATGATCATTTATCTATTCAATGGTCCCAAGCATTATCAGCAAGTATGCCCAATACATTCTATGATGTCGAAATAGCAGACCAAAATCTTGATGGAATTGAAGATGTCTATTATGCATTAGATGTCGCATATAATATAACCGTACTTCAAGGCAGTAATGGAGCTGTTCTGAAAACATATGCGTTTGTAAATATTACATCACACATTCAGGTACTGCTTTATCCTACATTTGCAATCGGCAATATAACGTTTGATGACTATCCCGACATTATCATTGGTGGCTATGCTCTAATGGACCTTGTTTATACACCATGTCCAGTCACTGTAATTGATGGACGCACATCCACTGAACTTTGGGCAAGGTTCCTCAATGATCCCATTCCCGCCTTTACAGGAAAGTTGGTTCTGAGCATTAAAGCGGGTAATTTTGATAAGAATGCTCCCGGCGATGAAATTGTCGCATACTATGGATATATTGGCTATGGAATGTTTTATTCTGAAGGTTATACAATTGGGACTCATTTTGTTGCAACAACCCCAGCGCAATCTACCAGAATCGGCGAACTAAACTCTATTCCTGAAGTTGGAGAACAAGTAGCTTACAAGCTTGGAAATAATATCTATGCTTTTGATGCTTACCATCCAAATCTTGCATGGGTTGCAAATTCTCCAGAACCAATTCGTACCTTTACATTCTTAAACACTGATCAAGAACACAACGCTCTTATCATTGTCTCTAACGAGAATATGTTCATCTATTATGGCTTTGATTTCTATCACTACGGTCCAACACTCCAGAATCAGCCGAGCACATCTACCAAACTAAGTACAAGCTTTGATTATGTCTTAATTCTTCCATTTGGTACTATCGCAGTAGCTAGCATATTTGGTATCAGAAGAATCATAAGAAAACGTGAAATTAACTAATAGTTTCATTCAAGACGCTCTTGCGTCCCTTTTTATTTTTTAACTCGTATTATGACACCATATTTTTGAAGTTCTATTCTAATTAGATTTGGGCGGATATTTTCATTTTTTGAGTAAATTAATTGAATAGAATATGTGTAACATAAACATCATTTACAACTAAGAATTAACAAAATAATTAATAAATTGAATTGTATTTCTAAATGACTAGAAATTTGATATAATATCAAATAAGAAAAAGATTTAAGTTTTGTAATTCTGAAAAAAACTCAAGCATTGCTCGAATTAAATGAAAAGGAGTCCTCTACATTGACAAAGAAGAAAAGCAAAGAAGACAGAGTATTAAAGATAGAAGAAAAATGGCTAAAGTTTTGGAAAGAGAACAAAATCTACAAGTTTGAATATGATCCAAGCAAAGAAGTCTATTCAATCGACACACCTCCGCCAACCGTATCTGGTACTATACACATGGGTCATGTCATGCACTATACTCAATTTGAAATGATTGCACGTTATAAGCGCTTAAGAGGATATAATGTGTTCTTCCCATTCTGTTATGATGATAATGGTCTTCCCACCGAAAAATACGTTGAAGATAAGCTTGGGATTCGTATGCGTGATATGAGCCGGGAAGAATTCATGAAATTATGTTATCGTGAAATTGAAATTGCGACAAAAGAATTTGATAAGATCTTTCAGAGATTAGGTCATAGTTACGATTTTGATATTGCATTTCACACAATTGGTGACCATGCCCAGAGAATCGCACAATTATCCTTTTTAGACCTGTATGAGAAAGGTCAGATTTATCGAGGTAAGAACCCTACAATCTGGTGTACCTATCATCAAACAGCATTAGCACAGGCAGAGGTGGAAGATTCTACAAAGGAAGGAACACTTCACTACGTTACATTAGACCTTGAAGATGGTGGAACAATTGAGATTGCTACTACTCGCCCTGAACTATTTCCATCTTGTGTTGCAGTATTTGTAAATCCTGATGATGAACGCTATAAGAAGCTCGTTGGTAAGAAAGTTAAAATACCTATATTTGGTCAGACTGTTCCTATTATTGCAGATGATGCTGTAGATGCATCTTTTGGAACTGGAGCCGTTATTGTTTGTACTTTCGGAGACACTCAGGATATTCGATGGTGGAAATCCCACAACTTACCATTAAAGATTTCAATTTCTCCCGACGGTACTATGAATGAGCTTGCTGGCAAGTATAAAGGTCTTCCTGTTAAGAAGGCACGAAAAGCAATTGCAAAAGATCTGGAAGCCGAAGGTAGAATTAAGAAACTTGAAAAGTTGCAACAAAATGTCGGTGTATGTTGGAGATGTGGGACTCCTGTAGAGTTTATTGTTAATGAGCAATGGTTTATCAAAGTGCTTGAACACAAAGATAAAATGTTGGAGCTCGGAAAGGAACTTAACTGGTATCCGAGCTATTACATACATCGATATGATGATTGGGTAAAAGGACTCAAGTGGGATTGGTGTATTTCTCGTCAGAGATATTTCGGAATTCCGTTTCCGGTATGGTATTGTGGAGACTGTGGTCATGTGATTCTTGCGGATGAGAAGGACCTTCCTGTAGATCCTCGCTCTCAAGACCCACCAGTAAAGAAATGTCCGAAATGTGGCTCAACAAACATTGTTCCTGAAATGGACGTTATGGACACTTGGATGACTTCATCTCTTACGCCTCTAATTAATACCAAATGGAAGACTGATGAAGAATTCTTCAAGAAAATGTATCCAATGACCATGAGACCCAACGGTCATGACATCATACGAACATGGACGTTCTATACAATGCTTAAGGGATATTTGCATGAAGGTAAGCTGCCTTGGAAAGATGTAATGATCTCCGGTCATACATTGGATCCCAAAGGAAAGAAGCTTTCTAAATCAAAAGGTAATATTGTTGAACCCTATGGCGTAATTGAAAAATATGGTGCAGATGCTATCAGATTATGGGCAGCAACAGCCAAAGTCGGCGAAGATCTTAGTTACAAAGAGCAGGAAATCCGTCGTGGCAGAAAGGTTGTCAATAAATTCCTTAACGTTATGAGATTTACCCAGATGAATGTAAAGGATTATGATATTGATTTCACAAAGGTACCAAACCCCACTTCAATGGACAATAAATGGATACTAGCAAGATTGATGCACATCATAAAAGATGCGACAGAAGCCTGGGATAGCTATAGAATCTCTGCGGCGCGTAAAGACCTTGAAGTATTCTTCATGGGCGAATTCTGCGATTATTATCTTGAAATGATCAAACCATGGGTTTATGGCGAAGATGAAAAGATGAAGAAGGAAACATTGCATACTTTGTTGTACGCTTTCTATGCAATCACACGTATGTTCGCACCGTTGATTCCATTCTCTGCTGAAGAAGTTTATCAGACACTGTTTAAAGACAAAATCGGAATTATCAGCGTGCATCATACCAATTGGCCCAACGTAGAAGATTCCCTTGTAGATGAAGATGCTGAAAAACTCGGAGATTTAATCACACAACACATTGGCTTTCTCAGAAAATGGACAAAAGAAAACGAAATCGTCCTTGGTTCTCAGATCGCGCATCTGAAACTATATACTCCACACGAAAAAGAAATCAAGCCTTATGCTCACATAATCGCTCAAACCATGCGAATTCAGAATATGGAACTTGCACATGGCGAGGCGTTTGATGCCGAGCTTTAATTTTTCCTTTTTTAATCGTTATATTTATCTACTTCTTTTTGTTTAATTATTAGTAAAATAGCGAAATTGGTGTTCTCATGCGCATAATAAGTGGTATCTTTAGAGAGGTCTATTATTATATCTCATTATTCAAGTATGCCTTATCATATCTCACTATTATGATTATAATATTCTTCCTGTTACTTTTATTTGGTGGTATTGAGGTTTCCATAACCAATTTCGCTCTCTTCTTAGCTCTCGGGTACACTCCAACTAATTTCTTTGATTCTTTGGCAATGATTGTAATGTTTTTTATACAAACATTTCCATTAATGGCTTTCGTAGAGGCGCGAACTATGGAATATGATGAACGAGCTCGATTAATGGCTCGAAAGATGAATGGACATTTGATTATTGTGGGCTTTGGCCATCTAGGTACTAAGATTAGTACTTTGCTTTATGACCTGAATATTGCATTTGTAGTCGTTACGCTTCCTAAAGATCGTGAGCACGATAGGGTGCGAAGGATAATTGAAGAGAACATTCCTGTCATTTTCGGGAATGCTGTAAACGAAAGTGTGCTTTTAGCGGCCGGAATTAAGAATGCGAAATCTATAATTCTTGCAATGAACGATGATATGAATAATCCAATAATCGCGGAAAAAGCAAAGAAATTAAATCCCAATATAAAGGTTGTCGCGCGCATATATTCTGACGAAATGGCTCATCTTCTACTAAGAAGCAAATATGCTGATGAAGTTCTGAGCACATCGTCTATGTCTGTAGCAAAATACATAATCAGTTCCTATTTTGATATTGCAACGGAAATCCCACCAACTTTAACGATTAAAATTAGCAAAAGTGATATGTTGGTCGGAACTAGAAGCTCTGAAATTGAAGAAAAGACCGGAATAAAAATTCTCGGTATTATCCGAAATGGTGAGTTGCTGAAAACTTATGATCGAATATTGTATGATGATGTCCTGATTATTTTCTGGAGAGATTTGAAGGAATTAAAGAGACTCTTGGACCTATGCTTGAATCATGATTAATCATTCTCATGATTTAATGCTAAGTTTGGGCTATATAGTCAAAGATTAGACAAAATTTGTGCAATAAATAGCAAGTTATCTGCTGGGCCAAAATGTAGTTGGTGGTTCTTGTATACATATAGTGTAGGCTCATTATGAATGAGATCTAAATTGTACACATAATCCGGAAATATGTCCTGTTTTGTATCCACCCCTATGTGAATAATTACTGCATTGGGGATGTATTTAGTGTAGAGCATATCCAATATTTTTTGTGTATTTTCATGTTCTCGATTATTAACCAAATATATTTCATAATTGTCGTTCAAGATGTATTCAAGTGTGTAGATCAGGCTGATATAGTTCATTGGTTGGTGTATTGCAAGATATGAAAAATTGTCTAAAATATCTAATGCCATATCATGATATTTTGTTATGTTCAAAATATGATATAAGCGAATCAGATTTTCCATCATTATAGAGTTCCCGGAAATATATTCGGCATCCCTTATGTTCTTTATTCTAGCAAGAATGATCTCTGAGTCATTTGCTGTCTGATAAAAGCCACCCTCTTCAGTATCCCAAAATTCTTCAATTGTCTTTTCAGTCAACGTTCTTGCAAGTTCTAAATATTCAATATTGAATGTCGTTTCGTAAAGCTCTATCAGCGCGTAAATAAAATATGCATAGTCTTCTAAGAATCCTTGTACTATCGGTTTTCCATTATATACATGAAACAGTCGGTTGTCTTCAATTCGTTCAATGATGTATTTAATTGCTCTTTCGGCAGATTCTAAATAGTCATTATTTCCAAATATCTTTGCTGCTTTCAAAAGCCCAATAACCGCAATACTATTCCAGTCCGTTAGGAATTTCCTATCGACTCTAGGATGTTTTCGCTTCTCTCGATATTCATATAATTTTTTACTGATCTTCTTTAACTTAATATAAAACTCATCTTCATTCATTCCCATATCTAAAGCGATTTTTTTCACGGGTGTCATGAAAAACGGTATCCGTAATGATGATATAACGCCTGAAATATTCTGTCTTGATTCTTTTTTAAGAGCATATACTTGTAATATGAAATCTGCTTCTTCTTGACTCAGTATTTTACGAATTTCCTCATCTGTCCATGTATAATAATCTTCAACTTTGTATCCACTTTCAGATGCATGAAATCCATTGTCTTCAGAAATATGTCGTAAGAGATATTCAATTATTTCCTCTGCTACTTCTTTGAACAACGGATCTTTGATGATCTTATACGCTTCTAAATACGTTATCAATAATAATCCTTGTTCATATAATAATTTTTCAAGATGAATCCATTTGTCCCTATCTGTTCGGACTTTGAAAAAGCCATATCCTATTTGGTCAAATAAAATACTATATCTCATGTTGTATAGCGTATTTCGAACGATCTTCAGTGCATTCATTTCTTTTGTTCTGTATGCAAACCTCATAAGAAATAACAAACAAATTGGTGATAGGAAAATCGGCTTATCTCTGCTCTTCCATTTGCCTTCCAAATACGTATCAATAATCTGTAAATACGCTAATCGTGCTGTATCCTCGTTGAGCTGTGGTGATTTTGTCCTCGACATAATCTTAATAGAATTTTCAATACTTTGAGCTATATCTTCAATTTCGTTGCGTCTTTCGTTCCAAGATTTTAATATTCCACTCAAAAGATCCTTAAATCCAATCAAACTTTTGGTTTCTCTTGAAAAATAAAAGCTTGTTAAGAATGGTTTTTTATCTGGTGTTGTAAATATTGTAAGAGGCCATTTGCATGAACTTCCCAAGAGTTCACAAACCTGCATATAGATATTCGCAATATCTGGTCTTTCTTCTTTATCAACCTTTATACAAACAAAATTGTTATTTAATATCTCAATAATATCTTTTTGATTGAATGATTCTATTTCGATCTTTCTACTGTAATAGTCCGAGAAATAGCCAATCGACAGTAATATTGGTTTATCTTCTTCTTTCGCTTTGTCAAAAGCTTCATCACACCAAGGATACCAATTAATTTGACTATATGCATTATCCCGTAGATATGCACTCTTTTCATTAATTAGCTCATTGGGTAGGTGCAGTCCATTATTATTCATTTAACACATATCCCTAATTTTAATAAGAAATCCCGCTAATTCAATTTTGGCTATTTCTTATATATTTTTTATTATTTCTTCCAATGTCATAAATATTTTTTGCACATATTAAATTATATTTAAATATGTCTTTCTGATTTTTACATCAATATTATAATTATATCCTCAAGTTTATATATTTTTCTCATGAGTACATTTTTTCAAAAATAAGTAAGAATCAATTTCATGTATAATAAAAATTTTAATTTTAGAATATAAAAATTAATGAAAATTATAATATTAGTTATATAATGTATGGATTGTCGTATAATTTCTCAAGATCAAGATATTTTTGAAAATATATGCAATTGATTTCACAGTAATACCAATTTTTATGTCATTTTATACATTAGCTTACAAATTTTTTGAAAAACCTTAAATAGACTTACGAGAATATTATCTGGATAGGCTGTGTGGTAGGTGGTTTTATGCAAAAAAAGTTGATAATTTTCCTACTGTTTTTATTTGTCCTATCGTTTAACAACGATTCAATCATTCAAACAGATGCTACAATTGTTGGTGATTCTCCACCTGGTTCTGGAGATTGGTTCATAAATCAAGATACATTAATAGATGGTGAAACAATCACGATCTATGGATCAATATACGTATCTGCAAATTTAACAATAATTAATAGTGTTATTCAATTTGCTGATATGGAATCCGAATTTGATGTGCAATATGGGCGTTTGAACATTACGAATTCGATTTTTAAGTGTGCTTCAGGTTTTGAATCCTATGGATATGGGATGAACATTCGTTCAGGTCCTGTATATATACGGAATTCAACATTTTATGATGTCGGAAATATGGAAACTCCTTATTATTATAATAAATTCTTCATACAATCATATGATGTTCAAATCCACAATGTTACAATCTATGGAAAATATATCGGAATGATGATCCTTCAAACTTCCAATGTTGTCGTTACAGAAACCGTCGTGTATTCAAAATATCAAGCTCTGGATATTTATTTATCGCACAATATAACTCTTGATGAATGTATGTTCTATGGGCAATCAGAACTTGTATCACAAATTGGGTCGTCCTATGATATTGTTATCAAGAATTCTAATTTTACAGGTACAGCTCCAACTATTTGGGATAATAAGAAATCCTCTATTTTCCAGCATACTACGAACTTAACGATTCAAGATTGTAATTTTATTAATGCGCCGCTTCGCTCATATAATTTGTCACTATCAAGTTTTATTGGCACATCTTTCGATCATTCAACGTATTATGATTCAAGTTCAAAAAACATAAGTATGTTCGATGTTGTATCAGTTGGATGTGATGAGGCCTTCTTATTTAGCAATACTCAGGCATTCAATTTTTCATATTCGCTAATTTATGGGCAATTTTCAGGAATTCATGTTAAGAGTGGCGATTCATTTAGAATCTTCAACAATACACTCAATGTAAAAGGAATTGGTGTGTATTTGGAAGATTCAACAAATGGTATTGTGGTTAATAATACGATTACTAGTACTGCATATGGAGTTCATGTATTTAGCTTTGATCCAACAAAGCTTAATCATGAGATACACAATAATACGCTTAATGGTCTTCCATCATACTTCTATCAAAATGTAAACAATTTAATTTTCAATGGAATAACAGCTGGCGAGTTTGAGTTTGTACTTTCAACTAACATCACAATTATAAACAGCCACATTAATGGGTCAATCACAGTAATGGCATCACAGTACTTTACCATAGTGAACAATATTCTTTATACAAATGGGAGTGGTCTTTTTATTCTTGGAATTTCCGCATCCAATTATGATCATAACATATCTGGAAATGCCCTGAATGGTCACAATATTTACTATTATTACAATAAGACTGATATTTCTCTCGTAAATGCGAACGCTTCTGAAATTTTCTTCGCGGGTTGTGATAATGTTTCAATTTATGACACTACCATAACGAATAACGTCTTTGTAATTATGACAAATAATAGTAAATTTGATAACTTAGTCGTTGATACAACTTATGGTTACGGCTTCGTATATCTCTACTGTTTTAATATTACTTTGAGTCATACGAATGTTCGTGGAGGACGTATTAACTTAGTTCTAATGTCTTCACGAAATATTGATGTTTCTAATGCTACGTTATTAGCTCCGACAGAGATATTTTCGATATTCTGTCAGGATAGTATAAATATCAGCCTAATAGATATACAAATTAATGCTGGAAATCGTGTTGGTATTTCACTAAATTCTTGTAATTTAACAACGATAGAGAATGTTAATATAAACTCTACGTCGAGAGACGAATCGTTCTATGCAGTCGGTTCATATCAGCTTATATTAAATAACGTAGATATATGGGGCGGTAGAACAGCATTTCAAAATTCCGGCGTCTCGATGTTTTCCGTAAATATTACGTCCTTCAATGGAATTGGCATTTACTCGTACATATCAGATATTTATTTGAACAAATCCATAGTAATCTCAGAACGCTATTCGGCATTATATATTTACATGGGCAATTTCATAGTAATTAACTCCAAATTCATTTCTGGGCAGCAAATGTACATAGACTCATGTGACACGTTATCCATCATTTACTCAAGTTTTCAGATGAATTATTCTGGAAACGACTACTATAATGAAGATTATGCGATCAATATTTACCGAATTTCTAATCTGAAATTTACTGATAACGTTATCATTTCAGATAGTGAGGGTCTAAAGCTCGATAGCATTCAAAACTACATATTCAAACGTAATAATATCACTGCAAAACTATATGGTATAGATATTTTTATGGCACATGAAGGTGTTCTTGAGAATATCATATCTGTTGTCAAGAATAACTTTAGCATTTCAATATATTCAGCGCAAAATACATCGGTGTTCAATTCAAGCTTTACAAGTACGCGAGGAATTGTTGCAAGATTTGACGTCTGTACTAATGTAAGTTTCTACGACAATTATGTTTTCGGTTCTCTTGCAGCCAAAGGTATTGTTGCATCTACAGACATTACATTTACAAACAATTACATTTCTGTTAATGGTACAGCAGTACTTCTGGATAATTACTTCTCCGGGGTAGCAATGGGCAACAAGGTAAATGGAAGTATAGGCTTCAAGCTTCAATCCAATGAATTTGTGAATGTGAGCCAAAATAATATTACCGCAAAGACAATTGGTATTTATCTTACTAATAAAGAAAACAATAGCGTAATTCACAATAATTATGTAGTTTTAGATACTACGACAAGGTATGCAATGTACATAAACGGAACAAACGTGGAAATTTACAATAATGTGTTTGAGGGTTCCGGAATTTATGCGATTTATTTCGGTAAAGTCGCACATAATGTTTCATTCTACGCTAATATTATCCGAGGATCATGGAGTGTTTGGGCATATGATGGCAATTATCAATACAATCACTGGAACAGTAGCTTCACAGGCAATTTATGGGACAATTATAACGGTTGGGACAATGATTCGGATGGATTCGGAGATACTCCTTATCAAATAGAAGGCGGTGGTTTCGACTATCTTCCGATCTTCCCGGATGATGACCATGACAATCTCAGCAACTATCGTGAATCCTTCATATATAACACGAATCCAAAGAGTAATGACACTGACAATGATGGATTATCTGATTGGGAAGAACTTGAAGTATATGGCACTGAAGCCACAAATGCGGATACCGACGGTGATGGATTAACTGATTATTATGAAGTTTTGCATGGTCTGAATCCGAAAAGTGCAGACACTGATAATGATGGTATGCCTGATGGTTGGGAATTGACAAATGGACTAAATGCTACGAATGCCGCAGATGCAGGTCTAGATAATGATAATGATGGTCTGACTAATCTTGAAGAGTACAAAAACGGCACAGATCCTAATAATAGCGACACAGACGGTGATGGAATTCCCGATGGCTGGGAAGTACAAAACAATCTTGATCCATTATATAACGATAGTGGAAATGACCCTGACGGTGATGGCCTGACCAATCTTGAAGAATATCAACACAGTACGAATCCTCACGCTGCAGATACTGACAATGATGGTATGCCAGACGGCTGGGAAGTTCAATAGGGACTAAATGCTACAAATGCTGCAGATGCAAATCAAGATAAAGACAATGACGGCCTAACTAATTTACAAGAATGCCAGCATGGTACAGACCCAACAAATGCGGATACAGATGCAGATGATATGCCAGACGGCTGGGAAGTTCAGCACAATCTAAATGCTACGAAGAAGGATGCGACTGAAGATCCAGATAATGATGGCTTAACAAATGTTCAAGAATATGATAACGGCACAGATCCTCATGTTGCGGATACAGATGGTGACGGTATGCCAGATGGCTGGGAAGTTCAATACCAACTAAACGCTACAAAGAATGATGCTAATGAGGATCCAGATAATGATGGTCTAACAAATCTGGAAGAATATCTGCATGGCACAAATCCAAGAGTTGCAGATACAGACGGTGATGGGCTGAATGACGGTGAAGAAGTCGATAGAGGTACTGACCCTACAAAGGCGGATACAGATGGTGATGGTCTTACAGACGGAGAAGAAGTTGAAATAGGAACAGATCCAACAAATGTTGATACCGATGGTGACGGCATACCAGATAGTGATGATTCACTTCCAGTAATAAATAACAATCTCTTGATAGGAATAATAGTTGGAATAATTGTAATTATTTCACTCATCGCCTTTGTAATAATTAAGAAAAAGCGTGCATAGCCATGTTTTTTCTTATCCTTTTTTTAAATTTTAATCTGAGGGTAATACCCATAGTTCATTGCGGTCTTTATTTTCCATAAATGATACTTCGATCTTTTCATTAATCAGACCTACTGAATTTATTTTATCTAAAACACCTTTTATTAGTCCTTCATAGAATTTCGTCGGATATTTTAATGTCATAGTAATCAATCCGCTTTTCTTGAAATAAGTTGCATGTATTGAGAGCTTCTTAAGAACTGGAATAACCTCATCTTTCAAAATCGTAGTTGGCTGAAATGATAGTTTTGCACCCATTTCGATATATCGCTTTCTCATATTATACCAAATCTCAGAACCAAGGATAAAACCTAATAAATCAAAGGCATTATCTTCCTCACCATACTTGAACGAAACAGCTGAAATTAATTGATCAAGCATCTTGTTATAATCAAATTTGTTAATAATTTCCTTGAGTTCTTCAATATTAATTCTTTCTTCCTTTTCTTTCATTGCCCCCGAGATTTCCTTAATATCAACAATTTCTGAGACTCCTCGAACAGCAAAATCCTTGTCTAAATATATCGAAACTTTGTGGTCTTTATGCGGGACTGAAATCTGGATTAATCCCGTCTTGCTTTCTTTCATCTTTCTTTCCAAAATCTCTAAATCAATTTCATAGCCTACTGATTCCCCGCATATACAGATAAATTGAATTCTTTTATTTGGCATGATTACATCACGTTATACCCTTTTACTCCTTATATTATATTGATTAAACTGGAGTATATTACTTTTTTGTAGATTTTATGATTTTTTAAAATATAAAAATTAAAATATTACTCATTCATAACTGTAAGAAAAAAGTATTCAAATGCATATTCGATAATTGAATTTAATCTCCCGGGTTCCTTCGTATATTGTTCCAATATGGTATCTACAAAATCTGTGAAATATTCTTTTAATTCTTTACTCTCTCTGTCTGTAATTATTGTAATTATATATCCGTTTAATTTTCTCGATAGGACATACTCGTTGTTGAACAAAATACCATAATCACTGATATTCTTATTGGAGTCCTTAAAAAATTCCATTGTTGTCTTTACTATTGGCCATAGATTTCGTTGACTTTCTTTTGGAATTGATAATATTAAATCCCCCTCATTTGAATATACCAAAACTCCAAAAATGGATATTGGTGGCCTTAAGTATTTTGAGTAAACTGTTCCAAAGATTCCAATTGCAGATATAATTGGAAACATTACTATTGTCAATAATATTTCTGTTGAGAAGATATAGCCTATGCAAAATCCTGCAAAATTCATACTCCAGACGAATACCACGGAACTAACATTGATAATTGGAGATCTTGCAATTCGTGTGATCGACCCTATTATGATGGGAACAAAAATCATCCATGTGTAAAATGATGCGAGCTCTAATGAGAGCGCGATTATTTTGAATGATTCTAATGAAACAACAATGAAAAACTCACTTAATGCGGTTATAGATATTAGAAAGGCAAATGTCCATTCTCTTATTTTTATATCTTCTATCTTCGTTGTGACAATCAATAATATCGCACTGAGTAGTAAACCTGCTATATTTCCAACCATAACTTCGCTATTTGTAGCAGAATTTATTAAATATAGATGTTCAATGGCTCTACTAAACCCAATTAGTCCTAACATTAACACTATGAAAATTGGTCCCTTAATCTTTTTCATTTCAAATGAAATTTTTGAGCTTACATTTATTGCATTGAGATCAAAATTATTGACAATTATCACAAGATACAAAGTAGATAAGGCAGGAATTGATAATTGTGTTATTTCATTAATTTGACTTGGTATTAAAATCATAATAATTAGTAAGGATATTGTGAAGAATAGCATTATCAATTTGATATCTAAAGGTTCAGAAATTTTTTTACTAAACAGTTTTACAAGGATTCCAAAATAATAAATGATTACAATTTGATAAAAAATAGAAATGAGTGCGAAATACATAAGATTGTATATTTTCATTCTCATTGTGAATAATAATATAAAATTCATAATTATGATCAAAGATGTCGAATATAATATCTGCTTGTCTAACCTATTAATAAATTTCTTTAATATTGGGAACATAAACAAAGATAATAGACTTCCTACGAATAGAAACAAATAGATATAATTTGGGATATTCAATTCAAATGACATCTCTATTGCAATTTGCCGCAAGTAAAAATACCCAAATCTCAAATTTACAAAGGGTACAGTTATAACTAATCCAATTAGATAATAAAATCTTTCAATTTTGATCATTGTTCCCACTTAAATATCTAATTATCTATTAATCATAGCTCATTTCTTACTAAAAAAATTATTGCCAATTATGAAAAAGTGTTGTATTAATTCTGATACTTCTTCGTATTTCATTGATTCTATTACAGAAATTTTTTCTACATTGTAATATTTTTCAAATATATCTACAACAATTCGTAGATTTTGTGATACACTCCTCGCAGATACAGTTGTGTATGCTATACCAATAACCTGCTTTCCATATGAAATAACAATGTTCTCATCGTCTAACACAAAAGATACCAATTTTTGTTTTAATGTTGAATCTATATAATTTTGAATAACTGAAACAAAATTTGAAATTTTAATCATGGTATCATCTTGGGGAATATAAAAGACTGGAAGACCCCCTCTTGTAGTAATAACTAATAAATCTATTTTTGGTTTTGAACTAAATGAAATATATGAAGTTACAATTAATATTGGAAGAAGCAATAAGTAGATGCCCCTTGAAATAACCATGACAATAGGGATAATATAATAACTTTGAGTTAGTTTAATTATCATTTGATTTAGTGAAATGAACACAAGCGAAAATGTCCATAAGCCAGGTATGAACTGTGACTTTGTAATGTATTGCTTTAGATTTTTCAGCATAATTGTCGCAATAATGACCATGAACGTCAAGAAAAATTTATGTCCTATTCCTCCTAACTCCCATAGATTTATTCCTAATATATATATGGTATCTCCATTCCAAGTTAATGCCATAAATGTAAACAAAATTTCGAAAATTAAAATAATACTAATTATTAGTGACTTGTCAATCTGATTTTTTATATTCAATATTATGATTCCTGCTGATAATCCAAAAATTAAGTAAAATATGATGGTGCTAACGCTCGCAGTTAAATTATAAATATGAAATCTTCCTGTGCCTAAGACGAATATAAATGTCAAGAACAATATAAAAATTAGATCTTTATAGTAATAATGGTATGGCACTTCGTATTTTAATTTCTTCTTTTGTTGTTCTTCTTTGCATAATAAGAATGGTAGTATAATTGATAATACTAACGTAATTAATACTGTTGAATCTACTAAACTGAATCTTGATATTAAACTAAATCCCTCAATTAGTGATAAAATTATAGATATTGTGATAAATTGTATACCCCCAACCCTTAATAATTCAACATCTTCTATCAATTCACTTAATATTTTTACAGCTTCTGAAGATACCAAAATTACAAAGATTGCGAGTGGAAGTGCAAAAATATCGTAATCCTCTTCGAAATGATGCGCACAAAAAATTAGAATATTTGTCATTACCGAAAAGAAAGAAAAAGCATAGATTTTTTTCTTGAGATCTATTTTTAAATTTAAGTCAATAACCGCACCAAGAAACGCTCCCAATATTGTAAGTCCATTACGAAGAGCAATGTTTTCATTTGGCATGAAATATCCTGTAAATATAAAGCTTGTAATGTAGGTCATTATTTGTATTGATAATACTGTTAGTAATATGATAACAAATGAAAACTTTTTTACTTCGCTACTAATTTTCATAATTTATCTATATATCTTTAGAATTTTAAAAGTTTATTTTTGTTATTTCTTTATTTTTTTCCTAATTATTTGCATAATCGAGATTTATAAGGATAAAAATTTTATTTATTTTTTATTTTAACCATATTTTTTCTCTTTTTAATATTATTGTGAGCCCGTTGCCGAAAAAGTAAGATGAAATAGTTCTAATCTGGTTTTCTTGATATATTTTGGTAATGTCGCATTCGATAGGTTTAAATATATCGCATTCGATATCACATTCGATATTGGGGTGATTATACTGCACCACTCGAAACATTCTAAAAAAAGAGACCATGATTTTATTACGCACTATATGCACAAGCCTCACTTTGTGCCTCGTGGCATTTTGTATTTTCTAATTGGAAAATTATTAGAAAAGAATGCTATGACCGGTTCAGAGATTATGATGGCACTTGAAGAGGCGACTTCCGGAGTTTGGCGACCAAGTCCGGGTTCCATATATCCGGCACTTGCTGAACTTGAGCGAAAAGGATTCATAGAGGCAACAGACGCAGACGGTAGGCGTAAGAAATATCATCTTACAGATTACGGAAAAGAGACTCTTGAAGAACTCAAGAAAAATCCAAAGTGGTTATTCAAGTTCAGAAAGACCTCTCGCTTATGGCATGTTTTATTTGAGCCCAAGGATCAAATTCTGTTATTTTCAGAACATATTAAAGAAATACTGGATGAACTGTTAGAATCCTTAGGGAAACTTGATGAGGAATCCAAACTGGAAGAACGTGATAAAGTAGTAAATGTGCTACAGGATTATATAGCGAAATTCAATGCGTTGTAAGGAGGAAAAACATTGGGCGAAAAACCGAAATATAAATCTGGATCAGAGTATATGTTAGGGGGATTAAAGAAGCATCCTTTTGTTATAATCGGAGCTGCTTTACTCACAATTTTCACGACACTATTGATTACAATTCCATCTGTTCTCGTAGGTGAAGCCATTAATGTATTGGAGACTGTTGGCTTTGGGCAGAAATTCATAAATCTATCTTTACTTATCGTAGGTCTTGCCGCACTTTATTTTGTTTTGTACTTCATTCTTGGCTATTCATGGGCAGTTGTTGTTCTCAAGTGGGAGCGAGATGCTCGTCAGGAATTCTTTGAAGTTTTACAGGACAAGAGTATGGCATTTCATGACCAAGTAGATAGTAAGAAATTGCTTTCTGTAGCTATGCAGGATATTCAATGGATTCGATTTTCACTTAATCCCGGCCTTAGAAATTTGATTACAGGAGTATCGTCATTCTTTCTGACGGGGTTCTTCTTCTTTATGATCGACCGTAATTTTACAATCTTCAGCATAAATGGATTTCCGATTTATGGGTTCACACTTATCTTGGTAATTGGTACGCCAATTTACTTCTATTTCGCATATAAATATGCAAATGCGATTGAGCCTGTCCGACGCAAGCGTTCTGAGACAATGGAAAATCTAACTGCACTATCACAAGGAGTATTTCAAGGAATAGAAGTTGTTCGTGCTTTTGGTCGGGAGGATGTTGAACGAAAGAAATTTGAAGATGTTAGCAAGGCATATGAAAAATATGTCGCAAAAGAAGGACAACTATCAGCATTTTACATACCTGCTCTCATAATCGTTGCGATGACTACTATTTCATTTATCTATGGTGGTTATGGCGTAATTATTGGAGCTCTAACAGTAGGAGATCTAACCAAAGTACTCGGCTTATTGATTAGTCTTGAAGGATTTAACTTCATGCTACCTAGAATGCTATTGGTAATTCGTGCAGGATATGTTAATGCAGACCGTGTAGTTAAACTGTTGAATTTTAAAGACCCACTTGAAGAGCCTAAGAACCCTGTAAAAGATATAAACTGGCTTGGCGATATAGAATTCAAGAATGTTAGCTTCAAGTATACTGATAAAAACAACCATTATGCATTGAAGAACATAAATATCCGCATCCCTGGTGGTTCCCGTGTATGTCTAATTGGCGGTCCTGGAAGTGGCAAGAGTACCTTTTTGAAATTATTACTCCGATTTTATGATCCCACAGAGGGCTCAATATTGATTGATGGTGTTGATTTACGCAATGTTTGTACGAAAGATGTTCGAAATGCCGTAGGCCTCGTGGAACAAGATATCTTCCTATTTAGAATGAGTGTTCGCGATAATATTGCGTTTGGGCGACCGGATGCTACGGACGAAGAAATCATCGAAGCAGCAAAACGTGCTCAGGCACATGAGTTTATTATGAAGATGCCTCAGGGATATGATACAATAATTGGAGAACGTGGGATGACGTTAAGTGGCGGTCAGCGACAGCGACTGGCTATTGCGCGTGCTCTTATTCAAGATCCAAAGATTCTTCTGCTTGATGACTCTGTCAGTGCTGTAGATGCGAAAACCGAGTATTTGCTTCGAAAGGCACTTGATGAAGTCATGAAAGGGCGAACCAGTATTACAGTCACTCAGAGACTTAGAACTCTATTGGAATCTGATATGATAATTATTCTGGATAAGGGTCAGTTAATAGCAGCAGGAACTCATGATGAATTAATACGTACTTCTGAACATTACAGAAACATATTCAAGTATCTTCCAGGTGCTGAAACTGTCTTACAGCAAGCCACTGTAGAGGGAGGTGTTGCATAATGGCATTCAGAGGTCATGGTTTCGCAATGAAAAAGGACAAGCCCAGCAGACCAACCGGATTGCTGTTGCGTAGAATGTTTGGCTATCTTGGATATTTCAAGAAGATTGTTTTCATAGGAGCCATTCTCTCCATATTTTCAACAGTATTTGCAGCATATAGTCCATTATTCATTTCTGCAGGTATAGATAAGGTTCTCTCGGTGTCTGCTACTGTTCAAGGATTAATATATCTAATAGTTATTTATGTTATATTCAAAGTTGCTGCATGGGTACTATATGGTGCTTACACATGGGTTATGTCCATTGCCCAAGCCGGATTTGTTCAAAGGATTCAAGCGGATATTTATGATCATTTACTTCGTGCAGATCTTTCCTATCATAAGAAAGAGCAAAGCGGAAATGTGACTTCCAGAGTGACTTCAGATACAGTATCGCTGGCAACAGGTATTCAAGTAATTATTGATTTCTCGAGCCAGTTATTATTGCTAGTAGCTACATTCATAATTCTTTGGTCGACCTCTCCTATTGTTGCACTTACATCTCTTGTAGTTGTTCCCGGAGTCATTTTACTTGCTGTCATCTTTGGTACCGTCGGGCAAAAGATTATGCTCAAATCAAGGCGTGCATATGGTGAAGTATCAGGTCAAATTGCTGAAAATCTCAATGGAATTCATGTTGCAAAAGCATTTAATCGTGAAAAAGAATTAGCGAAGAAAATGCTGGATTTGAATAACAAAGCATACAAATATGGCTTGAGATTCAACATGCTAATGAGTTCCATGCAGCCATTAATGCGGACCGTTGGAATGATTGGTATTGCGGCACTTCTATTCATCGGTGGTAGCTTAGCTGTTGGTACATATCCTGTACTTACAATTGGTGAGGTCTTTCTTGGAGTTATTCTTGTGAAACAATTTATGATGCCTTTGATTTCACTTGCAATGTTTGGTTCTCAAGTCCAGCAATCACTTGCCGCAATGGACCGTGTATCTGATGTACTAGAAGCCAAACCGGCAATACGTGATAAGCCTGATGCAGTTCCATTAAAGGACACAAGCGATGGAATCAAGTTTGATCATGTAACGTTCTGGTATGTTGAAGGAAATCCTGTTCTGAAGGATGTTACATTTGAAGTTAAGCCAGGTGAAACAGTCGCATTAGTTGGGCATACTGGAGCAGGAAAGACTACTATTGCAGCATTAATTAATCGCTTTTACGACCCGCAAAAAGGCAATATTTTCATTGGTGACCAGAACATTCGCGACGTAACCCTGAAATCTTTACATAAATCCATATCTCTAATTTCTCAGGAACCATATCTATTTGATGGAACAATTATGGATAATATTCGTTATGGCAAGTTAGATGCTACAGATGAAGAGGTTTATGCAATTTGCCGAGAGATTGGTGCTGATGAATTCATCGAAGTGCTACCAGATGGCTATAACACTGTCGTGAAGGAAAACGGTAAAAATCTTAGTGCAGGACAAAGACAGATGATAACTATTGCCCGAACTATGCTAGCAAATCCCAAGATTCTGATTCTTGATGAAGCTACAAGTAGGCTAGACGCATATAGCGAAGCACTAGTACAAGCTGCTCAGGCTCGATTATTTGCAAACCGAACGACCATAGTCATTGCACACAGATTGACAACAATTGCAAATGCTTCCAAAATCCTCGTATTTGACCATGGAAAACTTATTGAACAAGGTACACATGAAGAACTTTTAGCTCTAGGTGGAACTTACAAGACTTTGTACGATATTTACTATGCCCATCAGGGTGTTGAGGAACTTACTGACGAGAAAATCAAAGAAGTTGATGAAGAAATACCCGAAGAACCCATGCAAAAGCCGATGGGTATGATGGCAGGCATGATGCCCGGCATGATGGGTATGCAAGATGTTCCCGAAGAAGTTCGTCGTAAGATGCGTGAGAAAATGATGAAATCAGGTGAAGTTCCCGAAGAAGTTCGTCGTATGATGCAACAGGGTATGATGCCCGGCATGGGCGAAATTCCAGAGGAAGTCCGTAAGAAAATGCGTGAGAAAATGAAGGAAGGAACTTCTGTTTAGTTCTTTTCTTTTATCCATTTTTTTAATCTCATTCTAAATTTTATTATTATTCTTGAGATCTCAATATTTCAATTGCTTCTTCCAGAGTAATAGGAATTTCACGATAGTTGATTTCTAAAAATAATCTGGTGACAATCGGAGATTCAAGACCATAATTCAACAAGAACTTTCGGTCTATCAAAACATCTTTTGTTCTTCCATCTCTTACAATTTCTCCATTATTCATAACAATGCATCGTTCTGCAACTTTTGGTATCAAATCTACAACATGTGTTGCGATTATAATTGTTTTGCCAGCCTTTTTTAGATTATTAATAATTTTCAGGAAATCTTTTACTCCAAGTGGATCTAAATTTGCAGTTGGCTCATCCATTACAATTATTTCGGGATTCATTGATAATACAGTTGCGATTGCAGCTCGTTTCTTCTGACCAAAACTTAAATGGTGAGGATATTCATTTTCTAAGCCTTTTAGGCCCACAGATTCCAATGCTTCGCTCACTCGTTTTTCAACATCATCTCTTGGTAAGCCCATGTTTAACGGTCCAAAAGCCACATCTTCCCATAAGGTCTGCATGAACAACTGATCATCTGGGTCCTGCATAACTAATCCGACTCGTTGTCGAATTTTGTATTTTGCCTTTTGATCTTTGATACTCATTCCTAAGATAGACACATCGCCTTTTGATGGGCGATTTAATGCTGCAAAATGCAAAAGCAGAGTAGATTTTCCGGCTCCATTTGCTCCGATGAATGCTACTGATTCTCCTCTCTTAATATCGAATGTTAAATCCTTAAGGGCAATTTTCCCTGTTGGATATTTAAATGTTAAATTACGAACAGAAATTATGGGCTCATTCAATTATTGCACTCTCTAATATGGTTGTATGTAGTTAATATTTTTCAAAAATTACATAAAAATTTGCGCAAGATATACCGTCATAATGTTTGGTAAATCTACAACGAGTATAATTAGCAATATTGCGATTGAAATTACATATTTTATATTGCTGTTATAATTTCGTTCATAGAACTTTGGAAAATCGCCATTAAATCCGCGCGCAAGCATCGCTTTATATACTTTGTCACTTCTTTCATATGATCTTATCATAATTAATCCAATTGAATTCCCTATTGATTTGATCGCTCTGAACTTTGATATTTTTCCGGTTGTTCGAGCCTCTCGTGCTCTTGAGATACGCAATGCTTCGTCATGAATCACAAAAATGTAGCGAAGCATTAATGCAAGAGTAAGTACGAATATTTTTGGAACTTTTAAGCGTCTGAAGGCATTTACAAGTTCTGAATATGTCGTTGTTAGAATGACTACCTGAAGCGCGGACAAAGAAACGAGAAGCCTTAGCTCCAAAATGATTGCCCTTTGTAATCCTACCGCAGAGATATATAAATTAAGCTTTGGTATTGTATATATCGCGGGAAGGGGACTAAATGGAACAAAAATAGAGGGTAGGATCACAACACCAGTAAATAACGAGAGCAGAACCACTCTTTTGACGAACGCGCGGAAAGCAATTCTGGAGACTAAGGCTTCTCCAATGATAAAAATTAGCATAAATATCAGAGGTTTCGCATTATAAAATAATTGGGCAACGAAGGACAGTGCTATGGCACCTGACAATTTCAATGCGGGGTCTACAGAATGAAGATGTGATGCCTTCTTACTTGATTCCTCGATTTCATGGCTTATTTTTGAAAAGCCAAGCAAACTGTCCATCGTGCCCATGCGTAACACCTCATCTTACTTCTTTACTAATATTTTTGACAGCCCGTATAACACAATTACAACGATAATAATTCCTACAATGCCTGCTAGAACGGTTCCAAGCCACTCATTTCCGACATTTAGTAAATAGTCCTGTAATGGAGCTATGAATAGCGATTCTCCTTCTCCTGCTCCTAGATTCTCAGCGACTCTCTCTAAGCCATCCGGAGCACTTGATGCAAGAGGGGTACAAACTACTAGAACTCCCAGAATGAATAAGAATGCCTTTCCATATGCTGATTTCAAAAATGTCATGATTTTATCTGTATTCATTCTTCTTCCTCCTTCATACCCATCTTTGGTAACTTTAGAAGATCCGGTCGAACTTTCGCTATATATCCAATTACAACCGCTGTGATGAGTCCTTCTCCAATTCCTATTAAGATATGCCATGAAACCATTGCAGGAACGGTCAATTCAATTCCATATGGAAATATCTGTGATACACCTATCTCAATTCCACAAGCTATGGCACCTAAAACAACAGAAGCCCAGCCGCCTACGAATGCTCCAATCATTTTGCCTTTAATGTCCGGAATGAATTTTTTGATAATCTTGTAAATGTAATAACCTACAAATGCTCCAATTATACCCATGTTGAAGAAATTGGCTCCTAATGCTGTAATTCCACCATCTCCAAAAATTAATGCCTGAACAACAAAAATGACGGTCATACAAATTAGTGTAGCCCATGGTCCTAATACGATCGCCAATAATGTGGCACCTAATAGATGACCACTTGTTCCGGCAGCAATTGGAAAATTCAACATCTGTGCAACAAATACACCTGCTGTCAAAATGCCCAGCAACGGTACTTGCTCTTCAGAAATTCCATCTCGCGCCTTGTATGCTGTGATAGCCCAGAATACTATGGCTATGCCATACATAATTAGCGCGATAATAAGGTCTAGATAGCCATCAGGTATGTGCATGCCTAATCACCACCTAAATTGAGTACAATTAGTAATATAAATCTTTCTGAAAATAATACTTTTTACATATGATTTTAAGATTAATTATTATTATTTTTTCCAGAACTAAATCCTTTTGTAGTGCCGTGTTCTTTTGAAATATGATGAGGAAAATGAAGAAGATTGATTTGCGTTCAGATACTGTTACTTTGCCCTCTCCGGAGATGATGGAGGCCATTCAGAGAGCAAAGCTTGGCGATGACGTTTATGAAGAGGATCCTACGGTAAATGAACTTCAGGAGTTAGCGGCAGAAAAGATGGGTAAAGAGGCTGCATTATTAGTAACATCTGGAACACAGGGAAATCTTGTTTCTTTATTATCGCAGACGCATCGTGGAGATGAAATCATATTAGAGTCTCGGGCGCATATATATTTATTTGAAGTAGGCGGTATGGCAGCGATAGGCGGCTTAATGGCAAGGCCTGTGTATGGTGAGCGTGGATTTTTAAAACCTGAGCAAGTAGTGGCAAATATTCGTGGTGATAACATTCATTTTCCGAGAACAACACTTCTTGCAATTGAAAATACGCATAATTATGCAGGTGGTACAGTTCTTGACGAGGAAGGTATGAATGCATTGGCTGAAGTTGCTCATGAGAATGGTCTGCGAGTACATTTAGACGGCGCTAGGATTTTTAATGCTGCCGTAGCGCTAAAAACCGATGTGAAACGACTTGTACGAAAGGTAGATAGCATTCAATTTTGCCTTAGCAAGGGTCTCGCAGCACCAATTGGATCTCTTGTTGTGGGTGACCGGGACTTCATTAAGCGTGCTCGAAAGTATCGCAAGATGCTTGGTGGTGGAATGCGGCAGGCGGGTATTATTGCAGCTCCCGGTATAATTGCACTGGAAAAGATGGTTAATAGATTAGCTGAAGATCATGAGACGGCAAAATTACTTGCAGAGCGTCTATCAAAAGTTGAAGGTGTAGAAGTTCAAGAGCCAGAAACAAACATACTCTTCATAAACATTTCCGGCACTGGAAAGAAGCCTAAGTGGCTGGTTCAGGAACTCAAGAAAAAGAACATAATTATCCGTAGTGGTCTTGATGGTAGAATTCGGCTTGTAACTCATTATGGTATTACAAAAGAGGATATTCTCTTTGTAGCAGAAGAAATGGCTCGTCTCCTAGAATCTTAAAACCTTCTAATTTTTTCTACCTTTTTGTGTTCTAATTCACGAACATTCATAGTTTTATGGTCTTGTTTTTGAATGTAATCTAAAATAAACAAATTATTTTTGTTCTAAGATACGAACAGGCTGTTCTAAAGCGTGGTATAATATGCATTTGTGAGATAGTATTTTTCGGAGGTTTTCAAGATGAGTATCGCAAAATACCTCGACCCAATAACCAAGAAAAAAGTCATTCGATCTTCAATTGCATCATCTATAATTGCAGTTATTATTGTTTCCACAGTTGTAATAACAATGTATCCTCAGATGATCAGTCTTCCCCAGTTTGAACGAAACTCCAATTATATACAAATAAATCACAATGTGCCAAACGCATTTGCGGAATTCATTCCATATTCCGTAAATATAACGCCAAATGCACCACAATATACGGTGGCAGAAGACCTATCTAATGTAATAGGTGTGAACCTATACAATTTGGACTCCGGAACAATCAGTATGATCGCGAAGAATTACTTTGCAGTAAAGTTGAGTAATTTCAATGATTCTGCCCAGATATATCAGGATAACTACGACAAAGGATATCCGACCTATATTACAGTGGATTCAATAATCCATGCATATCATGTACTATATGACTATTCCTTGCGTGTATTCGAGTTCTATAACAGTACAATGTTGATTCAGAATTTAACAGAGAAAATGGTAGAACAATCTCTCTGGCTGAGCAATCAATTTACTAATGAAACACTTAAAGAATTGGCATTAAGGGATGCTGCCTTCTTTGCTGTCGCAATGAAACTATTCAATCCCGATTGGGAGATTCCCGCTCAGATCAAGAGTATTGTTGAGGCTCAAGTCGCATTAATTGAGGAGCACAATGGACTTCTTCCGTCTCCAATATTTGGATACATTGAGGATTACAGCCAGTACGTTCCAAGAGGACATTACACAAGAACTGAAGCACTAATGAATTATTTCAAGGGCATGATGTGGTACGGCAGAATGCATTTCGATCTTCGACCCGGTGAATTTTACACGGAAATCAAAGCAGGTCAGAATATGACATTAATGGCTATCATGATAACACACCTTATGGAAACGAACCAAGTCCTCGGTGTAGACTGCATGGACATCTGGAATTTGCTAAGCAATGTCATTGATTTCTTTGTTGGTACATCAGACGATCTGACACTAACTGAATACAGTGAGATCATGCACAAAGTATATGGCAATATTGAATTATCTGACTTTGAAGACACTGCAAAACTCAATGAATTCATAAAGACTGCTCTAACATATCGCTCGCCGAAAATTTGCTCATACAGTGTTGGCGAGGGAACTACCGAAAATGAGACTAAAGGCTTCAGATTCTTTGGACAGAGATACATTCCGGATTCATACATGTTCCAGCAACTTGTATATGATAACGTAGGATCGCGTACTACTCCTAGAATATTTCCGAAGGGCTTAGACATTCTATCTGTATTGGGCTCCGTAAGAGCTGAGCAGATTTTGAACACCACAGAACTCAAGTATGACAACTATTTCCAGCAGATTCTCAAGTTGCGCGATGAAATCAAGAATCTCAACGAAACAACATGGGTTTCCAATCTATATTGGTTATGGATATATTCGCTTATTCCAATGTTCGACGGGTCTCGTGAAGGCTATCCTTCATTCGCACAATCTGCTGCATGGGCCGACCGCGAATTAGTAACCGCTCTTGGTTCATGGACTGAACTTAGGCACGACACGATTCTCTATGCAAAACAGAGCTATGGCAGATTTACATCTCCTGGCGGTGAAGTAATAGGATACGTTGATCCTTATCCAGAGGTATATGGACGCCTTGCAGCCCTCGTAGATATGACCATTCGTGGCCTTGAATCCCGAAATATCATGTATTCAGAAATTAGTCAGCGACTATCATTGATGAAACAGACCTTACTACGCTTGCAAGAGATTTCCATTAAGGAACTTCTTGGTCAATCATTAAACAGTTCAGACTTCACATTCATAGCTAATATCGGAACCACTCTGAGCTACCTTACAGACATGAGCAATGTACTCCCAGATATTACATCTGAGGTTGATGCACAACAAGTCCTTGTTGCAGATGTTCATACGGATACTTTAACTTACAAGTGTCTTGAAGAAGCAATCGGAAAGCCAAGCTTGATCTATGTTGTTGTGCCAATAAATGGTAAGCTCTATCTCGCAAGGGGTGCAACCTTTACATACTATGAATTCACATGGCCAATAAATGACAGACTAACGGATGAAGCATGGTACGGTATGGTTGTCAGTGGAAACACACCCGGACTTCCATGGTGGACTAGTTCATACATTGCTGAATCGGTAAATCTATTTGAGCCTGCACCATGAGTTTAGTCTCTCTCCCCTTTTTTATTTCAAATTTTAAGAAAAACTATTTGAGTGCAAAGGTGTATTATAATGATAGTGAGAACATTGGAGCACGATGAGGAAAAAGAAATCGAAGCAAACCTAACTGGAAAAACACTTCAGGTCTATTGGTATCTTCTTAGTGAAAATAGAGAAGTAGGCGTTCGAGAAGTACAGCGCGCACTAAAAATGTCAAGCCCAAGCGTAGCAAGCCATCACCTCAACAAATTGGTTAATCTCGGTTTGGTCGAAAAATCTGATAGAAACATGTATTTTCTATCCAATATGGTTAAAGTAGGGGTATTGAAACAATTTGTAAGAATCCGCGGATTGCTTCTGCCTTCGTACGTATTTGTCTCAGTCTTCTTCATGACTTTTCTCATCGCCTATGCGATTTATTCGCTCATGAGACCTGTTACAATTGTAGATCGAATCCTATTGCTTACCGCATGTGGTGTTGGGCTTCTGTTTTCCGCAATTGAAACATATCGCCTATGGACGATGATTAAATGATTAATTCCTTCCTTTTTTTATAAGATATCTCGATATTTCAAAATTTTTTATAATTCCTTTTCATAAAACTGGATGTTCTCTCCATTATGCATTTTTACATCATATAGTCTATATCCGAGATTTTCATAAAACTTACCAAGATACGGTACGCTCTCATATGTCTCAAGAGTCATTTTCTTCGCTCCAAGCTCCTTCGCAATTCGCTCTATAAATGCCATAATTTCTTTTCCGAGACCTTTCCCTCGATGCTCCGCATCAATGCCAAACCGCGCAAGAATAATCTCAGAATCCTTCTTCTTAAGACGAAATGTTCCAATAATCTTGCCTTCCTTCTCAATCACAAAAATGAGTGGCTTGTTCATCTTTATTTTGTCCTCGAGATCTAATATTGTTTCTTTTAAGGCTCCAGGGTCTCTAGATAAATACTTGCGTGTATCTCCGTATGCATCTTGAATTAACGCAAAAATATCCGGGGCGTCCTCAAGAGCTGCTAAGCGTATAGTCAATTTTCCTGTCTTTGATTCGATCTCCAATTTCAATCACGCCCAAACATTCTAAATATATTTTTAGAGTGAATGCTTTTCAAATTTTTTAATTGGTATTTTTTAATAATTTATTAACTGTTAATTTTTCCTTGCATTGTATTTTTGTATGCGTACACGTTTAATTTTTTATATTAAAATTGAATACTAAAGTCAAAAAAATTATATTTCAAAAGAATAATTGATAATTATGGGCGAATCAAAAAAGCGTGAGGCGCTTGAAAAGTTATTTAAAAAATTATTAGAAGAAAAATTAGAAGAATCAAAAGAAAATAATAATAATTTTAATATTTTATTTTTTAACAACGATGATCTAAATGAAATAGCAAATTGTATTGGAGTTAAAAATAAGTTTGATATAGTAAAAGTGGATTCTTCACAATTGTTACCAGAAATATTAAGAGAAAAACAATTTTTTATTATTCACCTAGGAAAGGGAAAGCATGCTTTTGTTTCATTTAGTAATTGCAATTTCTCCGGATATGTGAATTTCCCTGATGTCTTATCTAAAGATAAGTTCTATTATAAATTAAAACCAACACTATTATCTAAAATAAGTAAAAGTGAATCACAAATGATTTCTGATTTATATAATTTAGGTATCTTCAGTGACTTTATTTTTGGTAGTAAGTCAAATAAATTATTAATGAGCTGCTCTAGAAGAGCAAAAATTCCAAAATTTTCATTCTATATTTGCCAAAAGAAGTTCAAAATTGAAAATTTGCAAGTAGAAATTGATGCTATTTTAGAGACTACTGAAGCGGATATTAAAGATCGAACAATTTACATAGTTGAAGCTAAAAGATCTGCAAATGAAGATTTTGAAGTTAGGCAGATTTTTTCAAATTATTTATATTTTGAATATTTGAAAAATGAAAGGATATTACCACCAAATATGGAAATTCATATTCTAATTGTTCGATTAGACACTTCCGAAAATTCAAATATTCTAAGAGTTTTGATATATGAATACAAATTCAAAAATCCCTTACACATGGAATCAATAGATATTGTTAAAAAGAAAGAATATCAAATTGAATTT
>CAZPUN010000061.1:0-28322 GCA_964589775.1 uncultured archaeon
ATCGAACGAAAACTTCCAATTTCAGACAAATAATAAAGCAATATTTATTTGCATAGACACGTAAATATCTAATGGAGGTGAAGGTGTTGGATCCAAAAAATAAAGTCGCAGTTATCACAGGTGGCGGTCGTGGAATCGGAAAAGCAACTGCATTGCGTTTAGCCGAAGAAGGTGCAGATGTCGCTATTTTATTCAGAGAACGAGAAAAGACTGCAAATGAAGTTGTGGAAAAAATAAAGCAGATGGGCCGAAAAGCAAAGGCATATCGCGTTGATGTTACTGAATGGGAAGAAGTCAAGAAGGCATTCAAAGAGATTGAGAAAGACTTCGGAAGAATAGATATACTGGTCAATAATGCAGGTGTATTACTGCAATACAAACCATTAGAGGAAATCGAAATTGACGAATGGAATTTAGTTCTGCAGGTTAATCTTAGAGGTGTATTCTATTGTAGCAAGGCTGCTATTCCTATAATGAAAAAGACTCCGGGCGGTGTGATAATTAACATATCTTCATTTGCGTCTCGATTGGGTGGCACTTTAGGTACGCACTATGCAGCATCAAAAGCTGGAGTTAATGGTCTAACTGTTTCGTTATCACAAGAATTAGTTCCACATGGAATACGTGTAAATGCCGTGGCTCCAGGTCCCGTAGAAACTGAAGTCGTATTAAACCTGCCAAAAGAAAAAGTCAATGAAATTGTAAGTCGCGTAAGCTTGAAGCGTCTCGGAAAACCCGAAGAAGTAGCAGACGCTGTCGCATTTCTCGTCCGAAATGAATATGTTACCGGAGAAGTAATCGATATCAATGGTGGATTTTGTATGGATTAAAAAGATCCAGTCCCACGACTGGATCCTCTCTTATTTTGTATTTTACCACAAGTCTGAGAAAAATACAACATATGCCACAATTTCTTCAAGATAGTCTCTAGGATCCCTATCTGTTCGTAAAATTGTTGAACCACTTGATGAATTTACTGAACTGCTACTAAGTCTAAATCTTGTGGATCCAGAACTGCTCATAATTGATGAGCGATCGTATCTTCCAATTGTGCTACGTGAGGAATTCATTACATAACCATTTTCTACATATCCGATAGTCGAGCCAGAAGATTTTGATACTCTGCCATCACGTATATATCCGATTGTGCTACGCGAAGCGCTCATTACTCTACCATCTTCAACATAGGCAATTGTAGAACCACTACTATTCATAATTCTCATTTAGGTCCCTCCAATAAAAAATGTAACACTATGTCTTAAAAGTCTATGCACTAAAATATTGAATTAGAAAATTATAGGTATATATATAGCAATAATCAGTAATTATGAATAAAAACTTTTAACCATATACTATATAAATTAACATGAGAGTGATTGGTGTGGAGCATATCCCATTTAAAAGTGCATTTGCATTAGAAAAAGCTGTGGAAAATACCCGGGAGACTATAGCAATTATCGGTCCTAAAGCATCTGGAAAAACAGCTCTGTTGTCTGAAATTTATAAAATGATCAAGCAACATAAAATCAACAATCGTGTTGAGGATGCAGTGCTATTTTTAGATGGGAAACTCGAGCAATCACGTAAGAAGGGATATGTTCCAACAGTTGAAAGCGATTTTCTGTATATGAAAACAGGTCCAAATAATGCGATTGGTTTGTATGCGTTAGGAACAACAAACACTGGCTTTACACAATATTTGTATGATTCTATCATGATGCAACCGACAATTCGAAAAGTGATTTTGGTTCATAACATTAATCGCCCTTTGGAAGAAGCAAAACAATTCTTTGTTGAACGTCTAAGAAAAATAAAGGATTACGTGCATGATAAACGATTTATTCTTGTCCTTATTCGTGATAAACGACAACAGATCACCGAAGAAACTATCAAACAGATTCATAAGATGTTCTCTGAAATTGTCTCAGATATTTGTAAACGAGACCGCGAGGTTAATCTAGTTTTAATTGAAAGCGAGAATGAGCATTTTGAAGACCGTAGTCTATCTGAGTTCTTCTCGAGATATGTAGTCGGAGAATAGTCAAACGCATTTCGTTTTAGACCTTTTGTATGACCTATACATAAATACAACGGAAATTTTTAATTGCTCTTATTTTCAAAACCATTTAGCAAACTTTTGAAACACGTACAGTTTTATATAGTTGAAAAGAATTAAAATATAGATAATGGAGGCATGGCTAATGGCATTAAGATTGTTTGATTTCAATATAGCGTCAAAGATTGCAATCCTCGGTGGTATTATTACATATGCAGGAATTTTTACTGCAATTGCTTTATCACAATCATGGTTCACATGGACTAATAATGCATTAAGCGATCTGGGAGTTCATGATGCTGCAATTGTTTTTAATACAAGTTTATTTATTGGTGGGATAAGTACCGGAATTTTCGGGATTTCATATATCTTGAAAAAGCGCGGGCAAATACTTCCACTGCTTGCAGGTATCGATATATTTCTTCAAGGAATTGCTTTATTCTGTATCGGGTTATTTGTTGAAGAGACCTATTGGGGTAGTATAAACTTGCATTATTCCTTTTCAGTAATGTTCTTTGTTTTAATACCGTTTTCGATGTGGTTCACTGCAATTGATTGGATATTAAAACCGGAAACCCGCAAGCTTGTATTTATACCGTTAATATTAAGTGTTATAACGCCTGCCTTATGGCTTGGTATCAAGTGGAATGGAGTTGCAATTCCTGAATTCATTACATCTCTAACATTTATGATCTGGGTTCTATTTCTAATATTTTTGGAATATCGCGGCAATTCAGAAAGTGGCGTATATGATGTAGAAATAGCATAAGAATCTTTTTCCTTTTTTATTTATTTCTTTTAATTGCGAATGCTAAACTCCGCAAATTTAAATAATCCTTTGTTGTTCTCTTTAATCAAAAGTAATAATTTGGGGCGTAAGAGTTGGAACTTATAGATATTGCAAAAAAGGCATTAGATTATGCAGCAAAATATGATGCAACTCAAGCGGAAGCATATGTGGCTGAAAGTCAGGTCAAGAGTGTATATATCGATAATAATATTCCAAAAGTTGTAGATTCAAAAATAGAGATTGGATTGGGTGTAAAATTTATACTTGGAAAAAAGATTGGATTTGCTAGCGGAACCATTAGCCCGACAAATCTCAATATTGATGATATTGTGCAGAATGCAATGAAAATTGCTAAAATATCTGAAGAGAATAAAAATTTTGAAAGTCTGCCTGAACCTAAAAAATCATCGGGGTCTGTTGAATCTTATGATATTGAGACCGCAGAATCTTCTTCTGATAATTTAATTGAACTTACCACAAAAATAATGAATGCTGCTAAAGATCCACGGGTTCAGATACCGTTGGGTGTTATTCGAGCAGGAAGTATCCAATCTGTGGTTCAAAATTCATTAGGTGTTAATACTGAACAAAAAGGAACAGCTGTTTTTCTCTATTTTACTGCAACGGCAAAAGAAAATGATAAAAAAGGCGAAGGTGTTCGTCGTCGTTTTGCAGGACGTTTGAAGGATATTGATTTTGAGAAAATTGGTGAGGATTTAAAAAACCGCGCATTAAGCACTTTAGAAGCAAAAGCATTTACTGAAAAGCTTGAAAATGTTGTTGGTCTGGTTGATACTGAAGAGATGAGTCAATTTATGGCACAGATACTCTCCACATCTGCATCTGCTGAAATGGTCAATATTAAGGCTTCACCATGGATCGGTAAGTTGAACTCAAAAGTTTTGAGTGAATATATTACGATTTACGATGATGGTAGATTTCCATGGGGCATCCGGACTTCTCTTTATGATGATGAAGGTGTTCCAACGCAGAAAACCCCCATAATTGAAAAAGGAGTTCTAAAATCATATTATAGTGATACATACAATGCACACATTCTTGGTACGGAAAGCACTGGTAATGGATTTAGGCGTGATGTTCGAGATATTCAAGGCTCCTTTGGACGAACGGTTAAGCCATTATTTTCAACAATGGTAATGGAACCCGGAAATCTTAGCCTATACGATGCAATAGGCCAAATTGAAAAGGGCGTGTATGTTCGACATTTTGCAGCTCCAGAAGTAAATCCGCTTAGCGGTGCATTCGCATGTGAAATTCGAGACGGGCTATATATAGAAGATGGTGAAATCGTAGGCTCGATTAAGCATGCTCTGCTAATTGGAAATCTATATGAAGTGCTAAATAATGATGAAATAATTATTACAAATCACGTCGAATACGGTAATAGTGTATGCATCCCGACACTTGGTCTAAAAGGCGTTAGTGTTGTTGGGCAAAAGTAGAAAAATGAAGTGCATGCCCTCATTTTTGTATTTGAGGGCTTATTTTATTTTCTTAATAATTGTTTAAATCCAAAGTTTGCAAGGGCAATCTTTTTGGCAGGACCCATACGACTGAGATTTCCATCCCAGTTTTCCATCATATCCCCATAGATTAGCTCAAATCTTGATATTGTATCATCTAATTTTTCATAGAGTGTTTCTAGGGCTTTCTGAGTAACAAGAACACCAACCAAATGTGGCGAATGTGCAAACAGTAATTTTATGTTTCCTTGATCTACAACTCTGATCTCTTCGTCTGTATGCACTATCTCTTTTAGAATTTCGCGTATTCCTGTAAATCCCCCTGTTGCAAGAATGGTTTCATCGCTCATTTCTTCTTGAGGCTTTTCAAAATCGATTTTTAGCAACGGGCGTCCATCTCGAGTCATAACATAGAGCTCTTTTGCCATCTTTTCCCAATTAAGTTCATCGAACGATGGGATATTCATAAGTGCTTGTCCCATCCCAATTATTCCGCCCGCCAATAAAATAGTTCCAAATGTATACGATGGAAGACCTAAATAATCAATAGCATAATCTGTCATAAAGGCGTATCCGATTAAAATCATAATAAATGAAGATATAAATAGTAAAATGTTTTTTCGGACTTTTCCATAGGCGTATCGCATCATGAATTTAATATACAGATATAATTCCACAATTAAGAATGGAGTAAAGAGACCAATAGCAAGTTTTCTGAGGAGCTCATGTGGAAGTATGATTGATAGAATCGTTCCGATCATAAAGATAATTGAAAAAATATGCCGGCTCTTCTTATAGGACGCTTCAAATATATATGAAAAGACAAACAGTCCTGCTAATAACGCTACATACCCGAGTTTCAACCAAAATTCCCTATCTATAGGTGTAGCGTAAAAGTCCCCTATCATGAAGAAGAATAGATGTAATACTGCAAGCGCAATAAAACCTGCCCAGCCAATTCTAATATCTCTAATGGTTGCTATCTTTGAATTCTTCCAATCACTTATGAAATGAATAATAAATTGAATCCCGAATAGAAATGCAGCTACATAAATTGACAATGCGATATCACGATATATACTCGGTTCTGAAAAAACTTGCATGGCTCATACCTTGCTTCTATTCTATTTTTATAATTAATATCTAAATGTTGAAATAAATATTTTGCTTAGATGTTGTCGCATATTTTTGATTATTTTTTAGTTAAAATATATAAGTAAAATTGTACAATATAATACAATCAGTGTCTACATTAAATAAAAAGGAGTGCAATATTTAATGTATTTAAATAAAAAATCTCTGATATTGCTTATTTTAGCGTTGTTGTTTGGTTTTCTCATAACATTTGCTGGAACAGCTAACATAATCCCTGCTGGAATCGTAATCTATCTCGATTCAATGATTGCTTTTATGATCTTATTAAGCTTCATCACTTGGTTTGGTGGAAGTCTCTCCCTTGGTCTCATAACTCTCGTATTTTTATCGTTTACATCGACAATTGCTTTGGTATCCGGAATTGACATCTCACAAATTTTACCTCTTTATATAACTGCATTATTTCCATTATCAATTGTCGTAGTAATGTTTCAACTTACTGGAGAAGAAGATCGAAAGGAGCTATTATCCTTCATTTTCAGTGCGATTGGCGTATCTGTAATTATTATTCCAATAATCTTTTCTGAAGGCCTTATCCTTTATGAATCTGCTCCGTATCAATTGAAAATTGGTAACCTTGTTCTTCTAGAACTAGCTGAGCCACTCCAACTATATTATCTCATGGTTATCTTCATGGTAATTGGATTAATTATATTGTTTTTCAGTATGCGATGGAAATGGACGTTCAAAAATATATGGCGTTTCCTCTGTATGTCTGTTTTCTTTATTTCTGGCTGGGCAGCTTTAGTAGTCATTTCATATCTATTTCAAGGTAAGACACTGGCTCCTTGGACTGACATTCTCTTCTCAAATCCCATACCGATTATACTATTAACTGGAATGCTGTTCATTGGGCAATTATATCAGCCATATAAAGTCATGACCAGTAAGCGTAAAATCATGCAAAGTATCCTCACATATCTACGAGAAGACCCAATTCGCCTTCTCTGGGCTATTGCCACAACATTCTTGGGTGCAGTTGGATTAACATTGTTTATTGTTCTGATAAATCGATTAACTCCTCCTGACATTCTACAGATCGTTCAGGGAAAATTCGGACCTGCAATCGAATTAATCATGAATGCATTACAGGGCGGATTACCAAGCGAATCTGAAGTCTCCTACCTTAAATGGGGCGTGCCCTTTATGTACTTCCTTGGTCCTACAGTGGTCTTCACAATCCCTGTAATGTTTATCAGAAAAGCCGAAACTCTTAATTTCCTTCAGCAGTTGTTCCTATTGATTATCAGTCTTCCAATCTTCGCAATTTTCATAGTAATGTTGAGGTTAAGCTATCCAAATGCTGCAGATTGGTTCAGTATTATCGGTACTGTATCTTGGAACATGATCGCAATAACCGGGGCACTCACAGATCTCAATATGACCATTAGGTTTGGCAAAGATAAAGAAATGATCAAGGCACGAGCTCGTGTAACTTTGATGCGTATGATGAATTCCGCATGGCTCCTCTTCATTCCAATTGCTATCTGGATGCTTTCGAGTGTTAATTTTGATACGCTGGTCGCAAACATGGTTGCAGGAAATTCATTATATCCACTTACTACAATGGGTCTAAACACAGTTGAAGCAATCGTCAGCATTATATTGTTGCTCATATTGATCCTATTGCATATAATGGGAAATTCTCTAATGCCAAAGGGGTATAAGCGGAAGGGCTTCAAATTATGTATCTTCAGACAATGTACATATCGTGCAGCAGCAGATGATAAATGGGATAACAATTTCCTCGCCTATGACCCAATTAAATCCCTCGTCTACATCCTTACAATGTTCGTCTCAATCTGGTTCTTTGTATCAACATCTACTGCATTCGGTCGCTTCTTCTTTGGAAGTATCGTTAGTTATATACTCGTTGTATTACTAAGCTGCCATATACTCTTTAGATATCCTGATATTGATTAGTCAATCTTTTCTTTCTCTTTTTTGTTGTGCCATTTCGTATTTATTATGCATGTACTGTATGGTTCGAATGAATTTTGTTATTTTGAAAATATAAAAATTTATATAATTCGTAATCCCTATTCTGTTCTGTATTAACTGAGGTGCAGATTATGTATCCCGCAACTTGGCTTGCTATAGAAATAATTTCCGTGATACTATTTTTATTGGCGATTGGAGACGCTATTTTACGTTTTAACGAGCAAGAACGATTAACACGCGTTTTTGAAATTATTGGATTTGTAATATATGGTATAATTTTTGAAAACATCGGTGTTGCCGTAGGCATTTATCACTATTCCAGCGAACGCTTCTTTATGGCAGGTACAGTTCCCCTCGAAATTCCGTTTCTCGAAGCTGTGATATTCTATGTCGGCATGCTTTTTGTAGAGCGAACAAAGCTTCCTGATAAAATATATCCATTTTTCGTTGGATTATTCGGTATGATTATGGATGCTGGTATTGATCCAGTAGCCGTCTCGGACCAATATCTCATAAATGGTACATTAGAAGGTAGATGGGTATGGCAAAACTTCTATCCTGAAATGTTTTATGGAATTCCATATTTCAATTTCACCGGTTGGTTTGCATTGATGTTTTATTACTCATTGATTGTCGTTCTAGGACGTAGATATCTCCGTTCTCATGATTATAAACTCAAATATGGCATATTTTACATAATAATTGCAATTTTCTTAAGCGATATTTTGATCGCATCTCCAGTTACAAATCTCATGCTATTTGGTAGCCCATTTCCAATCTACGGTCGTATGCTTGTCGAATTGATAACGTTAAGTATTGTCACAGCAATAGCGCTTATTTTAATCGCTTATTATTGGCCAAGAGTTTACGTACCGTTCGATAAAAGTACATATATCATTTGGATCATTTCATTCACAATCCATATCTACAATATCACTACGGCAGCTGCCATCGGAAGTCCTGCTATCGTTCCTGCAATCGTCTTCGCAATGCTTACATTAGTCCTATTCCTGTTCTTCTCTGAGTTTAATCCATTGATCAAGCAAAAGGAGTAAATCTCCTTTCTTTTATTTTAGTGTTTTAGCTCACTAATTTATTATATCCTCCACTCTGCTCCATTTTAAGCCCTTTCATATAGTTTGAGAAACGAAAATATCAAACAAAAACTCTTATAACTGAAGTTTTTTTCACTTTTCTTGTGGTAAATCTCAATTGGATTGACAAATGATCCAATAAAAGATAATTAGTAATATAAAACACTAAAAATTAAAAGAGGCAATTCAGATGGCTAATGAACTTCTCTCAGAAGGCAAGACCAAGAAGATTTTTGCAACTGATAACCCAAACGAAGTTATGATTGAGTTTAAGGATGATATTACTGCAGGGAACATGGCTAAACATGATGTAATTGCCGGTAAGGGCAAGATCAATGCTGATATTACAGAGAATCTGTTCAAGTTGATGGAAGCGAACGGGATCTCTACCCATTTTATAAAGCGAGTTGATGATACCCATGTTCTCGCAAAGCGCCTTTCCATGTATCCACTTGAGGCTGTATGCAGGAATATAGCGGCTGGTTCTTTACTAAGGCGAATTCCATTATTTAAGCAAGGCGAGGTGTTAGAACCTCCTATTGTTGAATTCTTCTATAAATCGGATGAGATGGGTGATCCATTGCTAAACACGAGTCATATTGAGACGCTTGGGATTGCAACACGTGATGAAATCAAAGACATGGAAGAAAAATTGAGGAAAATTAACGGCGTATTACGCGAATATTTATCTAAAAAAGGACTAATTCTAGTTGATTTTAAGGTTGAATTTGGTCGCGATAGTAAAGGAGAGATTGTTCTTGGCGATGAGCTAAACGGAGATTCAATGAGAGTTTGGCGTGCCTCGGACAAAAAAATACTTGATAAGGACGTATATCGTAAGGGTGGCAAGATCGAGGAATTAAAGGCTGCATACGAAGAACTTAGCCGTGTTCTCTTAGGTGATTGAAATGAATGAATATACTGTGGAAGTGATTGTTGAGTACAAGCCTACGGCGTCTGACCCGGCAGGTGAAACAATTGAACGCGATTTGATGCATAAGAATGGATATTCAATGGTCTCAAATGTTCGTACTGGAAATTACATGCGAATGAAAATTAAAGCAAAAAGCCCAGATGAGGCTCGCAATATTGCAGAGCGGCTATGTAATGAGCTTCGTATTTTTAATCCTGTTGCTCATAAGCTTACTATTCGAGTCGGTGACCAAAATTGAAAGTGGCGATAGTTCAATTTCCCGGAAGTAATTGTGATTATGATACACTTCATGTTCTTCGGGATGTAATAAAAGTAGATGCGGATCTTGTCTGGCACGCCGACCTGAACGAGACTTATGATGCGGTTATATTGCCCGGTGGCTTTTCTTACGGTGATTACTGGCGAAGTGGTCTGGTAGCCTCTTTTAGTCCTGCCATAGGGGTCATTAAGGATATGGCGAAGGATGGCAAAAATGTTCTTGGGATCTGTAATGGCTTTCAAGTTTTAGTTGAAGCAAAGATTCTTCCGGGAGCACTTTTGCCAAATACATCTGGTACGTTCATATGTAAATGGGTTACTGTGCGTGTAGAAAATACGAATAGTGCTCTGACTCGTGGAATGGCGAATGGCAGTGTTCTTAGGCTTCCCATAGCTCATGCAGAAGGACGATACTATCTTTCAGAAGAGGATACTAAGAAATTGGTTGAAAATGAACAAATTGTATTTCGCTATAGTAATATTGAAGGCGAAATAACAGAAGAAAGTAATCCAAACGGTTCGATATTAAACATTGCGGGTGTAATGAATCCTGAAGGCAATATTGTTGGTATGATGCCACATCCTGAGCGAGCCTCGGAACGCATTTTGAGTCCATGGGGTACTGAGCACGGGCTCCGCCTATTGAAGAATTTTGTAAGGAGAGGTTGATATGGAGTACAAGGGAATTGAAATTAGTCTTACTGAAGACGAATTAAAAAAAGTGATTGAAATACTTGGTCGGGAGCCTAATGAAGTCGAAATTGGTATGATCGACATTATGTGGAGCGAGCATGCATCGTACAAGTCTTCCCGCCCTGTATTAAAAATACTTCCGAAAGAAGGCAAGCGTGTTTTGGTAGGCCCGGGACAGGACGCTGGCGTTATCGATATTGGTGATGGAAAGGCTGTAGCGTTCAAGATTGAGTCTCACAACCATCCTTCGGCAATCGAACCGTATAATGGAGCCGCCACCGGAATTGGTGGGATCGTTCGCGATATTTTATGTATGGGTGCTCGTCCGATTGGACTTATGGATAGTCTCAGATTTGGTAGTCCGGAAGACCCTCATACGCGATGGTTGATTAGAAATGTTGTAAAAGGCATTGCAGACTACGGGAACTGTATTGGTGTGCCTACGGTTGCTGGAGAAATTGAATTTGATGAAAGCTATTCCAAGAATTGCCTTGTAAATGTCGGTTGTTTTGGCGTTGGAAATATTGAAGATGTAGCACCCAGTAAAGCAGAACATCCCGGACATTTACTTGTATTGGCGGGTGGAAGTACCGGTCGTGATGGTATACATGGAGTTACATTTGCCAGTAAGACCCTGAGCGATGAATCTGAAGAAGAGCGACACGCCGTGCAAATTGGCGACCCATTCATCAAAAAGAAGATAATCGAGGCAACTCTTGAAATTGTGCATCGCAAACTCGCTCCGGGAATAAAGGATCTTGGCGGTGGTGGTCTAACGTGTGCTTCATCTGAAATGGCTGAGGGTGGAAATACTGGCGTGGTAGTTCATGTTGACAAGGTTTTCACTCGAGAACCGAACATGACTCCCTATGAAATCATGCTTTCTGAGAGTCAAGAACGTATGCTATATGAAGTGCCTCCTGAAAACCTTGAGGAAATTAAAAAGGTTTTTGAAAAATATGAATTGACTTATGCAATTGTTGGTGAGGTCACAGATTCCGGTCGCGTTATTGTGAAAAACCATGGCGAAACAGTTGCAGATCTTCCAGTTGAGATACTTGCAGACCCCCCAGTAATTATTCGTCAATCTAAGGAACCCGCACGAATTAAAGAAATCAAGAATCGTGATAAACCCGATTTGCCTCGAAATTTCAAGGATGCATTCTTGAAAGTCATATCTGCACCAAGTATCGCAAGCAAGGAGTGGGTATATCGACAATACGACCATGAAGTCGGTGTTCGAACCGTTTCTAAGCCAAATGACTCAGAAGCTGCAGTTATGCGTATTCTTGGTACGAACAAGGGCCTTGCAATAAAATCCGATGGAAACGCTCTGACGACTTATGCAGACCCATATTGGGGAGCTGCTGGAGCTCTAGCCGAGGCGTGTCGTAATGTTGCTTCTACCGGAGCCGAGCCTGTAGCTTTTGTAGATGGATGTAACTTTGGCAGTCCTGAAGATCCTGAAGTATTCTGGGAATTTGAGCAGGCGATTAAAGGTCTTGCAGATATGGGTCGTGCATTTGGTCTTCCCTGTGTCGGTGGTAATGTTAGTTTTTATAATCAAGATGAGACCACAGGTAAAGCCATCAAGCCTGTTCCCATTGTTGTAGTACTTGGCCTGATTGACAATCTTGAACGTGACAGAGCCTACAGTGCTACTGGAATTTCAGGTAAAATTGTTCTTGTAGGTGATACATATCCTGAGATGGGTGGTTCTGAGTATTATAAACAAGTTCATGGGACTATTGCAGGAATTGTACCAAAAGTTCGTGTCGATGAAGAAAAGAAGAATATGAATTTTGTAATCAGTGGAATTCGAAATAAGACAATCACTTATGCAATTGATATTTCAAAAGGTGGAATTGCAGCAGCTCTTACAAAACTGGCTGTACGAAGTGGAAAAGGCTTAAGTGTTAATTTAGATGATTTAAAAACTAATGGACTCAGAATTGATGAAGTTCTATTTTCTGAATCACATGGCCGCTATCTGCTTGTTGTTCCTAAAGACCTTCTGGATAGCCTCATTGAAGATGCAAAGAAACTTGGTATTTCCGTACGTGTTCTCGGAGATCTCTCAAACCACAGTGAAATAAGTATTCGAATCTCGAATGAACATATTAAATTTGATTTAAAGGAGTTGAAAGACGCATGGCAAGATTCTTTGAAGAAAATATTAACAGAAGTCTAAAACCACGAGAAAAGTGTGGTATTATTGCAATAAGTGGTGTTCAGAGACGTGGAACTGTAGCTCAATATTTGGCAGACGGTCTCACATCATTACAGCATCGCGGGCAGGAATCATGTGGTATGTCCGTACATATAAGTGATCACATTGCCACGTATCGTGATACTGGATTAGTATCGGATGTGTTTCGTCCTGCGATTCTCCAGAGGCTTCAAGGAGATTCTGGAATCGGACACGTGCGTTATAGTACAACGGGAACATCAACTGTACGAGAGGCACAACCGTTTATGATGCCCTACATAAATCCGGAATTCACAATTGCATTCAACGGAACAATAACCAATTATCTCACAATACGAGACTTGATGCGTGAGAATAATATCGAGTTTGAAACCGAAACTGACACCGAGGTTATTGCACGTTTAATATTAGATGCGGTGAAAAACGGAAAATCCTACATTGAAGCAATTGAGGAAGCCATGCGTCTGCTTCAAGGAGCCTATTCAGTTGTTCTGTTGAATCGTTGGGGCGACATTTATGCGTTTAGAGATGCATACGGGTACAAGCCTCTCGCACTTGGCGAAACTGAGTATGGATATGTCCTGAGTTCTGAAACTGTAAGTTTTGATTTCTTAGGTGCAAAATGGATTCGTGACATTCTGCCCGGAGAGGTTGTCCGAATAAAAGAGAAGACAATACAAAGTAAGCGAGTGATCGATAAAGGTGAGACACGTCATTGTTTCTTTGAGTGGGTCTATTTTGCAAGACCGGACTCATATGTTTATGGTCGAAGCGTCTATGATGTCCGATACAAACTCGGCGAAATTCTTGCGCGTGATGGGCCTCTGCCTGATGACAAAGAAAATACGATTGTAGTTCCTGTACCTGAGACTGGAATTGTGCCCGCTATTGGATTCTCTAAACAAAGTGGCATACCGTTTCAATATGGTATTATCATGAATCGCTACAAGCGGCGTACCTTTATCTTACCCAATCAGCAGGCCAGAGGAAACGAGGTCCGTATGAAACTAAACCCGATCTCAACGGTTCTTAAAGGTAAAGAAGTTATAATGGTGGATGATAGTATCGTACGTGGAACAACCGTGAAACGAATTATTAATGCACTACGAAATGCCGGAGCAAAGAAGGTTCATGTTCGAGTTACTGCACCGCCTATTGTATCCGGCTGCTATTTTGGTATTGATTTTCCAACTCGTGGAGAACTCGTAGCTTCATACACAAGTATTGAGGACATTACAAAAGATATTGGTGCTGATTCCTTGTATTATAATAGTATTGATGCAATTCGTGAAGCCATTGGTTGTGAAGGACGCTGTCTATGTCTTTCTTGTGTTACTGGCGAATATCCCGAACTTGATAATGTTGATTTTGACCTACTTGAAACTAAACTAGGTTCGATGAAGGTGAAAAAATGAGTCATAAGATCTTAGTAATTGGAAATGCTGCCCGCGAACATGTAATAGCGGAATCTTTATTGAAGAGTGAAAAGAAGCCGAAACTTGTTGCTTATATGGGGACTCGAAATCCTGCATTATCTGCACTATCCGTTGATTTGAAAGTTGGTAAGGTAACTGACGCTGCGGATATTGTAAAATTTGCAAAAAAGACCGGTGTGGATTTCGCGTTCATAGGTCCTGAAGCTCCTCTTGCGGCTGGTGTTGTTGATGCCTTGTTAGATGCTGACATTCCTGCTGTAGGTCCTGTAAAAGCTGCCGCTCGTCTCGAATCTGATAAGGGATTTCTTAGAACACTAATGCAAAAGCACAATTGCCCCGGCAATATCGAATTCTATGTATGTACAACGGAAGATGAAATACGGGATGCTATTCGCGCACTTGATGGCAAGGTAGCTGTAAAGCCTGCAGGTCTTACAGGTGGTAAAGGCGTAAAGGTTACCGGACAACATTTGAAGACTGAGCAAGATGCTATTGATTATGCAAAAGAGATCCTCGAAAAGAATATCGGCGGGGAGCCTAAAGTTATTATCGAGGAACTCTTGGAAGGCGAAGAATTTACAATTCAGTCTTTTGTAGACGGGAAGACCGTTGTTCCTACACCTGCAGCTCAGGATTTCAAGCGAGCATACGAAGGCGATGAAGGACCTAATACAGGTGGAATGGGCTCATATTCTGATGCAAATCATTTGTTACCATTTCTTGAACAAAAGGATTACAATGCCGGCGTGGAAATCATAAAATCAATCGTAGATGCATTTACAAAAGAGACTGGGCTAAAATACAAGGGAGTTCTCTACGGGCAGTTTATGAAGACGCAAAAGGGTATTAAGATTATCGAAAGCAATGTTCGCTTCGGCGACCCTGAAGCAATGAACATCCTACCAATTCTAAAATCTGACTTTTTAGACATTTCCTATGCAATTATGGATGGTACTCTAAGTAATGCAAAAGTTCAGTTCGAAAATAAAGCAACTGCTGTCCGATATATTGTGCCTGAAGGATACCCAGTATCTCCAAAATCCGATGAAAAGCTTGAAGTCGATAGTGCAGCAATAGAAAAACTCGGTGTGAAACTATATTATGCTTCGGTTAGAAAATCGGCAGGCAATATCTATACGACTCGGTCTCGGTCTATAGCTCTTGTTGGTATCGGAAACACAATCCCTGAAGCAGCCGACCTTACATTACAGGCAATCGAGTATATCAAGGGTCCAATATTCTACCGTCGAGATATTGGCTCGAAGGAAATGATCGAACAAAAAGCAAAACGCTTTAAATAACTCTCTTATCTCTTTTATTCTTTTATTAAAAAAAAGAAATATTTGTATTCATGCGGAGGCATCCATTTTGTTTAAATTCTCATTTCTGATTTTCTTCAAATATTCCACAACTCGTAATATGTTTTCTCTGGATAAATCTGGTATGTATGTAAAATTTGCCATGCAATCAACGGCTAATAAAACTCCCTTACCTGAAATATTGCCTTCCGTTGTTGGAATTGTAAATTCTCCTTCTTCTCTATAGACATTTAAATTGGGTATTGGTTCCTTTTTGTTCCACACCCAGAATGTTTGTTTGAAGTGAACTTTATTGGTTGTCATCATAGGCTCATCGTAAAAAGCAAAAAAGTAAAGCGTTCCATATTTTCCAACGATATATATATCTTCATATTTTGCTAAAACATATTTCTCAATGATTTTGATGTCATCCGTTATTTGTTTTAAAATTTCGTAATTATTACTAAGATATTTTGGTATCCCTGAATATACATATAGTATTATAACACCAATAATTGTAAGAACTATTGATATGATAAATAAAGCAAATACTACTGGATAAAAATCGAAATCAGGAATAAAATATAAAAATAATATAAAGAAAATCATTGTAAAGATTAATGGTAAAGAGATAAAGAAATATTTACGTGATCTTTTGTCTAATTCTTCTTTAGTATATTCTTTCATATATATCACCGGTGAAGGTCTTATTAATAATTATCCCAGTCCCTTCATATGGACATCCTATATTCAAAACACAACCATCGTTTATCCTTATCATCAAATTTGTTTATACGTTTTTCCATGTTTTAGTACTTTCTTGCGTTTCAGACCTTTTCCATTTTAAAACAAAAGAACAAAAATTAGAAATCATCTATTGTTAATTAAATACGACGTTCTCTGACTATTGATACGAATATGCATGTGAAATCATCGTTTTCTTGTTTCATTGATAATAGATAAAATGTCTCTAATTACTGCCTGTCCAGTTCCTATGGCTCCTGCTCCAGGCCCCATAATAGTAACGCTTCCAAGATGATCTGTATGAAATGTTATTGCGTTTGTATCATACATAATGTTTGCGAACGGATGCGAATTTGAAATATATCTTGGAGCTATTATGGCCTCAGGCCCTTTTACGCTCGCAATTAATTTAATATGCCCGTTTTTCTTCATTGCGTCCTGAATATCATCTTCGGATATATTTGTTATACCAGTTGTTTTTACATCATCTATAGATATGTCCAGACCCATAATGACCTTTGCAAGAATCACTGCCTTAACTGCTGCATCCCACCCCTCAACATCTGCACGAGGATCTGCTTCTGCGTATCCTAATCTCTGAGCTTCTTGTAGTGCTTCAATGTACTTCATGCCTTGTTCCATCTTCGTTAGAATAAAGTTTGTAGTTCCATTCAAAATTCCTTCAATCTCTGTAATATTACATCCTGCAAGACCATTTATCGCGAAGTTTATTGCTGGAGTTCCGCTAAGAACTGTACCTTCGAATTTGAGTTCTACATTATTGTTCTTTGCCAACTGCATAAGTTCGTCAAAATATAGAGCAATTGGTCCTTTATTTGTAGTAACAACATGTTTATTCAATTTTAAAGCGGTTCGTATATGTGATATGCCCGGTTCTCCAGTCTTTATATCTGTAGGCGTGCATTCAACAACGATGTTTGCATCAGAATTTCTAATTATCTCAATAGAATCAAAATCTACATGATCCTTATGTTCTATTATTGTACCCATTTTCCTAACCAAATTTAGCGTTTCTTCAATATTTATGCCATCGTTGTTTAGAACCGAGCCCTTGCTGTGTCCTGCAATTGCTACAACATCAAAATCAAAATTATATCTCGAGTGGAAAATATCTTTTTTATTATTTAAAATCTCCAAAGTACCTTGTCCAACATTTCCAAAACCAATAATTGCGATCTTCCATTTCACAGCTAGACACCTATGTTTTTTGAACAGACTTTTGAATAAAGGATTTTACGTTTGTATTGTGAATCATGTGTAGAGATTTAAAGTAATTTGAAAAAACAAATAAAAAAGGTGGGAATGCCCCAATTATACTTGTGGTAATCGGTTCATAAGAGCGAAGTATATGTAAAATACTGGAACTTGAAGGACTATGAGAAGCGGAATGAGTGTTGTGAAAATATTTGTGAATCCACCTAAAATATCGCTAAAGAATGCCAAAATTATTCCGTTAAGAAATACGAGTCCTGTAGCAACTGTTACTATGGTTTTAAGAAGATTTACCTGACTGGAAGTGATTCCGCCTGTGGCTGGCTCTCTCGCAAAGAATCGGAATCTTTGTATAATTAGTTTCTCGGCTTCGTATCGTGGAATAAGTTTTCCGTTCTTGTCAAATAGCGTTGCAAATTCAATAGAAACTTCACGTTCACCTGGAGCTACTGGAACAACTGAAATCTCGATCTCTGTTTCTTCGTCCGGTTTAAGAGGCAAATCAATACTTGAAGGACTTATGTGATCCACTGAATGGAATCTAATTCGAATTCCGGGGTATGGCGATACGTTCTTAACGCGTAGCTTTATTTTGTTTGCAGTATTTACAACAAATGGCTTTGTGATTTTTACGGATTTTACACCTTTCGCTTCTATTGGCCGAGCAACTCCAATTCCTTCTGGTAGTTCGTAAAATTCGATTTTGGGCGGCCCTCGCTTGATTTGAATTGCGCTTCTTAAATTCTTTCGCTTCGGAAATATCATGGCTATTATGAACGCTATGAATACTGTTAGTGCAAGATATGCTGTAATCGTAATTGTTTCTGCGCTCTCATTCGCGTACATTACAATGATTGCAATGGACATTACTGCGAGCAAGATATTTGTAATCAATCCCACATACTTCTGTTCATGTTCTGCCATTTCAGTCTGCCTCCAATTTCTTTAGATTCTTCTTCCGATATATGTAATACAATATGATTGCTAGCAATTCTATTAGAACAATTCCGCCTGTGAGCTCAAGAGCTGAGAGGTCTGAACCTGCACTTGCTACACTTGCCAATCCGCGTGCGAGAGTGACAATTAATGCTAGAAGACCAACAATTGTAACCATTGCTCGCATACGTCTATTAGCAGGCATAACCACATTGTACTTGTATCTGTATACCGATTCTAAGTTGGCTTCTTCCATTCGTACTAGTTCATCGTACGTTTCAACCCAGGGTCTAAATGTAATTTTGAGTTCCCTTTTTGCGTCATCAAATGGGAATATCTCCACATAGAGATGGTCCACATCGCCGGGCTGCAATAACTTTGTATAGAATACAGATGGATCAATGCGGTCTTGTGCATGCACTTCAACTCTGTACTTCATGGGGCGGTCCAATATGTTTTGTACAAGCATGTCTATTGAGCCCCATTTTCCAAGTACAAATCCATTTTTGCCGCCATGAATCCATTTAATCTTAATAATTTCAGTCTTCGGCTTTGATATTCTCTTAAGTTTGGTCGTGCTTTTTAGAATCTCACGGTAAGCCCTAAGCCTTTTACGCTCAAGAGCTACGAATGTAATCTGTACCGGAACCATCAAAAGCACTGCAACTATACCATTTGAAATTGCAATCTCACCGATTTTCTCAATTGCTTTTTCTGCGGTATAGACTGGAATTCCAATCAACGTTAAGAAATATCCACCTCCGCCTATGATTATCGGAAGTACTACAGATAATCCGAAAATTGTGGCAAATGTATTATGTATCCACTTCTTGATATTGTCGAGTGTGAATATCTTATCGTCCGGATGAACTGTAAGCTTACGAGCATACCACCCAATTATAGCACCACCCGCCAAATTACCTAAGAAGCCAAGGAAGTTTTTGATCGATAACGGTCTTGGATCTATTATGAAGTGACTAATCAAATCATAAAGAACATTTCCAAATCCTGCACCTAAGCCTCCAATCACTGGACCAAAGATTATTGATCCAAGAGCCGTGAATACAATTGTAAGCCTCTCCTCGTGCTGCAAAATTGCACTCATCTGCGGTACATTCAGAAGTAATGCGCTAAGTGAGTAAATTATCGAAATAATTATGATCGCTTTCCAATCTAACGAACGCGTTTTTTCTTCAATATAAGAATCTTCCCACTCAAACATAACTTCTTGTTTCGACTCTTCATGCTCTTTCTCAGGTTCAGGTTCGCTTACCTGCTCGGTTTCTGATGTGGTCTCAGCTATCTCCGATTCCTTTGATAATGTCTCTTCTAATTCCTTAACGTCAGAATCAGTATTTTCCTCCATTGTTTTCACCTGTTTTACAAATTTTATCGTGTTATTTCTATAATATGATGTGATTTTCGCTTTATTTAAATCTTAATGCTCCATTTGATGTTTTTGAAAAATATTCTTTTAATGTTGTATCATTCAAAAATAATTTTAGTCGAATTGCTCAGGAATTTTTAAATCCTATTCTTCAAGAATGCCATTAACTCATTTATATTCTTGTTTTTTAATAGATTTTTAAATTCTATACGCTCATCATCTTTCAAATTTAACCATGGAAATGTTTGAATTAATTTCCTTGTCTGTGATAATCCCAGATATTTCCGTGTATACTTGCTACTTGAATACTTATATGTGGTCATAAATTCGCTATCTGTTTTCTCTCGGAAATGCTCGAGAACCATATTAAAATAATTCATAAGGACTTCTTGCTCTTCATTAGTAAGCGTTGGCTCTATGAATATTTGAATTGGATGGGTCCTGTATCTTGCTCTTGATACTAAAATTCCATCGACTCCAAAAACGTCTCTAATTTTGTAGAGCCCAACTCTTCCATCTATACTTCCTGTATCAACAGTTCTTACAAAGAGAATATTCGATTTGATCTTATCGTATAGTTCCTTATTTACATAAATCGTCTTCTTTGTGTATTTTTTACCATCAAATGCATTCGCATCTATAACCACAACTTCATGATGCCCCGTGCTCTTATCTACTTCATCAATCGTAAGATAATATTTTATGCGTAAAGGCGTTGCTGAGATATGCGTTTGTACAAACTCCTCAAACACATTACCCGCTCTATAGTGATTTTTTGGTTCTAAAATATACATACGCTTTCGAAATTCATTATTGATCTTTATTCCTTCAAAATAAACTGTTCCATGCTTTGGAGTTCTCTTACGTTCGAAAAAACACATAACGACATTTGTCCCTGTATATTCAAAGATTCTTTTTTCGAAAACATACGCTTTTTTAATCTCATAGTATTTCAAAAACTCTTTCCTTATTTTATTCGATACTGAATAACCAAACAAAAAGTTCGAGGGAATTATGTATATCATCTTTCCGATATTGTGACGTAAATCATTGACCATTGCAAGTTGATAAAGATCTTGATATCCCTCATTGTCTCCTTTGAAATAATCTAAATGATTACTCGTTTTGTGTTTCGCTATGTATCCTATGTATAAATATGGCGGATTTGTTATATGAAAAACCGGTAATTCCTTGCGTAGAATAAATTCCGGATACTGTTTGATCGTATCTCTTTGAATAATGTTGTTCTTAGCTATCTCCTCTGGAATCCCATATTTCATCGCATTTTCTATGGCACGCTCAATCAAATCTTGCTGAATATCAAATAAGTAAATATGCCTCTTAAAAAAATCTACCCTATCTCCCTCTGGAATTTGTTCTAATATCGGAAGTATGAGATTTCCCTCTCCCGCAAAAAGGTCTATCCAAATGTAATCATAAAGTTTTGAACTTATTTCCGGAAGAATAAACTCACTAAACACTTTAATTGGTGTTAGATGCGCCCCATATGATCTCCTTTTCTCACTTTCATTTTCTATCATCTTTCACTCACATATCTGCTTGATTTCCTTTATGTATCCAATACTCGTATGACGCTTTTATTGTATTATGCTCCTAAACTATGCATCTTGAATAGAGTAATTTTTTCCTTTTGATGAACGGATTTAGTTCCGCCCTTTTTTCAATAAAAATTAGTTTGTATCACCTTATATACTACACTATCTTTCCACCTCTTGTCCTCGTCATTTCTATTTTTCATATTTCAATATATCAAAATATTTAAATATATAAATATGTCCTCAAGCATCATGAAAAAATCCATCAAGATATTCAAAGCGCTACAAAATCCAACAAGACTTGAGATCATTAAGTTCCTTGCGACAGGCGAGAAATGCGTCTGTGAAGTCATTCGGCATTTGGGCTTATCGCAGTCCAGTATCTCGAATCAATTATCCCTGCTACAAAATTTAGGGATTCTAGAGTCTCGACGTGAAGGCAAGAGTGTCTATTACAAGATAATCGAGCCGAAAGTGATTGAAATCTTGCGGGTGCTAGGCGAGGTTGAATAGAAATGGACATAATATATATGATAATCTTATTGATTACCGGAGCAGCTGTTGGAACTGTTTCGGGACTTCTTGGCGTCGGTGGATGTTTTATTATGATACCTGTTCAGTATTTCATATTGATTTCAACAGGTATCGATCCAACGATTGCCATACGTGTCTCATTTGGTACAAATCTCCTTGTGGTTCTCCCAACGGCGATTAGCGGTGCTTTTCGACATAACAAGAAAGGCGTTGTACTTTGGCATCAGGCAATTATTCTCGGCGTTGTTGGAGCCGCATCTGGATTTGCTGGAGCTCTAGTGGCTTCGAACCTTCCGGGTGTGATTCTCAAAACAATTTTCGGTATTGCGATTTTATTGGGTGCAGTTCGTATGATGACTGCAAAGCCCATTCGAGTTGAGGGGGAACCTAATAAGAATACTCTCACATATATCTTTTGGGGCATTGTTCTTGGGTTTGTAACAGGATTAATCGGAATCGGTGGAGGCGTTCTTGTAATCCCAGTAATGTTAATCTTTCTAAATTTCCACATGCATGAAGCAGTGGGCACTTCGACCGCAATGATGATCTTTACAGCACTTGGTGGTTCTATCGGCTATATGCTATTGGGCCTGGGGCAGACAGGGTTGCCTGAGTTTTCAATTGGATACGTGAATCTCCTTCAGTGGGCATTACTCGCCGGAACAAGTATTCCAATGGCACAAGTTGGTGCTCACTTTGCACACAAGATCAATGCGAAATCCCTAAAATGGTTGTTCATAGTTGTAATGATATATATGGCTTTAAAAATGATCGGCGTATATTCTATGCTTGGATTACCCATTTGATCTCTGCTAATTACCTTTCTTTTTTTTTAGACGAAAATCTTATTTTAATTCGAATACACCTTTACATTTTTCCCTTCTCTATTGTCATCGACATTTCTATTTTTCATATTTTTAGTATGTTTATCAAGTGTACCATCTTCTCCTATGAAATGCTCGAATTTGCATATTCAATAGCATGTATATTCAACACTGACATACTCCCACGACTGAAGATAGTGGGCTTTCTGCCCATGTCTTTCGTAAGAATAGTCGCAATTTCGTACATATTACTTTGCCTTCCAAAACAATATTCCCTGTAGGGATCTGCATATCTTTCTTACTAAAGGGCTGGAGCGTATATTTTCCTCGTCGGGGTACGGCGACTATAAGCGTGAAAAGGCTACCGCTGGATAGCCTATACGCAGAACCCTTGCGTCTCAATGCGGGGAGTATGTCATATTTCATTGCTTATGTATTTGGAAAAACAATATTGAGCCTAAAATAATAATGTACATTGAATCTCCATATATTGAAATCGCATAACTCTCAATATAATCCGTTATTTTCTACCAAATTGCCGTAGTCATATATTTTATCGCACGCATTGTGATTTCCGCCTCAAATATGGGTGTTATTATGCGTCTTGCCATGAATAAGAATACTGCGTATGCTTCTGGAAATATAAAAGGCATAATGAATGCAACAATTGAAGAAATGAACATCGAACTCGAGAACATCATAAATACTCACTTCTCATTTCTTCTTTGACATATTGTTTTTGCATTTCATTTATCATATCCAATTTTTCATATTAGGCTAAAAATCTTGTAATATAATAGTCATATTATCGTTTTTGAAAATATTTGCGATTAAAAATCTTTAAACTTGATAAAAAAGCATTATTTCACGATGTATATAAACTGAAAAAAATATTGTTTATGCTATCAGAATAAAAAATTTAAACGATTGATAAAGGATACTAAAGTATTAGAAGCATTATACGGCTTTTTTTATCGCGTGATAATATTTTCTTCCGAAACGGTGTTTATAATCAAATTTTGCGTATGTAGTCGTGAGGTGAACTCGAGATGAACAAGCGAAATATGTTTGCCCTGACAATTGTAATGGCAGCATTATTGGTAACATTGGTAACTCCTGCTGCTGCAGATCCAATGCAGAATCCACCAATACCGGATCATCATTTTGATCCTGAAACCAATGAACTGTTGATTAATGCTGGTGTAATGGGGCTTAGACTTGATGGCGACGAGCCAATATTTAGAGTAAAGTATAACCCGACAGACGACCCAACTATGTATGAGATCGCATATACCAATCTTACTGAATTTAGTGATCTTAACGGCGATGGAGCATTTGAGCTCAATGAGACCGTAAATGTGATTCCATTCTCTGCCATTGATTGGCAACTTAGCATTGTGAATTTGACCGATGATCTCGGTAATTATATTGGAATCAAATTCACATACACCAAGGTTGGTGTAAACTTTGCTGACCTATCTGTAACATACACTCACGATGAATTGAACGCACTTACCATTCAATTAGTTTCATACATCTATGTTGATACCAATCATACCATTGAAATTAGCACTCATCACGGCGAAGTGAATTACACAGTCAATCCAATTACTGAAGTCAAGACCGACATTGTCATTGGCAATTATCCCTTCAGCGATCAAGACAACATGGTCACAATTGGTGTCCATCTAAGTGTAATTACACCCAATGCATACCGTCATGTATATCGTCTAAGACACAACAATATGTACCAGTACATTAATTCAACAAATGTCTCTGATAACGCAACTCGCGAACAAGTTCTACAGAGAATGCAGAACGAGACCATGGCTGAAATTGGCTTCCCGTCCGAAAGTGATTTAGACCCTGCTCTATTCCGATGGCTTGAATATGCCGTTGTAAATAACAATGGTGTCGAAACCACAGTTAATGTCTCCACAAGCTATCTTGCTGATAGCACCGGAGTTCAAGTCTACTTGGCTTATCCCAATTTCAACGGCACTCTAGTCCATGACCCATCTATTGTATTGAATGAAGAAGCCTTCGCATCAACAAGCCTCCCCGATATACTCATCATTGGCGGAATTATTGCCGTCATTGCTGTCGCAGCAGTACTTGTTAAGAAGCACTAAGCTTCTTCTTTTTCTTTTTTTTATTTTTGTGCTCAATATTTTTTAGATCAATTCCATGAAAATTGCCGCAATTTGATTTTTGAGCTATTTAACAAAATTAATAAAAGGAATGCTATTTTACGCTATTTCAGTTAGAGATTGTGTTATAGCGGAGATGGTTTTATGGAACCAACAACAATAATCATAGTAAGCATAATTGTATTCCTTCTTACAGCTTTCCTTTCGTTGTTTGGCAAGGGCGGTGGCGAATTTTTCGTTCCGATTATGCTTGCGTTTGAGATCCCCTTTGGAGTAGCTTCAACGTCAAGTCTCTTCATATTAATTTTTTCAGGGCTTTCGATGACAATAGTATATCACAGGAATCGCATGATCAACTGGCCTCTGGTTGCTTTGCTTATCGTAATAACCTCGGCAATGTCTTTTATAGGTGGATTTTTTGAACATTTGATTCCTTCATTGTATCTGAAAATCACGTTTTCTTTGTTATTGTTTATTTCGGCGATTTTTATTGCAAAACCAGTTCATAAGCAGGCACGTGAAATGAAAAAGCCTCGATTTTATTGGAAGAACACATTTGAAAATGAAGAGTATTATATTAACCTACTAGTTCTACCAATAACTGGGATCATCGCATTCATAGCAGGAAGTGTAGGAATCTCAGGCGGCGGTGTAATTGTTCCTTTGCTTATTATTATTGGTGGATTGCCTCTAAAAGTTGCATTTGCAGTTAATGCTGTATTAGTATTTGGGAATTCGTTCGCTGGATTTCTAGGTCATGGGCTCGCAGGCGAATTCAGTCCTGAATTAGCTATTCCGCTTGCAGTTGCGGGATTCATAGGGAGTCAGATTGGTTCAAGGTATGCAAAGAAAGTTCACGTTAGGCATCTAAAAGTATTATTCGTTATCATACTTGTATTTGCGGGTCTTTGGATGCTGCTGCGTACCATAATGTAACGGCATTTAAATATGTCGAGAAGAAGTATTTGCTTTATTTTCTATTTTTATTTTTTAATTTAAGAATCGAGTGGATTTGCTCACATCTGAATTTTGAACATAAATTTTAAAATGTCTGCTAAGCTTCACAAGATCGGAGAAATGCAATATGCAATGGAACATTCTTGATTTTAAATACGCGTGGCGAATATCTATTATTGGATTTATTGCTACTTATGTCGGAATTTTCTTATCTGTATATCTTTCGAGTTCATGGTTTTCATGGACTGAGAATGCTCTCAGTGATATCGGCGTCAATGATGCTGCTATTATTTTTAACTCTAGTATGTTTATTGGTGGTATTTCTAGTGGAATTTTTGCTATTGCCTACATTATGCGACAAGAACGTAAGTTGCCTATAGTTGCAGGATATGTTATTTTGCTGCAATCGATCTTTTTGTTCTGTATTGGTTTATTTGTTGAAGGGACTCGATTCTATGGCATTAATCTTCATGTGTTGGTCGCAATGCTTTTCTTCTTACTGATTCCGATTTCGATGCTCATTGTTCTTCTTGATTGGGTTAGAAATTCAGCAATTCGAAAATATGCGATTGTCCCATTAGTTCTAAGCTTTGTGACACCTCTTCTCATAATATATCGACCATGGCACGGAGTCGCAATTCCCGAGATTCTGTCATCTGGGACTTTTGCTATATGGATCGCTTTCCTGACATATATGGAGCTCTATGTATTTTCAAAAGGGGTTCAAGATTCAGTTAATGGAGCGTAATGCAACCAATAGCTGTAAGCTACAGTGTTGCGTATTTTCAAAAGGGGTTCAAGATTCAGTTAATGGAGATGATAGCGAATAAATTTAATTTTTTAATTAAAAAAGTGGAAAAAAGAGTTTTATTTCTTGAAGAGTTTTGCTTTTGAAACGCGTCTAGCTTTCATGCCTTGAGCAACTTGCTCGTCACGCATTTGTTTTGCTTCTTCAAATTCTTTTTCGGTATTTTCGATTATTTCGATTGCGTCTCGAAATGCTTGAGCGTTCTCTGCATTGATTTGTGCGGCAGCATTAAGAAGTTGTTGCGCTTGCTTAATTACAGCTTTTCGTCTCTTTTCTTCTCCTCGGTATTCATGTTCTCCAGCCTTCTGCACGACAAAGGTAGTTGTGATTTCTGCATCTAATGATTCTAAGATTTCATCTTCTTTAGACGTAACATCTACCTCTGTACTTAGCACCCGAACCTTTTTCGCACCTTTGCTATCCACATATTCCATTTGAATTTGAATAGGTACTTTCTTTCTCTTTATTTCAGTTTTCGGCTTAACTGCAAGCATTAACTCGCGGCCTTCTGTCATCATTCCAATTTTTGCTGAATGTTTGGTTTTGAGATCTTCAATGATCTTATCGGAAATTCCACTGGCATCCGATATTTTTATCTCGGGTGGTGCAATTATTCGGATCTTAACATCACGTCCGATTATTCGTTTTCCGTATGCTTCACCCATGGATGCTTCAATTTCGGAAATGTCCGGATATAGTATATCTCCCTCAGTTATCTCTGCAAGAACTCCAATCTTATCGAGCCCAATTTCGCCATGGCTACGAACTCCAATAACGTCTACAATCATTCCCATATTCTTTAGCTTTGTCGCCATTTCTTTATAGAATTTCTCCTGACTTGGATACGCATCTAAACTTCCAATGCCTACGTTTGCCATTCCATCAGTCAAAAGTAAGAGACGCCCACCCTCGTGCTTCTTAAGTATTGTAAATCCTGTCACAACCGCAGGACCTAAGGCTGTAGAACCCATCTCCCTTAAATTGAATACGTAGGTTTTTAAATTTTCAGCAACTTCGGAAATTCGTTCTGGCTTGATACGCTCGAGAATCTTTAATACCTGTTCTCCAATCCTAGTCTCGTCTTCTAGGTCTTCCGAAATTTTGTAAAACTCTCCACTAATTGGATCCACTATATATACGCTCGTCTCGAATGGCACTAAATAAAAATACGTGTCCGGAGTGGTTTTCACTATGCTGTTTATTGACTTTATTAGACTTTCTTTCACAGCCTTTAACTTTGCTCCTCCCATCGAACCACTTATATCAATGAGCGCAACTATTGTTTCTGCACTATGCTTGATATACTCTGTTTTCTGCTCTTTTGCTTCTGAAATCAAAATATCACTGTCGGGTTCCACTATCTGGGCATCCTTCGGTATGATGTTTGTAGTTCCACAATATGGACATTTATAATATCTGCCAATCTCCCCCGTCTCTATCAATCCCGGATTATCTAAATATGCTCCGCATTTGCTACATACTATTACATTTCCAGTTATCACTTTGCGAGTCTCGGAAAGACTATCCATCTCTATGTCTAAAAGAAATGGTACCCTTTCCGCTAATCTTGGACTACTTGGCATTTTATCCGAAGACCTTCTTAACAAATTTAACCTCTCCCTATTTGTGTCTTATATTTGCATGTTTGAATTTAAATCTATGTACTTTTGAACCTTCCCTTTTTCAAATATTTCTTGTCCTAAAATGTATATATTTTTTCTTCCAACCCATCATTCGTCTGATAACTCATTTTTCACAAATAAGCGTTGTATGTGAACTAATATGCGTGGGTTCCGCAGAAACCCTGACCCCCAACTTGCTTCACTACAATAGTCTGATTTTAAC
>CAZPUN010000062.1:0-40741 GCA_964589775.1 uncultured archaeon
ATATATGATATACTTTGGATATCTATTAATCAATTAAGTCACCACTCTCTCGTCATTTGGATTTTTATCTGGTTGATGGAATAAAGGTCCTTTTGATTTCACATCATAAATTAATTCAATATTTATATCACGCATATTTTGAATTATATGATGCCACCATTCAATTGGTATGTGAATTAATGCAAAGCCGCCATGTGTCATGTGATATAAATGCGACTCCGGTATAATATTTAAAATATTCTCGGCTAAATATTTAAACTTCTTGGGGTCCTGCGTCATTAGAAAAATATTTGGTTGTGGTATTACGTGATGGAACGTCAAAAATAATTGTGCATGATTTGCAATTTTTGCTTCTTCCAAGATTTTGGATTGTGATGTTGTTATTATACCTGAATTGTTTATTGTATTTAATATTTCCAATATATCTTCCGAAATTGAGGTTGTAGTTGGCTTGAACTCAATTGTCTTGCTAATATTATCTGGATTAAATGAAATGCCTAAAGTTTTCCTAAGGAAAATTCCTCTGATTTTCTGAGTGAGAGCCCATCCATCCTTTTTTGGCATTACTTGTCTAAATGAAATATTATGTGTATATTTTGTTATTTCATCATCGCAAGAATTGTCTATGATCTTTATATAGTATTCATTTTTCATTGTTTTAATCTTTAATTCAAACTTGTCTGTTTTTTCTGTAGTAATGCAAAGGGATTTTCCCAATGCTTTATAGTTTATAATTATTCTCGGAGACAAATGGATTGCGTTTGCGAGTTCAAAGTTTCTCTTATTTGTGAAGAATGAAAAATCATTTATCGCATCATCAATCATGAATGCGACATTTTCATTTCTAATATAATGTAATGCATGAAATGCTTCTAATATTTTATATGGTTCGTTATCTATAATGTTTGGTGAAATTCCTTTTATATGAGTTACAAGTTCTGCTATATTTGGAAAGCCATACGTGTATTCATGTCGAATTAAATGTGTTGATATTTCATAATTTACTGAGTTGTCTTGCCATTTTGTTCGCCAATTTTCTTTTTCTTCTTTTGAAATCATTTTTAATGCAACAAAGTTTCCAAGTTCGATACATAATTGAGAATTCACTATTGGTTGAGGGCACAAGCTTCTAAATGCTTCTCGGATCATTAATCCCTCGATGAGTGGCATATCAATATATTTTTCTTCAAAAATCACTCGTTCTTCTGTCCGAGTTGTTCCAAAAAGGGAGTTTTCCTCATTTAGCGGTGTTTTGGATATGAATACCACTGGATTGTTTAAAATTTTCAAGTTTAGAGTTCGTTGTACTCTCTTCAATATTTTTGTATACTTTTTAAATACTTGTTCAGTTGCTTCTAAATATAGATCTGCTTCTGTTGGCTCTTCCGGTTTTGCCAATCGATATAGTAATCGTGCTTCTTTGCGAGCTTTCTCATATTTTTCATGGGGAAAATTGTCTGCGCCTAATAACATACCTTGCGGCAAGAAGAAATATATTCTTACATAGTCTTTGTATGTTTCTGCAACAATAAATGTAACCCCGCGAAGTTTCTTGAAATGTTTTATAATAGTTGAATTCTTAATTTTCAATAATTCGACACTCAATGGCTTTTTTGTTTTAAATTCATCATCTACAAACTTCCTTAGTGCAACAAGTACCTGCCTTTCCAAATGGCGCACCTCTTAATACACATTTATATACTATGACACTAAATCCACAAGCTATTAAAAGGTTTAACTAGATAAATTATTTGTAGGTGGGCATATATGAAAATCCGGGAGATTTTACTTGATATATCTGAACATTTGGATAAGTTCGCCGCACAATCTGATGAACTGCAAGCAGGACTTATTGTATCCGAAATTATTAATGCAAAAAGGGTTTGCATTTCTGGATTTGAGCGGACGTATCATTGTGCGGGCCTTTATGTAGACCGTTTGAAATTAATTGGTATTAATAGCATTCTAGTAAATCCCAATAATGGATTTGAATTCAAAAATGGTGACTTTTTGATAATTATATCAACCACAAAGGAATCCGAGTATCTTGACTCTTTAGTTGAAAATGCGAAGAATGTAAAAATTAAAGTTGCTCTATTTACTTCAAAGATGAGTTCAGATATTAAAAAAGCAGTTGATTATGCTGTTTTTGTGCCTGAAGAGTTAATGAGAAATCAAAAATTTGAGCTAATTTCAAAGAACTCCATATTCTCAATTTCTGCGCTTTCTGTATTAGAAGCTATTGCGATCGAAGTTCAATTAGGTCTCATAGAAATGGCAAATCAAGATTCTGAAGATGAGGAATAAAATCATTTATATATATTTTTTATTACTATCTCTATTAATAGGTGGACCTAAAAATGATTACATCAAATGAAATGTTCTTCATAATCTGGTTTGTTGTTCCTGCATTAATCTTCATGGCACAAGCAGCCTATGCCGAATACAAATATAGGAAGAAAAAGAGATTATTAAAGGCACGCGAAGCCGATTTTGAATCTAAATTCTAATCATTTCCTAATTCATCAAAGCTTTTGATCATTATTTCTCTAAGGTTTGGTGAATTAAGATATAGGTCTTCAACATTTCCATCTTTCAGAAGAATTATTCCATAAAAATCATAGATGAATTTATCTAACCTAATATTTTTCCCTTTTTTGGGTTGTTGTTTTAATAGCAATATTATATTAAAATCGGTTCTTGGTGCTTGACTTAGGATTCCTTTTTTCATACCCTTTTTCGGTTCTAAATTAATATTTGATGGTGTTGATGGTTTTTTGATCAATGAATATTTGACACGCGTAAAATTGCCCAATTCATCTTTTTTTGGTCTGAAAAATGCAATGGCAAATCCCAAATTTTGTAATGTCAAATATCCCACTTCCGCTTTGTATAATGGTGGGCTTAACGGTTCTAATTCTACTTTTCGAATTTCTTTTATTTCATCATCGATTTGTATCTTAATGTTCATTAACATTCCTCCTTTCACACATAATTAATCTTCTTTTTATTTCTTCACCATATCCATATTTTCCAAATCCATCTTTTCTAATTACTCTATGACAAGGTATTAATAGTGGAAATCTATTCTTTTGCATTACATTTCCTACGAACCTATATGCTTTGGGGAGACCAATAGCTTTTGCAACATCTTCGTATGTTACTGTTCGTCCATATTCTATATTATATACATAATCCAATACTAATTTTTCCTTTTCCGAATATCCACTAAAATCAAAAATGGTTTTATCTACTCGTATTGGTTTGCACAACCACGCATTAAAAATCAGATCAATAATTCGGGTATGTATAACTTCAATTGTTTCTATTTTTACACTATATTTCTTTAGATGATTTAATACACTTTCTTTGCTTTTCATTGGAATCGTATTCGCATATATTTTCTCTTTGTTTTGTATGATTCCTACCCATAAATCGTTTTTACTACTAGTAAAAATTTTCATACTTGTTCTTTATTTAAAGATGCTGATAAAAATAGTGATGCAGGACATAAAAAATTCGTCCTGAATTCTTTTTGGTTAAAGTAAATTCTTATGTTTCATTACTGCTTGTACAAGTAGTGCAGTTAATTCGGGATCACTTTGTGTCATCCAGATTGGTTTCCAACCACCATCCTCATTTTGTGCTTCAAGAATTAATTGCAATGCTTTCTTAATTATCGTTTCTTCTTCTGGGCTAAGTGGTTGATCTATATATGCAATATCGACTAAATCCCACAGGAATTCTTCTTTCTTCATTGCCTCTTCAATGCTTTTGACCAATGCATTTCTTCCCTTGATGTATGCCTCATCTTTTTCGAGACCTGCTTTCTTAAATGCATTTATAATATTACCTGTTGCTAATGGATCTGGTTCTTCATGATCCGCAGTATCGGGCCAATGGCCGCTATCGTGTTGTAATTTTTTAAGAAATTCGATACCTCGCTTTATGCGTTTTTCGTTATTATAATTTGCACAAATTAGAGCTTCAATAGCTTTTCCTGTTAGCCATGTAATACTCTTACCGACAGGATACCAATCTCTTCCGTTTATTGCTCCCCATTTCATTTCTATATAGTCATCAAGACCTTTTACTTCTGCGAACCCTCCATCACCTTTCTGGCGTTCTGCAATAAAGCCTGCCATCTTTTCAATTAAATCTCTCTCTTCTGGTACTATCTTTGACAATGGTGTGAGTAGTTCTGCAGTGTCCTTTAGACAACTTGGATTTTCTTCTTCAAAATCAAAAGGCACGCCACCTTCTGGATTCAATATTTCTTCAATTTCAGATACGATTTCATTAATAAAATCTTGGTCTTTTATATCCAAAGAAAAAATTATTCTTGCCTTGTCTATTAGGTTTCCATGTTCTTTTACATATTCGACAGGGTCTTTTTTAAAAACCATAAAGGGAACCTCCGATAGTTCTGTCATGGGGTATCACCAACTTTAAAAAAATTTTCTACACTGGTTTGGAGAATGCTGTACTTTTTCTCCAGTTTCTCTTGTCATAATGTTTCACATGTATATTATTTGTATCTCCTTACCTATAAAGATTATTCGTGTCTAATCAGAATCCATGCTTTCCATCATCATGTCTAGTAATGCCTTTCTGCGCTCTTCCTTTTCATCTTCGGTTTCAGTTTCGACTCTGCTCTCTTCTTCTTCAATTATAATAATTTTTTCGCGTGGTGAATGCTTTACATTAAAGTGCATCTTGTAGTCTGGATCTGCTGCGATTTCTTCCTCTGATACTTCTTTTATGTAGTCACATTCACGACATTTAAGATAGAACTTGTCTCCGTCTCGTTTAGGTAATAGCAATCCACCACACTTTGGGCAGAATTCCATAGTCTTTACCCCTTTATTTGCGTTAATTTTACTGTAAGCCGTTTAATTTATTTAAAAAGATTGTGGTATATTTGGATTTTGCCATTTTTCACTCGTCATATTTGATATTATCCAAAATGCTTAATATATACAAATGTATACTATTTTGAATATAATATATAAAAGCAAGAAAATAACCCCGCTAATTATTGCGGGGGAGGGTCTGAAGTGAGATACGAAATAGAGATTCGAAAAGCAAATATGAATGAGGCAGATTTAGTAGATCGAGTTATTAAAGCTGCATATGCGCCATTAATGAAAATTTTATCTAGACCTCCCAAGGCTCTTACTGAACGTACTTCCACAAGGGCGCGTCAAATACAATTTGGTCATATTCTCGTAGCGATTCTTGGCGATGAACTAGTGGGCACAGTAAGAATTTATGCTGATGGCCCTCGCGGTTTTATTAGCCGTCTTGCAGTTCACCCTACACATCAAAGGAAGGGTATCGGAACTGCTTTGCTTACTGCTGCAGAACGTGCTCTAGCAGAAAAAGGCGTTAAATATTTTGAGCTTGAAATATATGATAAAGTTGATTTTCAACACGCGTTTTTCAGTGTAAATGGATATATCGAGGTAAATAAATTTGAGCGAAATGGTGAGATAATCGTTAATATGCAAAAAAGTGCAAAGAAAGCACTAGAAGAGGAAATATGACATTAATCAGTCGCTTAATTTGTATTTACTATATTTGTAATATGTTCAAATAATTCTTCTATTCCAATATTATTTAAAGCACTTGCCTCAAAATAGCTTACTTTGTTTCCTATGAGTTGGCTCATATAATTGATAAACCTTAATATATCATTCTTTGATATTTCTCTTTGATCTAGATCAATTTTATTTAGTATCAGTATGACCTTTTTATTCTTATTCAAACTATTTTGTATCCATGGTAAGATTTCAGAGACAAATATCTCCCTTGCTCGTTGTAACGTCTCACGTCGAGAAACATCAACAACTAACCCTACTATTGATGCGCCTCTATATTGCCCTTTTCGCATAAAATCAAATTGTCGTCTTCCTGCAATTTCAACAAATTGAAATGTAAAATTGGTATTCATTTTATTTATACGTTTTGAAAAAATATCCATACCAATTGTCATTTTATACGTGGAAACAGTTTCATTATTTATATATCTCTTTAATAATGCTGTTTTTCCGGTTTGCGCTGCTCCAGTAAAAATAACTTTAATTGTATTCAACTCTTCTCTCTCCACATTTATTCTGATTTAATATACTTCAAATTTACTTATATACTCGTCAATTTTACATATGTCAATATTTGACTTGTAATATAATTAACTTTTTTGCTTATGAATAAAATAAAAAAGTAGAAAAAATGAGACTTATTCTGTATTTTCTTTTGATTTTCTGGTTGGTTTTGTATGGTATAATGATTCGGTCTTAAACATTTCAGAAACTGCTTTCCATGTTGTAGATTTGTAGGTGATTCCAGTAATGTTTTTGATTTTAAATACTATAATTGCAATTACATCGATCAGCACGATGTTCATCATTAGTAATGAGAAGCTTCCAAAAGCAATATCCCAGTATCCCCAGATTAGCATTAGACCAACATTTACAGCTGGTGGCATAAGTGAGGCTGAAATTGCAACACCGACCAGGGATGACATATCGCCACGAGTGACTGCAAGTGCTACAGCAGCACCTGAAGTTGCAGCAACTCCTACATCAATTAAGGACCACGAGCCTCTTGCTGTGATCTCATGTGGTAACGACGAATACGGTATTTGAGTCATAAACATGCCTAGCAAAATGCCCATAAAGAATGATAACGCTAATGCTATCAGTTCATTTATTACGCCTTTGATTGAGAGTCGTATTTCTCCAATTACTGATGCAAAAGCGGTTGCTAGGATAGGTCCCATAAGTGGTGAAAGTAACATACTTGCAACGATGATCGTAACGTTATTATTGTAAAGTCCAAATCCTGCAATTAATGCGGAAGTAACGACAAATGCAATGAAATCAAAATCTAGTTGTGTTCCGCCTTTTATGCGTTCATACAATTCTTCAACAGAGAGCAAGGATTCTACTTTTAATCCCTTTTTCTTTTCCTCTTCTTGTTGAATAGGTAAGGATGCTTGTAAGCTTAATACGTCTACGATTCCATATTCGATTCCTACACCTTTTTCCTTTAGATTATTTAGTAATTCAAAAACCATACCATCTGAAACCCGAAATGTTAAAATAAATGCTCCATCTGCATGGACCTTTATTATGTTTTTAATTCCCATATCTTCTATCAGGAACTCTAATATTTCTGTTGTTTTTTCTTCGGGTAATGTCAATTGGATTTGCTTCAATAGCGTTTCCTCCTAGAATTACAAAGAAATTATTGTTTTTATCAGTTTTAATCCTTTTCCTTTTATTTCTTAACAGTGTTAATTATCATATTCTAAATAAAAAAATAAGAAAAAGAGAATTTATAGGTTCCGAAGCTGTTGAGCTACGTCAAGTTCTCCGGCTTTTCCGCTCTTCTTCCAACATATCCATATACTAACTATTGAGATCAAACCGAATAATATTGTTAGATCTAAGACTGGAACAGTAATGATTAAATCTATTACGTATGGCATTGGGAATCGATTTATCGCCATTACTTGAATCATATATGTGAGTAGAATCCCAAGTCCAAGTCCAACTGTTAATGATGCTATTACCAAGCTTGAAAATTCTAGCATTATTACTTTTGTAATTTTCTTGCGTGATGCTCCTATGGCTCGTAGTATTGCTATTTCGTTTTTCCTATCGGATATTACCGAACCCATTATGACGCTTAAGCCAACAAAGCCAATAACGGTTGCTGTTAGAAATTCGATGCCTAAGATTCCCATAGTATCTTTCATGAATTTATGCTGCGCAACACTTTCTGACCAAACATAGAAATCATTTTCTGACAACACCTGTTCGACTATATCTAAGTTTTTAAGTCGTTGAGAAATTCGGGGATCGGTCGAATATGGATTTCTCTGTGCCAAAACAATTTTATTTTCTGCAAATGTGCCTATGTTTAAAGTTTTTGTCAATAAATCTATTGGAACAATTACGAACGGTTTATTCATTTGTAATCCGAATCCTCTCTGGATTGCTTGAGCATTTGGTTCTGCAAATCCTAGGCCTGGTGCAGAATTTAGAATTCCCACGATAGTTAGATTTCTGCTGTTCCATGCTCCGATGCCTGGAATCTGATTTATCTCGATTTCAATTACAGAGCCAATTGTCAGATTTAGTGCATTAGCAAGGCTTTGATATATTAGAATTGTATCTCTATTTTTCGCCATTTGGTCTATCGCATCTCTGAGATTTCCTTCTTTTAATGAACTTTTGTCCCAATGAGCAATGGCATAGTTTGCTTCAGGATCTATTCCTACAACTGAAAATTCTGTGTGCATTCCAACACGACCTGGTGTGGATACAATTGCAGTTGCTCTTTCTATGCCACATACTTGTACAATTTGATCAATTGCTTGTGTTGCATCTATTTTTGTTGTAATACGATAATCTGCTCCTAGATAATAATCAAATTCGCGTATATTGTTAGTTTGGATTGTAGTTGTTTCTGTTATTGCAAACACGGATACTGAAAAGATTAATGTCAGGATAATCACGAGAGGTAATGTTTTTTGTGCTCTACGTTTCATACTTATTATAGACAAAATGGCTTCGGTTCCCAATCGATTAGTTGAGCGTTCATAGATTTTTCGTATAAAACTTCTAATTCCTGAGGAGAGGCTCCAGCCGGCTAATATCCATATTACAAGGGTTATGATGAACTGGATATCTCCAAAAACTGAATTTGAAACAGCACTCATGAAGAAGTATTCCATTACAAGCAGAATAAAGGCGATAATTCCTGCAGCCTTAGGTCCTCTTCCAATTCTTGATTCTGGTTCGAGTTTGACTGTTGTTTCTCTTACGGATGTTTTCAAGAACGCTGTTAGGTCCTTGAATGATATTACAATTGGTAATCCTATTGCGATGATTATTGTACCGATTAAGATATCTGGTGTGAAATAGATCGCGTTTATGTGTTTTATTAGTTCATTAAAATTAATTTGCATAAATCCATTTGTACTGGGTATTACAACACCAAAGACCGTGCCCAATATTATCCCTATGAATTCTCCAATTAATGGAATGAATGTATATTCTAAACCTAATGCACCATATATCTGAGAATTTGTAGCTCCTTTTGCTCGTAGCCGTCCTACTTCGTTTCGTCTTGTTGTAGTTAAAATTTTTGAGGCATAAACTGTAAAGATAATGGATATTATTACTGCAGGGATTGTAAATAGCATAGATGCTTCACTTTGAATAAATCTGCCAATTTTAATTTCTAAATCCGTAATTGTTTTTGATTCTACATTTGATACATAATATTCTCTAACAAGCTTATTTCGTAATATTGTTAGTGTATTCGGCATATTTGTAAATCCCAAGTCATAAAGGATCTTTATATTTGGTCTGAGTAATAACTGTGGTAGAAAACCACCTTGAATTAGATCACTTTTGAAAGTTTCATCAAGTAATTTGTCTGATAATATTATTGAATCCGCCCAGCCTAAAACATCTTCAATCGGTGTTTTATTATCGCTCTCACGACTGACTGATGGGAATTTATTATTAAGATCTACCAATTCTTCACTGTTGTAAATACCCACGATTTTTAAGTCTGATATTTTTGTAAAATTAAAATCTGAGAAATGGTTTGTTGAACCCCATGAAACCGCATGTTTTGCAATATTTATGTCTATGTGTTGTCCGATTTCGAGTTCTGTTCCGAAGATATTTTGATAATCTTCTACAAATCTTTTACTAACTAAAATTGTGTTGTTTTCAAGTGTATAAAAACCTGTGATATTTAGCCGTTCTTTGTTGCGCTCCAGGAAACTATTGGAAACAAAGAATGCTTGGAAATCTTTAATAGACTCACTATATGGATAGTATGGAAATTCTTCGCTATTGTTCCATATTTTTGTAGTATAGATACCATAGCTCCAAAATACAACATCAGTACTTTCTATTAATTGATAATTGTTCGTTATTGAATCTGAAATTTCTGAAAGATAATTTGGATTATCAAGTTTTGTGGGTGTTAGCCCTATAGGATATGCTGTCTCTCTAAAGTAATCTTGGGTCATTACTTTTGAATCTGTATTTGTCCATATATACATAGATGATACAATTGAGACACTTATCGTGAATAACAGTATTAGTGTTAATGATCTTGAGCGATTTCTTGTCATACTTGAATATGCATATTTGAACAGGAACATTGTTTTTACGCGTGTTGATTCATTGATAGGGTTTTTTTCGCGTTTCAAGTTGATCACCCACTTTACAGGATTGTGCCACATTCAGGGCATGTTGTACGATCTTTTGGAACTAAAGCACCGCATACTTTACAGGTTACTAATTCAACAGCAACTTTTCTAGCTTTTTCGCCTTCTTTTCGGGGGAGAAGTAAGATATTACCATCTATAATTTCAAGCTGGAATTCTTTTGGATTACCTATTTTACTTAATATGGAATTCGGAAGATGTATTCGTCCTTGGTTATCTAATCTTAGAATTCTTGTTCTATCAAGGTCTCTGATCGAAACACGGTCATTATGAATTCCTGAAACGATTCCATCAGAAATTTCTAATGTTCTTCTTGCTTTAGATGCAACTTGTTGTGAATGGGTTACAATTAAAAACGCCACACCGGTTTCTTTATTCAATCTTCTGAACAAGTCAAGTATTTTTTCAGCGTTTACAGCATCTAGAGACCCTGTAGGTTCATCTGCCAATACTAGTCTTGGATTATTTACAAGTGCTGATGCTATTGCCACACGTTGCATTTCTCCACCAGACAATGCATTTGGAAAGTGTTTAGCTCTATGTTCTAAACCTACTGCATTTAGTAAATATTCAACACGTTTTTTGCGTTCAGATTTTGGGACTCCTGCAATTCTTGCGGGTAATTCAATATTTTCATATGCTGTGAGATATGGGTTCAGATTCCCAGTTTGAAATACAAAACCGATAAAATGGCGTCTTGCTTTAGTAATTTCATGTACATCTAACTTTGTAATATCATGCTTATTGATCGACCAATAAACTCTTCCTGCTGTTGCTCTATCGAGTCCTCCTAATATGTTCAATAGCGTTGTTTTTCCAGAACCAGATGGACCTATAATTGCGATTAATTCTCCATCGTATACTTGAAGTGTAACCCCTCTAAGCGCAACAGTTTCGATTTCTCCTTGTTTATATATTTTATACACATCTTCTGCAGAAATGATTAAATCATCTGTATATTCATATTTTATGTCTTCAACTTCTTTTGTTGCAGGTTTATCTATTGCTTCTGTCATTTCGTGTCATCTCCTTCAGGGTTAAAATATTCTGTTGGAATCTCAGAATGCACTTTTCCATCTTTCAATAGGAGAACTCTATCTGCTCTTCGTGCAATTGATTGATCGTGTGTTGCCAATAGTACGGTAACTCCATCTTTTTCTGCAAGTTCGCGTACGAGTGCCATTACGACATCTCCCGTGGCAACATCAAGGTTTCCCGTCAATTCATCTGCGATTAATATGGATGCATCATTTGCTAAAGCTCGGGCGATAGCAACTCTTTGTTGTTGCCCTCCTGATAATTCATCGGGTTTATGTAGCGCATAATCCTTCATTCCCACGCGTTCAAGAAGTTTTAATGCCTTCTTTCGACGTTTTTCATCATCTTTTATGCCTGCAAAAATTAATGGCACTTCTACATTTTCTATAGCATTCAAGTATGGTAGTAAGTAAAATGCCTGAAATACAACTCCTATTTTTGTTCTTCTAACCATAGAAATTGCTTCATCATTCAAGTCGTTTACTTTCATTCCATCTAAGATTAAATCACCATAATCTGCTTTATCCAAACAACTAATTATATTTAGTAGGGTTGTTTTTCCAGAACCGGATGGCCCTACAATTGCTACAATTTCGCCTCGATTCACTTCTAAATTGATTCCTTTTAGCACGTGGACTACTGCCGGGCCATCTTTGTATGTTTTGTGAATATCTCGTGCTACGATTACCGGAAATGATTTTGACATTTTTTCACCTCAGACAATTTATTTTCATTAAAGTTCCCTCAAAACTTGGGTGATGTTTACATTGGTCGCCTTTCTTGTAGGCAGTAAACAAATTCCAATATTGATAGCAAGTATCATCAGAAATATTGTAATCAGGATTGGCCATGGTATTATTACTGTAAATGGTAAGACTGTTGGGAATGGGAATAGAGATCTTAAAACCGCGAGTAAGAGCCAAGATATCGCAATACCTAAGACTATACCTACAATGAATGCTGATATTACAATGCCTACAAATTCGCCGAATACTATTTTCCTGATTTGGTGTTTCCTCGCACCTATAGCTCTATATATCGCATATTCCTTTTGACGTTCTATTATTATTGCGCTCATGATAACACTAATTGCTAGAACGCTCATTACAAGCCCAATTAAGAACTCAAAAGACAATGCACCGTATAATCCTGATAGGAATATTTTAACATGTGCGGGTAGGTCATTTATTGAATATGTTAATGGTGTATATACCTGCTTTACTATTGGAATATTATTAATTATATCAACGAGATCTTTTGCAGGAACTGAACCATCAGTTGATGCTATAAATTGGTCTAGCACCTTGTATTTTGATGCGTTTAATGTATTCCATAAATAATTAAAGTCCATAATTGCGAATTGGCTTTCAAATTGGAAACTTAAACTTCTGTTCAAGTCTTCTTCGGTTGGTGCTGCAACGCCTAGACCCGGTGCTGAATGAATTATTCCGCGTACAGTTACTTTAACTTTTCTCTGAATAGCACTTCCTTTTCCTAAATACAAATTGATAGTTATATTATCCCCTATTGAAAGTGTATTGTCTTTCGCGAATTTATCATTAATAATAATTCCCGGATGTTGTGTATCTGTTAATGCTGTCAACGAATCTTTTGGATTCCCTTTCGTAAAGCTTGTCTCATACCAATACCCTATTTGTAGATATTTGAGCGATTCCACTCCAAAAACTGCTAAGTCTTGTTCTGCAACAGTTGATGGAAACATCACTAGTGGTGTGGCATTTGCAATTCCATTTATTGATTCTAATTGTTCGACAAGTGTATAGTTTGTATTGAACGTTGTGATTCTGAAATCTGCACCTATATCGTATGAGTATTGTTGATATGTATTGTTTTGGACAGTCTGAGTTTCAACAATTGCGAATACACCTAATGAAAAGGTTAGCGTAAGAATTACAAGTAATGAGACGACCTTTTCCTTTCGGCGTTCTAAGCTGGCAACAATTAATAGCGTTTCAATACCCAAGAATCTCTTCAAGGACTTTGCTACGCGTTCAACGAACTTTCTTAATGATATTGAGCCAGCTGCACTTACAAGAACCCAAACTAGTATTATAAATCCTGTTTGTATTCCTCGTAATATTGGATTAACTTCTGATGTTAATACCCAATGACCAAACAAGATTGCTATTATTGCTACTAGGACCATATATATTGCGACATATCTGTGTTTTACATCTTTCTCTTGTTTTTCTAATCTTTGCAGATTTGCCTTAATTTCGCGTCGTACGAATAACCAGACATCTTGGAATGTAATTAAGATTGGAATTACTATTGTAAGCATTAGGGTTATTACTACTGAAACATTAGAGATTGTCAAGCTTCCCATATAGTTAAAGAAGACCGACATATCGAATTGCAAGAAACTAGTCGATGCCGGTATTAAACAGCCTACAATTCCACCTCCAATAATACCGAATATAAATGCTATACTGGATAGAATTACAAATTCAGTCAAAAAGATCCCAATTATTTGATACTGGCTTGTTCCTTTAGCTCTTAATATTCCTATTTCTTCCTTTCGTGTTTTTGCTAAAGTCCTACTATTTGATACCGTGATCATAAATGACAAAATTAACGCCGGAGCCAAGAAGAGAAGTATTGTTTGTGATGAGAGATATTGATTTATCGCATTTTCCAAATCTTCGACTACATTGTATCCAAAGACGTGTAATTTGTATGTTGTTTCTAATCGTATCTTTAGATCCTTAAGTGCATTGGCAGAATTTATATAACCCGAAGTTAATAATGCCTTGGGATCTGCTCTTATTAGAAAGTGTGGCTGGGTCAATCTTGCCAATCTATCCTTTGGATTTGGCCCCATAATAGAAACTGGTAATATTATTGAATCTACTAGACCAAAAACTTCTTCTGGAAGACCAAATGGATAATTCACTCGCATTGTCGATGGGAATGTATTAAATAGTACATTGTCTTCTCTTTTTATTGAATAAATTGCTTTTATTTTCAGATTTTTCAGAGTGACAAATTGATATTGATAATATACTGGATAATTACTTGTATGTAAGCTTGTTGCTACGTCTAGTCTATCAATTACATCTCCAACTTTTAATGTTCTATTATATATCCGTTTAAAATCATCAATGACTCTTTGACTTACCAATACTTCTAAATTATTATATACAAAGCGTCCTGTAACAGGATCTCTATATCCATATGAGCCTTTTTCTGATAACGAAAAGTCTCCTGTATAATTAAAATGCATTTTTGTATGTTCTAAAAATTCTGGTTCTACAAAATAGGCCGCCATATCTTTGATTTTATATGAATATGGCGTTTGATATTCAAAATGGCCCAAAGATACCCATGATACATTATAGAATGCTTTTGTTTCAATTACCAAATCTGCTGTATCAACTATTTTATCACTTTCTACCTTTTGTTGGAGCGTTTTTAGATATTCAAAAGAATGGATTGGTGCAACATCTGTAGGGTATGTATTAAATTGATATGTATTTTTATCTAAATATTTGTTTAGTTCAATTGTGGGGCCTGTTTCAGTCCAGAACAAAATACTTGAAAATAAAGTAACACTAATCATAAATCCTATTACTAAAGATATTGAACGCCTTCTATTTTTTCTCATACTTCGCATTGCATACGTAATCATAAATAAACCGCGAGATAATTTACTCTGTTTTTTTCCTTTGAAAATTTCTGATGTACTCGTCATATATCTCTTCTCCTACCTTTCCTTTTTCTTAACATGCCTGAACCACAATGCAATTGCTACAACCGCTATAGAAGCAGCTATCATAATGTATATCGTTTGCCGATCAATCTTGATCTCAAAACTAATCGATACTGGACTTGAACCTTGAGCTAAATCTGAAACTATGAATATTTTTGCAACATACTGTCCTCGTTCAAAATTCAAAGCTGATAATTCTACACTCCAAATATCCTTCGTGCTATCGTATGTGAGAGACGTAGTTGTTATATTTTCTAAAGTTTCCATGTCTGTACTGTTTGTAACCATTATACCCGGTGGGACTTCATAGATTATACATTCCATTTTCAAGTTTGTATATTCATTGACACTTTTTCCAGGTTCGTTCGTTATTACATCGGATAATTTTATATTAATCGTAAATAGGCTTGTACTAATCTTTGGTGTTGATGCGGATATTGTAAATATTCTTCGTGTTATTTTTAATTGCTGAATCGGATAACCTTCTGAAAACATCAAGAACAATTGATTGTTAGAATCTTTGCCAATTAATGGGTCTATACCCGCATTTAACCAAAATTTTCTGGGCCTTAACCAAGTCTTTCCATCTGCCGAATATGCAGAATATATCTTATGACCTGATATTGTTTCCGATTCGAAATAAAGCATAAACACGCCATTATCATTTACGAATAAACTAGGCATCATGTCATTATTGTTGCCATTTTCGTCATTTTCTGCAGCTAATATGGGGCTTGTCCAATTAATCAAATTATTTGAACTTGTAATATATATATCATAGTCTGTACCATTTATTGAGTTATCATTATCTTTAATGAATGTCATATAATAATTGTTAGCATGGCTAATAATTCTCGGCTGCAGTGCGTTTGTGTTGAAAAATGTAATCTGTGTTTCATTTGTAAGTTGATAAAGTGTTGTGTTCAAGCTCATTTTATAGATGTTAAAAATTCCTGTATGATTTGCTGCATAAAATAGTGTGATATTTCCATTATCGTTAACAATTGTGGGATGTATGTAACTAACATTTCCGCTTCCGATTGTTTTTATTGAAGACCATTCTGCGGTGAAAATGTCTTTTGAAACATTTGCATATACAATTCCAATTCGATAGTTTCCACTTGTTTGCATTGTAAATGCGACAGCAATGATATTCTTGTTAATTTGGACAATACTCGGATAGAAAAAGTCTATTGTAGATACATTAAATTCTTTAACAATTTTGAAATCATAGTTTTCATCTATCATATTTTCGGCTTTTAGAATATATATAGATCTTAAATCTGTTCCACTATTCGCTGCAGTCATTGCGAACAATAATCCATAACTTGTACTGGCGTACGTAGTTTGGGTGCATTCAAAATTTTCTAGTGGTGCAATGATTTTTGGTGGGATCATTCCATTTTCTACTTGTGCATCAACATGAACAATATTATTCGACGTATTAATTTGAACAAATATAATCATCACTAAGACAATTAATTTTATTGTATTCCTTGCTACTCTCATGGGCCAGCATCACATTCTTTTCCTTTTGATGGAAGGTTGAAAAAGATATATATAATATTTAACACTAGCGCAATTCATATTTTCTATATGTATAGTTTTAATTTTACATTTGTTTTATTTTATCAATTTTTAATTTTATTTTTTAAGTTATAGCCTAGTAAATCTTTTATTTATAGAATTACAGAACTCTAACTAGAGTTTGATACTGGTGAGAAACTATGCATTTCATTAAGTCATTGATATTGGGCAGTCCGAATGACATAGCACATCAAAAATTTACTAAGTTTGGTATTGGCGACTTTCCGGGACCACAACTTGTGATTAAAAAATCATCTAAGAGAATTACTCTGATTTCAGATATTGATTATGATGATTTAATATTCCGGATTTTTGTAAATGCAATTCCGAATGATTCGCAGGAATATGAAGTAAAAGGGAATATTGTTGTTTATGCTTATTATAGTAAAGAGCGAGATAAATTCAATAATACTGTGTTTGATATTTCATGGAAAAACAAGAAGCTTACATATGTAGGATCTGTAAAACAAGTTGTAAAGAAAGAAGATTTAGTTAGTTTAGGAAAAATTGAATTTCCAGGTCTTTATTACATGCTGACGATTAAGCCCAAGCCTTCATTATCTCCGTGGTCTCTTACTACAAAAACTAGATTTCCAAAACTTGATAAGCCTGATGAAGCAGAAGAAGGTGCAAAGGAGAAATTACCAACATATTGTAAAGCAGTTCTTAGTTTCTCTGATGAAACTCTTCAAGCTATACTTGATGAAGCGGTTCCCAAATTAAAAGACCGTATAGATCCAAAATTCAAAGTTCTGAAGATTAAAAACCGCTTTGTAATTGATGAGTTGATCTTTCCGCCTGACAAGGATAGTATTTCTCCTGCAGAGCTTAGAAGGCAAACCAAGCGGAAGGGTAAGATCATACAGACCATTTATGTTGATGGAGATCCTCAAGGCATTCAAAATGAATATGAATTCGTAGCTTAATTTTTCCATTTTTATTTTTGTATTTGATTTGTAAAGATAAGATTTTTAAGATGAATGATAAACAATCAATTAGCATTTAGAAATCGGTGATAAACATGCTTCCAGAATTACTATTCTTAACAAGTGACCTTATGGTTATACTAGGTACAATTGGTATTGCATTAGGTGTAATTTCATTAATTTGGCTAATAATTCATGTTGAATACGGTCGTGAATTCTCATGGATTAAAGCAATTTCGGCAATCATACTAGCATCATTATTTTTGGGATTTGGTATTAACCTTCTTGTCGTTATGATGGGACTATAATTAAGGGTTTTAAAACCCTTTTTAGTCCAATATTGTCTTTTATCTATTTTTACATAAAAATTATTTATAGGAACACGTCTGAAAAACATTGTTTTTGAAATATATGCCTAACCGCCGAAAAGTTCATAAAACCGTAAGCATATAACTTAAACTAAGTAATTTGAGGATTTAGAATAGATCGAGACGTAATGTATCGAATCCAAAATATCCTCAATAGAGATATGGAGCGAAACGAGAGCTCCCATTCGGGGGCATAGCGAATATATGCGCAAAATGACTATTGTATAAATAGTCTATACGTAAAACCTCCGCTGTTCATTGCGGAGTGTATGTCCGATATGATATGGTCATTTATACTTAATATATGGTTTGTTCTTTATGGAGTGAGAATAAAATGAGATTAGTTATGATAGGCGGAATGGTTACGGGTATTGGCCTAGCCTTGCTAGGTATTGCCCTCTATAACCAATCAATCATTCCATCAGCAGCAGAACATAATGTTGTTTTTGTATATGGTGCTATTGCTGCTTTTGGGCTTGCACTTCTAATTGCAATTATTGATACATTTACAGATTGGACTGGATATGTTCATCCATCAGAAATGCTGTTTTCAAATGTGTTCACATTTATCATGGGGCTCGCAATCCCACTTGTTTGGGGTTATTTCTGGTATGACATGAGAACAGTATTTTACACCATTGCTGAAATGCTGGTGATGGCATATATCTTCTTATTAGTATTCATTAAAGTGCGATTCAAAATCACGACTGAAGAAGAACTAGAAATGGCAGAAAAAGTTACAACTGCAAAGTTCTTACTTGTAGCATTATTAGTCGGAGGAGTTATGGCTGCTGTTCAGTATGGAATGAATTGGTTGATTGCTACTTATGAATATACTCTAGCTAGTTTAGTTCTCGGTGGTGCAACAAGTATATTCATCATAGCCATGGCTGCCTTATTAGATATAAAATATGAACCAGTTTCTGCGGGTTCTGATGCGGAATAATTTAAAACTCCTTTTTCTATTTTTTATTAAAAATTAATATAGGTATTTGTAGTATATTTTATATGTATTTAGACCTGATAATATATTTATATTAAATTAGGTTGTAAGAATTATTTGAAAAGGCATTTTTGTGGCGATGATTTATGGCTGATACAGATACAAATCTTTGGCTCGGTTGGAAAATAAACGATAAGAATGAGGTTACAAAGGAAAAATTCGAAATTGATCCAAATCTTCTTAGACGACATATGGGTATATTTGGAAGTACTGGTTCTGGTAAGACTGTGTTAGGTAAGATAGTACTTGAAGAAGCAGCATTACACGGTATTCCTGTTATTGCTTTGGATCCACAGGGCGATATTGCGAGCTTGATTTTACCGGGTGATGTTAAGAAGTTAGAGAAGAAAGGTGTTCCGGCTAAACGATTAGAAGACTATTTGAAGAAGGTAAAAGTAAGAATATACACTCCTGCTAGTACAAAAGGTCTTCAAATGTCCATTAACCCTGTCAAATTACCGGATAAGAAAGCAGACCCCGATGATGCTATTAGATTAATGGACAATTCGGCTAGAACTCTTGTTGGGGTCTTAATGAAGTTAGGTGGGCTTCCGAAAAGTAATCAAACCAAAGCAATTGCTGTTATTTATGAAGTAATCCGTACTGCTTGGAAGAAAGGCATGGATATTAACGACCTTGATAGTCTGGCAGATCTAATAATGAGTGACGAAGAAACATTAGGTGTTGATCTAGGTCGATATATGAAGCCTTCAGAACGTGAACGTCTATCTTTGGCTATTCGGAGCCTTACTGTTGGAACTGCTGAATTGCTATTCTCTGATGAAGGGCAGTTCGATTTTAATGATTTATTAAGGCCTGTAGATGGCAAGACTCCCATAAATGTTATCTTTTTGAAGACACTTCGCTCTGAAGAAGAAAAACAGTTCTTTATTGCGATCTTCTTAAACGAATTATATTCATGGATGCTTCGGCAAGGATTCAGTAAAGACCCTCGTATGGTATTATTTGCTGATGAAGTAGCGCCTTTTATTCCCTCTGGAATGGCAAAACCCGGTCCTAAAGAGGCATTTCTGTTGATTTTCCGACAGGCAAGAAAATACGGCGTTGAATGTGTAATTGCGACACAAAGCCCTAAGGATATTGATTACAAGGCATTTGAGCAATTCAATACTATTGCCTCAGGTAGAATAACATCCGAACAATCATTAAAAGTGTTGGAGCGTATTATTGAGCCTATCGTTGGTGAAGTAGGTACTGATGAAATCATAGACAAGATCACAAAGACAAAAACTGGAAAGTTCATAATTGTTAATCCTGAGCTTCCAGGTCGTGTCGTACGAATTAGTACTCGCTGGCTATTGACAAATCATACGACACTCACTGAGAAAGATGTCGTAAAAATAATGGCCGAAGAGCAAAAGCGACTGGAACTTCAAAAGAAATTAGAAGAAGAACGTTTGCGAAAGCAAAGAGAGGAAGAGGAACGACGTAAGCGTGAAGAACAAGAACGACTTGAGCGCGAGCGACGCGAACGTGAGCGACAGAAAAAGCTTGAGGAAGAACGACGCAGACGAGAAGAAGAACGAAAGAGACGTGAAGCGGAGCTCAGAAAGTTACGTGAGAAATATAAATATGCAAAGGACAATGAAAAAGTCTTCGTAAGGAAAGGCGAATCGAAGCCGGAAGTCTCCTATGAGGACATCATGAACGCATTTGTAAATAAAATTGCCAAAGTTGCAAAGACAAGGTATGGCTTACCTTTCTTGAAAGAGTTAGTCTCGGACAAAGAGTTAATCTATGAGAAAGCGTTGACATATTATTACAGTGAAACAAAAGCCGCAATTAAGAACGGACTAGCTCATGTTGAAGTTCGTGAAATTGAAAAGAACGGCAAGAAAAAGAAAGTAAAGATGCTTATTTATGATTTCGAAAAATTGCTTGACGAAGTTCTCGAACAGATGAAAATTGCCCAACCCGAATATGTTGACCCTGAACGACTTAAGAAAATGTTCGAAAAATTAGTAATGACTTCTCAGAAAACTAATCTGCTCGAGCGAATACTCCTCGGTGAGCCATTCTTAAAATATAAAATATAATTGGAGTCTATGCTCCTTTTTCTTTTTATAACATGTCTATTATTTTTTCTAAATTATCGACTTCAATATCTGGTTTTGCATCTGTATTTAAGCCATAGATCGTTGCTGATGGACCACCTGTACGCCTAACGAGAATTGTTAGCATTCCAACTGAATTTCCGCCTGCGATATCCGTCTGAGCGTTATCACCGATCATGACTGTCTCTTCCGGTTTGAAGTTCAGTTCGTGAAGGATTTGTTCAAACATTTCTTTGTATGGTTTACCGATAACGACGGATTTTACACCAGTTGCAAATTCGAGAGCCTTTGTGATTGCCATTTCTCCAAGGAATTGTTGATCTTTACCAAGATATTTGCCTGTAAATAATGCGCTTCCGCTCACGCAAACTAATTTTGCGCCCTTTAGTAATAGTTGTGTTGCATAGTTCATTTGTTCGTATGTCATATCTCTGTCTGTGCCCACTAAAACATAATCTGCATCTCCATCAAGAATCATTTCGAGTTCATAATCTGATGCATCTTCGATCAGTCCACTTTCTGATATTATAAAGCATCTTGCATTTGGTTTTTGTTCCTTAACATATGCTGCGGTTACGGAACTTGCTGTAAACACAGCATCAAGTTCAACCGGAAATCCGATCTCCAGCATCTTTCTATATATGTACCTTCTGGACTTTCTTCCAATATTTGTCAGGACTGCAATCTTTTTTCCACGTTTTTTCAATTCGTGGGCAAGTTTCAAGGCATCTTCATATGGCTTCATATCTTCAATATTTGTGCAAATGGTCTTATCGACATCAAATATGAATAATTTGTAGTTTCCTAGTTCTGTCATTGTATTGCCTCCCTTACCAATTGTCATAAAAAAGAAAAAGAGGAATTGTTTATTTATCTGACTTTACTACCTACTGGAGGATCTTCAACAGTAATTAATGTAAAATCTTTTGGATTGTCTATGTGTTCTACAGCTAAAATCATTCCCTGGCTCTCTATGCCTCTGATTTTCTTTGGCTTTAGGTTCACCACAACAAGGACTTTCTTATCTACAAGTTCCTCCGGTTTGTATTTTTCTGCCATTCCTGCGACTATTGTTCTGACTTTATCTCCAGTATCAACTTGGAGTTTCAGTAGAGCGCGTGTATTTGGTACGCGTTCTGCACTTTTTATGTGACCCACACGAATTTTTACTTTCTGAAATTCTTCAAATGTAATATAATCATCTTCCATAGTCTTTTTCGCCTCGACTTTTAGTTTCAAAGCTTTTTCTTTTGCTTCAGCATCTTGGATTCGTTTTTGAGTTTGTTTCTGAAGGTCCTTTAATTTTTCATCTGTTATTTTCTGGAAGATTATTTTTGGCTTCTGTATTGTATTCTTTGTATTTACTGGTTCTAATGCCGCGTCGTATTTCATTTTATGGATTTCTGTAGGATCTTCATAACCTAACATTTTCCACACTTTTTCAGCTGCATTTGGTGTGACTGGTTCCATAATTATTGCTAGAGCCTTCACTAAGAACAAACCATTGTATAATACTTGTGCGAGTTCTTCGCTTTTACCTTGTTTTGCAAGTTCCCAAGGTTTATGGTTTTGGAAGTAGGCATTTCCAAAAGCTGCAAGTCTTAAGACTTCATCTGCAATGACTTTGAAATCATAATTATTAATTGCATTTTTAATTATTTGTAATGCTTTTTCCACTTCTTTTTTCACTTCTGGTTCAAGAGTCCCTTCTGGTATTTTTCCAACTTTCGAGTATGTAAAATGAATTGCTCTGTGAATAAAATTCCCTAGTGTTCCAACAAGTTCGTTATTTACTTTGTCTCTGAATGTCTTCCATGAGTAATCCATATCCTTTGTATGGTTCGTATAGCTTACAACATAATATCGCAGAAAATCTGTATCCAAGTCATTTTCAAAAAAGTCTCTTATCCAGACAACATATCCCCTTGATTTGCTGAATGTATGCCCTTCAATTTTTACCATTCCTGAAGCTATTATTGCATGTGGAAGGTTGTAGTCTGCTCCTTTTAGCATGGCAGGCCAATATACACAGTGATGATGTACAATGTCTTGCCCGATGAAATGTATGATTTTACCATTTCCGGGAAGCCAGAACTTCTTCCATTCGTCTGGTTTGCCAATTTTTTGTGCCCATTCTTCGGTCATAGACATATATCCTATTGGCGCATCAACCCATACATATAATACTAATGAGTCATCTCCCGGGAATTTCACACCCCATTTCAAATCTCTTGTTATGCACCAATCAATTAATCCAGACCGAACCCATTCTAAAGCATATGCGATTGCATTTTTAGTGCCTTCGACTTTAGTAAGATATTCTTTAAGAAAGTCTGTAAAAGCTGTAAGCTTTAGATAATAATGCTTTCTTTCAACATATTCTGCAGGGGTTCCACAAACAGCGCATCGTGGATTTAATATTTCACCCGGTTCGAGGTGCTTTCCACAGCCTTGATCGCATTCGTCTCCTCTTGCATCTGCTCCGCAATATGGACAAGTTCCTCTCACATATCTGTCTGGAAGTATTCTTTTGCATTTTGGGCAATACGGTAGTTTGATCGTTTTTGGATATACATATCCTTTGTCAATTAGAGCCTGGACGATTTGTTGCGTCCTATGATGATTCAATGGATGGTCAGTACTTCCAAAATTATCGAAGTTAACATTAAGCTTTGGAAACACTTCCAAGTAATGTTTATGGTATCGTTCGACAATTTGCTTTGGGGACACACCTTCTTGTTCTGCAATTACTGCTATGGGCGTTCCATGGGTGTCGCTTCCGCTTATGAAGACAACTTCCTGTCCCAATTTTTTTAGTGCTCTTACAAAAACATCTGCAGGAATATATGTTCTTAAATGACCAACATGAAGTTCTCCACTTGCATATGGGAGCCCACACGTGACAAGAACTGGATCTGTGCTAGGGTATTCTGTCATAGTAATCACTCTCCTGAATAATTTTGAGACAATTATCAATTACATGGAAGACTCTAAAATGAGAACATAAAAATTGTAATTTCAATTTTGCAGCGAGTTTTCTTCCACCTCAGAATGAATTTTATTTAGGTTTATTTCATAATTATTTATTAATTTATTTGTTAATAAATTCAACTGAAGGTGTTATAATGGGAGCTGCGGACTCTATATTTGAAATAATTGGTCCTATTATGGTTGGGCCTTCAAGTTCTCATACTGCTGGGGCAGTGCGTATTGGTCTCTTTGCCCATGGATTATGTAAGAATCCAAAGTTTGTAAGAATTCTTCTACACGGTTCCTTTGCAGATACATATCGTGGTCATGGAACTGATAAGGCACTTGTAGCTGGGCTTCTTGGTTTGTCTACGGATGATGAACGCATAAAAGATTCATTTAAGATTGCAAAAGAAGTAGGCTTAAATTATCTCATTGAAACTACTGATTTGGGACCGCGATATCATCCAAATACAGCAAAGATTGTTCTGGATTGCGAAGATGAAAAAATCGTAGTTATTGGTAGTTCTGTGGGTGGAGGAAATATAACTATTGTTGAACTGAATGGATACCCCGTTGAAATATCCGGGGAGTATCCCACTGTTCTTATCATGCTACATGATGTATTAGGCGCATTAAGTCATATTACAAAAATTATTGCTGATGCAAAAGTAAACATTGCAATTGTTAAAGCTGCCCGTGTATCATTTGGAGACCTTATGCTTGCAGTATTTGAGAATGATTCTTCTATTTCAGATGCGGTTCTTAAGCAGCTAAGAGATCTTGATTTTGTAGAATGGGTTCGACAAGTGGAGGCATGCGCATAAGGAGGAATTCATGATGCGGACATTGACAACAATTTCGGAAGTTTTGGAGTATTGCTCGAAATACAATAAAAAAATGAGTGAAGTATTCATTGAAATAGAAGCAAAAAGGACAAACAAGTCTTGTGATGAAGTTTTTGATCAAATGCGAAAAATGTGGAATGTAATGAAGGAATCAATGGAAAAAGGAATTGCTGATGATTCATTATCTCCAAGTGGACTCTCGGGTGGAGATGCTAAAAGAATGTGGGATGCCCCTGCGATTGTTGCGGGTGATGTCATCCGTAGAGCTATTGCAAGAGCTATGGCAGTTTCGGAAGTTAATGCAAAAATGGGGCGAATTGTGGCAGCTCCTACTGCTGGCTCCAGTGGAATTTTGCCTGCAGCTCTATACACTGCAGCTGAAGAATTAAATGTTGATGAGGATACAATTATTCGTGGCTTATTTGTTGCAGCAGGACTTGGCATTGTTATTTCTTTAAATGCTTCTCTTGCAGGTGCCACTGGTGGATGCCAAGCTGAATGTGGTTCTGCTGCAGGTATGGCAGCTGCCGCAATAGTTGAAATGGCAGGGGGATCTCCCGAACAATCTGCGCATGCTTTGGCAATTTCACTAAAAAACGTTCTAGGCCTTGTATGTGATCCTGTGGCGACACTTGTCGAAGTTCCATGTGTGAAAAGGAATGCAATGGGTGTAGTGAATGCGCTATCTTCAGCTGAAATGGCACTGCATGGCGTAAAAAGCAAGATTCCTCCGGACGAAGTCATTATCGCTATGAGTAAGATTGGTCGTGAATTACCTGAGAGCCTCAGAGAAACTGGTGAAGGCGGTCTTGCAGATACTCCTACTGGAAGAAGGCTTCGGAAACAAATTCTTGGATATTAATTTAGATTTTACGAGCGAATAATTTCAGAGATTGAATATCTGCAGGAATAAACGATAGATCAATCTCTACGATATCTCCTTTTTGTACTTTTATGGGATCTTTGAATGGGATGAATAGTGGTTTCCAACCATCTTTATAGTCGATTTTTATATTCTCGCTTATTTCTGATTCAAACACACCAAAGAGGCCTTCAGCAATTCCATCTTGGTCTGCTTGAATCTGCATGGTTCCCTTTACAGGAATTTCAATTTGTTTTCGAAAATCGAACTCCTTAAAGAGATACATTTCTGAAAGTTCTTCGCCTTTCCATTCTTCAACAGATTGTGGTAATGGCGGAAATTTAATATCCTCGAATGTAAATCTTTCTAAGATACCCTTTGAATTATACAACGAAAAGTAAACTCGTGCATTTTGGGGGATCATTATTCCATCTTTCTTTAGAATGTATTTATTTGCATGATTCGCCATTGTAATTTGTTGTTCAATTATCATCGCTGAGCTTAGCATCTCAGAAACTACAATATCTGCTTTAATCTCTGGCTTTATGTCTGCAAAATGTGCATTTACAAAATGAATTTTATCACTTACATTATTTAGTTCTGCAGCTTTTCGTGCATAATCAATATTTAATGGATCTATATCAACTGCAACAACTCTTGCAGCTCCTGCCTTTGCAGCTAAAATGGCTAATATTCCTGTTCCCGTTCCCAAATCATAAACAATGTCTGTGTCTTTAATACTCTTTCTAAGAGCCTGTGCGAATGCCCTTAATCGCGTCTTGTGACTCAATAGGCTTGCCGCATGCAATATACTGAATGGTGTTGCTAGTTTTATGTTTTCCATCGTAATCAATCTCTCATGATTTCTTGCATATGTACAAAGATATATCAATGATATTACTAAAGAATTCTTCAATATATACATTTCACAATATTTGAGAATTAAGGGGTAATTTATTTGGAAGAGCAAACCAAGCAGCGCATCACACGAATTCTTGAAAGTGGAAAATACGATAAAATACTTGTTGAGCTCGAACAGATCGTGCGTGAAGATCCGGACGATGTCGATGCGAAAGTTCTTTTAGGGTTATCATATATTCAAGACTCTAAGCCAGAACGAGCTATTGAAATTCTTGAACAAGTCTCTAATGAATTTGAAAGCAATCCTATAATCTGCCATTTTCTAGGTCATGCATATCTAGCAACGGGTCAATTAGAAAAAGCAAAAGATGCCCTTGAGAAATCTGTACATGAAGATGAAGGTAATTTATCTGCATTATATGATCTTGCATTAACGCTTTTTCATTTAGGCGAATATAAAAATGCCATTGATTACATTACCATTGGTTTAAAGAATTTTAATAATGCTGCCGTACTTCACAAGCTTGCAGGCGATGTATGCCTCTTATTAGGTGACTATGAACGTGCTATTTATCATTGGACCGAAGCATTACCTGCGAAAATTGAACCTGAAACTATTATGCATAATATGGCGTTAGCATATATTTTATCTTCAGATTTTGAGAAAGCAATAGACCTGTTAAATGACGCTCTTTTAATAACTCCTGATGATAATGATATTAGAAGCACATTGGCTCTTGCATTCATTAGAATTAATGAATTAGATAAAGCTGAAGAACTATTACTTTCTGTAATAAACAAGAATCCAACGCATTTCAATGCTTTACTCTTCTTATCTCAAGTATACTATCTCAAACGCAATCGAGATCTGTGTAATAAATACTATGATCAGGCAATGTCCTTGATGGGTACTGATGCAGATAAGTTATTTACTGTTGCATTGACGTATCGTAATTGTAAAGAGTATGATGAAGCCGTATCCTTCCTGAATCTTGCAATTGGACAATTACCTGATGTGCCAATATTTCATCAAGAACTAGCAAAGACCTATTTTTATATGGGCAAGATGCAACTTTCTTATGAGGAATTAGTTAAAGTGTTTGAACTGCGTGGTTATTTAAAGCTTTCATGCCCTAGCTGCAATATGATTACCAAAATAAAATCCCTAGATGATAAATTTGAATGCCCCAAATGTAAAGCGATATTAAAAATGCCTGAAAATTATTGGTGGAAGTAGAGCTGGTCAAAAATGAAGAGACCTGAAATTGCAGTCAGTGGAATTATAACCAAGAATAACAAAGTACTTTTAATTAAGCGTGGGCATGAACCCGCGAAGGGTTGGTGGTCTGTTCCAGGTGGTCATGTAGAATGGGGCGAACATATTCAAGAAGCTCTTATTCGTGAAGTACGTGAGGAATGTAATATAGATGTAAAGCCAATTCGCTTATTTAGTATTATTGAGGCTATTGATAAGAAAACCCCTCCTGATTATCATTTCATTCTTATCGATTATATTGCTGAATATGTGTCAGGTAATCCAACAATTGGTAGTGATGCTTCGGACATTGGTTGGTTCTCCGAAAATGAACTGGACAACATGAAGGTTGTTCCTTCTGTGCTAAAAGTATTAAAATCATATTTTCGAGGGGATCCAAGTTTTATTGACCTCTAACTTTCGATTAAATATGTTTTTGTATCTTTTTGTGGTTCCTTGATTGTAATCAGAATAAGCAGTCCGATAATAAACGATACTAATGGTACGAAAAGACCCTCTCTTAATGAAAGTCCCGGAAGATCTGCAATTATGCCTGTTAGTAATGGTCCTAGGATACCCCCAAATAATCCAAAGATCGCTGAAACGCCCATGAATTTTCCTTCTTTTCCTTCTGGAATTAATGCACAGTATAATCCTCTAGTAACTGCTAAATTACCCCCTAATGCAAAACCCGCAATTATAGCTGCAATTAAAACTGATACATTTCCTGCCATGAAAATAATATATCCTACACCTGCAATCCATAATAACAAAATTGTAGATTGTATGAGGACAAGTCCAAGCTTATCTCCCATTTTTCCTAATATTATACTTCCTAATAACGCAGCAGGAAGTGCGAAAATTAAAAATAAGCTAACTTGTGTTTCAGGTACCCCCATCACTTTTGTCACGATAAGCGATGCAAATGTCATTATTGCAGAAACGCCATCACCCCATGCAATTGAGGCTATTAGAAATTTAAAAACATCTGGGTCTTTTCTGAAATCATTAATCGTAGAAAGCAATTCCTTGAAGATATTTTTTGATGTAATTTCTACTGGTCTTGTATCTTGTAGTTTGATCGCAGGTATCATGGCAAATACGAGAAAGAAAATCGCAATAAATTGGAATGCTGAAGCATTACCATGTGTCAAGCTCACGAGTACAGCTCCTACTGTGCCTATGCCCCCTCCAAGATATCCCATTGCAATACCAAAACCTGACACTGAACCAACTTCCACTTCTTCTGCAGCAACTGCCAAATATGAATTGCATGCTGTCCAACCTGTTTGGATGGCAATTGATGCGACCGAATATAAAATAACAACATAGACTGCATTATTTAATGATGGCATAAAATATATCGATATTGTCGCAATGATGGTTGAAATAAATATTATTTGTCGTCTTTTCTTACCTTGTTCTTGGGATTTATCTATGTACGTACCAACAATTGGAGTCCAAAATGCAGTAACTATCGCAGTAATTATCGGAATGATTGAAACAAGCGTATTACTACCTGTTAGTTGATTTATTAAAAGAGGGAGAAAAATGCTATTTACAACAAATGCTATTGGTGTAGTTGCAAAGTCCCAAAAAGACCATACTAGTTTGTCCTTGAAATTCATGAAGTTTTTGCTCCACACTGGTTTTATTTAATTTTCCTGTTTGTTTTGTTTCATAAATCTATTAATTTAGGGATTTCTTTGTTTGCGTAAATTGTATCGCCTTGAATCGTAATATAGTTTAGGCTTTCCAAAGCTCTTAAATTGTTCGATAGTTCGTCATGGTCCATACCTGACAATTTTTGAAGATCGTCAAATAGAACTGATTCGTGCTCTTGTATTATACATAATATTTGATATTTTGGCTCTTTGCGAATGATTTCAACATATTTTATAATTGACAACTTAGTATCGCTAAGTACTTTTTCTTTTTCAACTAATTGGGCTGATAATTCATCAAATTTTGTTAAAGACTTTCCAATTAAATTCAAGGTTTGCGTAATCAGGTCTGAGATTTCTTTTGCGGAGTCTGAAACTTCATTTAGTTTCGTGATAAATTGTTGTCGTAATTCCTCGTTCTTTTTATCTTCCATTGGTTTTAACTTCATAATGTATTGAATGTAATCACTGATTATTTTACGCGTAGCATCTAATTTTCCTTGATATTGCATCAAAAATTCTTCAGATTTTCGAAGTTTCTCGTCTAAGGTCATAATTCTTCCTCCTTAATTCCGAATTCATCCAAATACACACGCTCTTTGTATTTTGTGTAATTAGTTTTTGTTTTCTTAGGTGTCCATCCCTCTAACATAATATCAAATGATATAGTTGTAAAAGTTTTTGAGAACATTTTTCCATTTAGTACAACACTTTCTTCTGGTTCTATCTCCTTAACCTTCCAAATTATTGATGTTCCCGCCTCTTGTTCATGTATTTCGCTATTTTCAAGATCTGTTAGAATTTCATATTTTTTAGATGGTAGATTGATAATTCCCTTAATTCCGAAGGCTTTTGTCGTTCGTGGATTTGTAATTTTGAACTTCCAATATTTTATATCGTCTTTACCTTCAATAATATCTAATGATGCATTCAAGTATGTTTTATTCTTACTAACTAACTTCTTTGTCTGGCGATAAATTATTTTGCGTTCGTCTAACGTATATGTGATCGTTAGATCATGTTTTACATTATTTTTCGTTATTTTGTATCTTAATGCCGTGCCTATTGCAGGTTGTTCTCGTTCCATGCCCAGCATCATTGGTGTTATTTCAAGAATATCGTACTGTTCTGGTATTATGTCTTCAATTATAATGTAGTCGACATCGTCTGCTCTTGGAATTTTAAATTCTAATTTTGAATATATTTTTTCATCATTTCTTATTATGTCTCCATATTGTCGATACATTTTCAAGACGCCATTCTCACTAATTATTATTGTTCGATATATTCTGGGCATGAGGTAATATGTTGTTTCGATAGTATCTCCCTGTTGTAATTTATTGATTTTCCATATGTATTCCGTGCCATCTGGTGTAAATCTTTTAGTACCTTGTTCTTCAGTATATTCAATGTGAGTTACTTGATATTCGTTAGGGATAACGTCCTTGATTTCTACATTTTCAATATGTTCACATTCTGTGTTTGTAAGTCCGGATATCAAAATTGATGTCCATGATGTAAAATTCGAAATGATCTTGATTTTATTATGTGCCTTTATTTGTTCTCCATTAGCCCAATTAAAATATCTAAAACTATTTGCAATTCCCGTTATTTTTGGACGATTTGCAACTATTAAATCTTCAAAATCTTTTATTTCACTATCTTGTGATAATTCGTTAATATCTATGTGAATCGGAAATCTAGGCGTTAAGGAAATCAAGTTTGTTCCTTCATCATATACCGTATGCTTTTCAAGAATATTTTCCTTTTCCCCTTTTGCTTGCATGACAAGATCATATACTAATGCAAGCTCTGGAAACATATTTACAGAATCCATATCTAATTCTCTAAGAAGACTTGAAATTCTTCTCGAATCGTTGTTGAAATGTGCATATAGTAGTGCTTTTGCTTGATACCTAGCAGACTGTCGGTAATTCACTTTTAAAAGGTATAGAAATGCTAATTTTGATGAAACTTTGGATGCCATATCATAATTTCCATTTTCTACAAACATTCGTACTGCAGTTTCATACGCGTCAATTGCTTTATTCCAATTTGATCGTGATTCATATTTTTTTCCTAGCAAATAATATTTCCATGAGCATATTATCATACAAGATTCCTCTCGATCTCTATTATCTCAATTTTTTCTCTTATGCTTGCGATGATTGAAATCGGTTGCTTTTCGACTTCTATTTGTGACACTCTAAGTGGTTCCGGCTTCTGAGTTGGTACTTCAATATGTGCTGGCTTTGTGAGTTGTAAAATTCGCCATGTTACTCTTGAGCGAGTTCTTGCAAATTTTAATAGCATATTTTTAATATTTTCATCGAAAAAGCGTTCGCAGATCTCTATTAGCTCCTCCTCACTGCGTTTATTTCCAGATGCAATCTCCCTAATTAAAACTGCAATTCTTGCATCTAACTCCGTAATATTCTTCTCTTTCTTTAAGCGTTCAAGTAATGATAGATTTCCATCCATAATTTGGCAAATCTCTTCATATGCCAACCTTCTTAATACCACTGTGGCCACCTAATTTTAAATCTATTCGCTAAATCGTGATTCAAAAATTCTTTATTTGATTCTTATTACTGATAATTTTCTGAATTCCTAGGTACTCCTTTTAAAGCTTTGCATTTTCAAATGTAATACTGAGTACTCCTTAAAATTTATTTCTATTATAAGGATTTCTTGTGTTGCTTCTAAGATTTTTGGTGGTATTCCATGTTTGAATTATTAAGAACAAAAGATGTGAAATGCTTTTTATTGCTTGTTTTTAGAGTATTTTATGTCTCAAATTAAAGAAAACGGGCGGCTCATTATATAATTAAGACCAAAATTAACGCATACAAATTATGCAGAATATTTTGGATAGTTCATATTTTAATTTCCTCATCTATGTAAAATCGATTCTAGTACTGTTGAAAAAATGATTATTCCTTGAGAGTTTTTGAAGTAATTTGTGAATATATTAATCGCAATGAATAGTAAAACCAAGACATGTTGAATGTATTTCAGAAAATATTGATAAAATTCCTTTTAGAATATAGAAATCAAGGATTTCATATGTACCTTGCAATTATCTTTTACTTGTTGGTCTTTAAATTTCTTCGAAAATTTTTAATTCATGTATTTTATTTAGCCTAATACTGATAATTCTCTGAATTCTATGAATCTGTTGTGTATGTAACTTTCTCCAAGTTTTTGCATCTTCAAGTGTAATATGGGGTACTCTTTGAAATTTATTTCTATTATGAGCGTTTCTTGTGTTGCCTCCAATATTTTTGGTGACATCCCTTCACGCTCGAACAGTTCAAAAACAAAATTAATGAATTGTGGATTTATTTTATTTAGTTTTCCTTCTAATAATTCTTCACCTAATATGTCTATGAAATGGTATTTTCTTCGCCCTCTGCTTTCTATTCTGACTAGTTTTGCATCTGCCAATCTATTTACGTGCCATCGGATCGTATCATGATGCTTTTTAAAATGTGATGCAATATCTTCCTGAATACAGCCCGGAAATCTATCGATGAAATTAAAGATTTCAAATGCTGTTTCATTGCGTAATGCTGCGAACGCATGCTCCACAGATTCATCTCTGAGATGTCTAGGATAATAAAATCTTTTTCCCAAGAACTTTGTTGAATTTACAATATTGTAGTCTTCCATTTTCATAAGGTGCCAAGTAAGAGTGCCTATTGGAATATCTAAATATTTTGACAACTCATAAAAGTAAGTTGCAGGATTCTCACAGATGAATCTGAATATTTCCAATCTTGTCTTATTGACAAAACTATCTTTGGTCCTCTCTTTCTTTGGCACATTCTCTCCTTCCTTAGACCGTGTGATATTTAATCCCAATAGCCAAGTCCCTATTGGCTAGTCGTGATTAAAAGGTTTTTTATTCGGTTGTGATTTTCTTAATTCAATCCTTTTCGCTATGTGATTTTCACAACTTTAGTATTATTATTAGATGTATCCGTAATATTTATTTTTATCGCAATCTTAATGCACTTAGTTCATATATAGACGAAAAAGATAAAAAACAAACAAAATCATTTATGCCACGTTGGTGTTTTAAATGTGCGGTATTACAGGGATTGTCAGCTCTAATATGAAGGACATTGGAAAATTATTAGTAAAGTGCGGCCGGAAACTTACATATAGAGGTTATGATTCTGTAGGTGTGGCGGCTGTTGACAATGGTGTTTTAGACCTTAGGAAAGATGTGGGGACCGTTGATGAGGTTGACGAAAAATATAAGCTCAGTCAGATGAAAGGTTCATTTGGAATTGTTCAACTTCGCTGGGCAACATATGGTGCACCTACTAGAATAAATGCACAACCTCATATTGGTTGTACTGATGAAATTTTTGGTGCTCATAATGGGAATATACATAACTATAACGAGTATCGACAACAATTAATTGATTGGGGGCACACTATTCGTAGTTGGAACGATGGCGAAATATGTGTTCATGCAGTTGAGCATTATTATAAAGAGACTGGTGACATGATTAAAGCTATGCAATTAGCTGCAAAAGATCTCAAGGGTGCTTTTGCACTTGCCGTGGCTTTGAAAGACGAGCCAAAAATCTACGCTATGAAAATGGGCTCTTCGCTTGTTGCCGGTGTTGGGAAAGATATCGCGATCGTATCTTCTGATTTGCCATCAATTTTACCTGTGACAAACAAAGTAGTATATCTTGAAGATGGTGAGATGGTAATATTAACACCTGGAAATGTAGAAGTACGTAAAATTGCTGATGGAAGTATTGTTAAGCGTGAACCTGTAGAAGCTGGTATAGATCCGGAATCTGCGGAAAAAGGTGGTTATCCACACTTTATGATTAAAGAAATCAATGAACAAGCAACCATTGCAAAAAATTTGTATGGGTTATTGGAATCAAAAGTTGATGATGAGATTATATCATATTTGAATGATCACAGCAAGGTATATATGGTTGCATCCGGTTCCAGCTTGAATGCTTCTTATGTTGGTGCTCATTATTTTGGCGATTTAGCCAAGAAAGTTGTTATTCCAGTAATATCCGGAAATTTTGAAAGCTTGTATGGAAAAACTATTGATGATGATTCACTTGCCATTCTCGTGAGCCAAAGTGGCGAAACAAAAGATGTAATTAATGTACTCAATTTGTTCAAAGAGCGTGGTGTTGGAAAAACTCTTGGAATTCTAAATGTTATCGGTAGTACATTGATGTTTCGTTCGCATCGTTATATTCCAATGGGATGTGGCTATGAAATTTCTGTACCTGCTACGAAAACTTATTTCAGTCAAACAATGATATTTGCATATCTGGCTGCAAAACTTGGAATGTATAATGGTGCGCTTACGGAATCTGAAGGTAAAGAATTTCTTTCGGATTTGCAACTAAAATTACCTAAATTAGTTCAAGAAACTATTCATAATACACAAGTTGGAATTGTGAAGCTTGCAGATTCATTACTGAACACGTATGATCTTTATACCTTAGGTTATGGTTATACTTATGGTGTTGCACGTGAAGGGGCCCTAAAGATCAAAGAGATATGTTATGTGCATTGTGAGGGTATGTACTCATCAGAATTCAAACATGGACCATTAAGTATTGTGACTCCCGGTTATCCGATTATCTATGTAACTGCACCTGATGATGCATGGATGATGATTAACCATATCAGTGAAGCTACATGCCGCGGAGCTAGAGCGATAATAATCGGTGAATATAATAAAGATCTCAAGGCATATGCCAGCTTACCATATGATTTCATAGAAGTTCCGAAGGCAGGACAGCGGATTAATCCATTACTATCTGTAATTCCGCTACAATTACTTTCATATCATCTATCTATTAAGAAAGGAATTGATCCGGACTTTCCAAGGAATCTTAGTAAGACCATTACGGTAGATTAGACCAAAGCAGGTGTACAAATTGGAAACTCTCAAGGATGGAATAAATCGGCGTTTGATAGAAGTTAAAAATATCTGGAATAACTCCGCATATATAATCGGATTCAATAAGCACGCAGATTTACTTATTTCCTTCATACTCGCCTTTTTCTTAAGTTCATTTATTTTGGCTTCTGTGACTCGTGTTTGGGAGTTTCTATATTTTCCCGCTGTATATAGTATTATTATCTTACTAGTTCTTTCTTGGAAAATGCATGACCTCGGAGTTGTAATTCGAAAACTATTCTTTATTTCATTTGTAATTGTATTTATCAATTCGCTATTTGATTATATTCTGGGTGGAGTTTTTTCAATTCTTGTTTATGATACGCAAGATATTATTTTAGGTGGAACTTCTGCTGTATTCTTTCTGTCTTCCTTAATTTTTTACACTCTTGGTGGATATATTACACTGCGAATTTATTCATTTTTCAAATACAATCCATCTGGGCTTTTTCTAGGTGCTTTTCTATCTACAATCATTGGTATATTATTTATTTTGCTTGCCGGTATGGGTCATTTCTGGCATTTTGAAAATATAATTACATTATATGAAGATTCGTTACCGATTTATTTGCCAATTGCATACTTTGGAGTATTTGTTTCGCTTTCGTACTTTTATCATAATCGCTGGATTAGAGCGGGCTTCTTCATATTTTTAGTATATGCATTTTTATGTTCCTTGGGTATCTTATTAACATCGATTTTCTAGAAAAAGTAGAATTAATATTGATCTCGTAATAATCGCAATGCTGAACTTTCAAGGTTTCCTGCAGCAATTGAGTTAAGATACCCTGCTAGGTCTGTTGATACATCTTTATCAATTCTTATTATTTTTGACTGATCTCCCAATGCCCATAGTCCGAAAATTCTACGTCTATCTTCAAATGTAATTTCAAGCATTCCGAAAATACCGTTGCTATTCCACCAGTTTATTACATGTGTTATTTTAAAGCCAGCTTGCTCAAGATGGTTTTTCCAGCTTTTTTCAAGTGCAGAGGGCCCTTCAAAAGTGCGAAATATAACTAGTACATTACCATTGCTTGATTTTATGCTTTCGATTATTTTATTCCATTCCATTTCGGCGAACAAATATTTTACCTCCTATTGGAGTAGGTCCTATTTTTATTTATTAATCCTTTCATATAGTTCAAATTTAGTCGGCTTTTGATTTTGTTCAAAAAATGCGATTATTTTTATGGTTTGTTTGTTTAAATTATTATGTCACGTAAAAAATGCTAAATCTTAAGATTCAAAAGCAAATCATTTCAGTTCTATTTGAGGAATTGCTATGAACAACGATGATAAGAGCCATTTTCTTACATTTAAGATAAATCCTTCACAATCTGTCTCATTGGATGAAACAGACCCTGGTAAACTCATGGATGCAGCTCATGATCTAATAAGCGTTGGGCAATATGAAAAGGCGAGCAAGTATATTGAACGAGTTCTATCCTTGCATCCTGACTATCTTGAAGCTCTATATGCAAAAGGCTTGATTCTTTATTATACTGATATGTTTGATGATGCTATCAAAATTTTATCATCTGTAATCGAATCTGCTCCTGATTTTGATCCGGCGTGGGAAGCACTTGGTGGTTGCTATCTTCATTTAGGCCTTTTAGAGCAGGCAATTGAGCATTTCAAAAAGGCTTATGAATTGGACCCGAATGAGACTCAATACTTGCTTGATATTGCAATTACATATTCTGAAATGAGTGAATGGAATAAGGCTATAGAGTATCTTAATGAACTTATAGCGAAAGAACCGCAAATGCCCGAGGCTTATTATAATCTTGGAACAATCTATCTTCAGATTGGAAAAGTGAAAGAGGCACTTGAAAAATTATATCTTGCAATTGAATTAGACCCCGATTATGCAGAGGCGTTCAATAATATTGGTTCATGTTATGAACATCTTGGAGACTTGGAAAACGCTGAGAGATTTTACAGAATTGCCATTGAAAAAGAACCACACGATAGCCAAATGCATTCTAATCTCGCACTAGTTTTACTACAAAAAGACCAGACCCGAGAAGCTCTAAAATATGCAGAGAAAGCAATTGAACTGGATGATGAAAATGTTGATGCTGTATTTGCAAAGGCGATGTGCCTCATGAATTTGGAAAAAACCGAAGAAGGCGTAAAATATTTCGAGCGTGCTGCAGAGTTAAATCCCGATGATTCATATATTTGGAATAATCTCGGAACTGGATATTTTGAACTCGGAAATTATGATAAAGCGCTTAAAGCATTTGAAAAAGCTCTTGAATTGGAACCTGAATCCGCTTGGGCATTTAGTAATCTTGGCGAAACCTATGAAGCTCTTGGTGAGAAAGCCAAAGCTATAGAATACTTCAAGAAGGCATTAAAATTAAATCCAAATCTACAAATTGCAAAAGATCATTTGAAGGACTTAGAAAGCTAAGTCCTCAACCTTTTATGATGCTATTGCACGTGGTTTTACGCTTATTTCCCAGAATCCCTTGTTCTTTAGATCGGGTTTTACATTTACAATTAGTGGTTTTCCCTCGGTGACAATTTTACTTATCGCTTTGGGATCTTCGTCTGTATATATTTTTAATTCCACATTGTCCCCCGGTCTAAGACCATCTACCCACATCATTAGAACGCCTAATCTTCGCCAGGGATCTATCATTCGTGCATTTATTTTGTACACCTTATTTTTGATTCGATTGTTATAGGGTCGAAATTCTTGCATTGCATTTCTCTCCCAAATATATGATTTAGTTGACCTTGCTATTAAATATTGATATTATTTGGGGCACATTGAATTTTGGAAAGTATCCTTCTTTAAAGCATATCGATTTGGGCTCATAGCAAAATAAGACATCTTTTTACTTGTTATGGCGTGCATTTAATGAATTATTTTTTCCATTATTGCTTAGTGTTTGTGCGCCAAATTAAAAAAGAAAATAAATAAAATCTAAATATTTGTTTTTTTGATTATTAATGGCATGATTATTGATGCAATTATTGCAACGATAAAGTATCTTAGAAAATACAACAGAATATCTGTTTCTGGCATAAATTTAGATAACGCAATCATAGGTGTCAATGCCAATATGTAACCTATTAATAATCGTATAATCTTTTTTCTGTTATCTTGTGTGATTTGAAAATTAATGTACCGTTCTTCTATGCGTATGCCTAATGAAAGACCAAATAGCATTCCTATGATGCCTACGACGGTTCCATGACTTGTATCTGGGAATAGCGATATCCAGATAACTAATACAATTAGTGAAAGAATTGGCATTATAAAATCTCTCGGTTTTTCAGGTAGTAGTGCTTTAATCTGTTCGGTTCGAGGATCAAGCCAAGTAACAAAAACCAAAAATACTAGTCCGATAAGCAGCCCTCCTAGGACATCACCTGGATAGTGTACTCCCAAGTAAATTCGGCTTATGCTGATTAATGAGATTAATGTTAGTGAAATGATGTACATTACGTTTGTTTTGATTTTATATGCGACATATCCCCATAAGCTAATGGAGTTCATAGCATGTCCACTTGGAAATCCATAGGACGTATAATCCTGCCCTATAAGCCTTACACTTGTGGGTGGGCGTTCCATTTTAAAGCTCATTTTGAAAAAGCCATTTAGGATTGCGCTTCCAATAAGAACGTATGCCATTCGAATACCAAAGTCTTTATTCCAGCCCCAATAAATTCCTAATATTAGTGCCGCAAGAAAGATTTGATCGCCCATTTCCGTAATTCCTATGAAAATCGGAGCTACTGCTGTTCCGAGAAGCGTTTGAAGGAATTGTATTAGTGAAGTATCAAATAAGAACATTTCATAATCGCCTCGTGTATTCTATTTTCTCTCCTAAAGTATAATGATAAAGGAATTGAAATATGTTTTTATAATATTATTTCAGTATTTTGGACAAAAACCGTCCCGTATATGATTTTGTATTCTTTGCGATTTCTTCTGGTGTTCCAGTTGCAACAATATAGCCTCCTTTATCTCCACCCTCTGGGCCTAAGTCTATGATATAATCTGCACTTTTAATTATATCCAAATTATGTTCTATGACAATGACTGTATTTCCTTTTTCTACAAGTCTATTTAAAACATCAACAAGTCGATGTACATCAGACATGCTAAGTCCTGTAGTCGGTTCGTCTAATATGTAGAGCGTATCTCCATTTCCAATTTTATTTAATTCTTTTGCTAGTTTAATGCGTTGAGCTTCTCCACCGCTTAGCGTAGGTGATTGCTGGCCCAATGTTATATATCCTAATCCGACATCGATTAACGTTTTTAATTTTCTCTCGATTTGTGGAATATCATTAAAGAATTCGTATGCTTCATCTACAGTCATATCCAAAACTTCAGCGATATTCTTCCCTTTATATTTCACAGTTAGGGTTTCTCTTTCGAAGCGTTTTCCTTTACAGACATCACATGTAATATACACATCTGAAAGAAAATGCATCTCGATTTTGATTATACCTTGTCCTTGGCAAGCCTCACATCTTCCACCTTTTACATTGAATGAGAATCTTCCCGGCTTGAATCCGCGAGATTTAGCTTCTGGTAATTTTGCAAATAGTTTCCGTATATCATCAAAAACGCCTGTGTATGTTGCAGGATTTGATCTTTCATTTCTTCCAATTGGGCTTTGATCTACTACAACTAGTCGTTTTATGTGTTCTAATCCTTTTATTTCGTCAAATTTTTCAGGTTGCTCTGGAGAATCATATAAAATCTTGGAGATTCCCCTTGCAAGAGTATAATTTATCAATGTGCTTTTACCAGAACCACTTACTCCTGTAATACAGATAAATTTACCTAATGGAAATCGTACATGTAAGTTTTTTAGATTGTGACCTCTTGCACCGATTACTTCAATGTATTTGCCATTCCCGGTTCTTCGCTTTTCGGGAATTGGAATTTTCAACTCTCCAGATAGATATTTGCCTGTTATCGATCTTTGGTTAGATATAATATCTTCAAAAGATCCATGCGCTACGACTTCTCCGCCGAGTCTTCCTGCTCCCGGTCCTAAATCTATAATGTAGTCTGCTGAACGAATTGTTTCCGGGTCGTGTTCAACAACCAGTACCGTATTATCATTATCTCTCAGATGCTTTAGAGTGTTGATTAATCGTGTAATATCTCGAGGATGTAATCCAATGGATGGCTCGTCAAGAACATATAATACTGAAGAAAGTGCTGTACCTATCTGAGTTGCAAGCCTAACGCGTTGGGCTTCTCCACCACTTAAGGTTGCAGTTTCTCGGTCAAGTGTAATATAATCAAGGCCTACACTAATTAAGAACTTGAGACGATTTCTTATTTCTTTTAGAATC
>CAZPUN010000063.1:0-16317 GCA_964589775.1 uncultured archaeon
CGATGCTAGTAAGGAGCTTGGTATCTCAGATGCGACACGTGTGGTGGCTATGTTGCACGAGCCGTCAGATAAAGTTAAGGAACTCGCACGAACGAATAATATCGGGATTCTCAGTGGCGATAGACTCAGAAAGCTTATGGGGGACAAGGTCATGAAACTATTCGAGAATAGCCGAACCAAAAACAAAGAACAACGAATCTTCATATGCAAAGCATGAATTAGTAAAATCGAATTATCACAGAATAATTTTATTATCGAGGTACTTAATATGATTTATTAACTAAAGAATACAATACGAAAGATGTGAAAAAACAAAGTTCGTAGGGATATGGATTGTTATATAAATTAATAGACAATACATAATTTGATTTAAGAGGAATTTATGAATTGAAAGATATAATACGGATGGACTTTGAAAAAATTGCTAGCAAAGTTAGTAGAAGTTTACCGCCTATGAATCTTTTCGGAGGCGGAAAGGGGCGGATTTATGATATTGCACTGGATAAAAACTATGTGTATACTGCGGAAGATAATGGTATTATTGGAGTTTGGGAAAAAGGCTCCGGGCGAAAAGTAGTTTCACTTGAGGGGCATTTAGCTGAGGTACATTCCATTGTTTTAGATGACCACTTTATTTATTCGGGCTCTTTCGATAAAACGATCCGAGTTTGGGAAAGAGATACATGGAAGCCTGTATCTATACTTGAGGGACATTCAGGCAAGGTGTTCGCCGTAAGCGTAGATGATAACTTCATTTATTCTGCCTCTTCTGATAAAACGATTCATGTTTGGGAGAAAAATTCATGGAAACCAATTACTAAGCTTATGGGGCATTCGGATTTTGTGGAGACTGTAAAAGTAGACAAAAACTTCATTTACTCTGGTGCACGAGATAAAACGATTCGCGTATGGGCGAAAAATTCATGGAAATTAGTGATAACTCTTGAAGAGCACTTAGATTGGGTTCGAAAGATATCTGTGGATGAGCGCTATATATATTCCGCCTCAGATGATAAAACGATTCGCGTATGGGACAAGAGTTCATGGAATCTTGTAGCTACACTTGAAGGGCATTCAGATTTGGTCGAAACTGTAATAGTGGATGATCACTTTATATATTCGGGATCCTCTGATGAAACACTTCGGATTTGGGAGAAGGATACATGGAAATCAATAGCTACGCTCGATGGACATTCAGATGCGGTCTGGGCGGTAGCCGCAGACGATCAATATATTTATTCGGGCTCTCGGGACAATACTGTCCGCATATGGGAGAAGGGTACATGGGAACAGGTATCGCTTCTTGAAGGTAATTCGGATTGGATTCGCACAATAGCCATAGATGATTTGTATATTTATTTTGGTTCGGATGATAATAAAGTACATATTTGGGATAAAAAATCATGGAAGCCAGTAGCTACACTTGAAGGGCATTTAAATTGGATTTTAAAAGTAGCTGTGGATGAAAAATTCATCTATACTGGTTCATGGGATAAAACAGTCCGTGTTTGGGAGAAGAAGACATGGAAACCAGTAATTGTACTCAAAGGGCATTCAAGTCCTGTTTGGGGTGTGGCAATAGACGACCAGTTCATCTACACAGGCTCTTACGATAAAGTATTACGTATATGGGAAAAGGGTACATGGAAGCTTGTAGCTACACTTGAAGGGCATTCAGAGTGGATTCGAACCGTAGCTGCTGATGGTCTCTACATATACTCTGGCGCAGATGACACTATGGTAATTGTTTGGAAGAAAAAACAATGGACACCTGTAATCATGCTTAGGGACCATACTGATATGATTCGAACAATAGCTGTAGATGAAAAGTTTATCTACTCTGGAGGCTGCGATAAAACCGTTCAGATTTGGGAGAAGGATACATGGAAACATGAAGCAACACATCATTTTCCCGACGAAGTCTGGGCATTAACTGTTGATGAGCAATTTATTTATTCAGGCTTACGTGATAATACAATACACGTATTACTGAAGAATTCATGTGATCAAATCGCAACTCTTGTTGGACATTTGGCTCCGGTTTTATCCGTGGCAGTGGAAGAGCGATTTATGTATTCCGGTTCAAGCGATGCAAGAGTTCTAGTATGGCCTCGATGGCTATGGACAAAGAATATGACAGATATGAAAAGATATTTCGCGGAAATAATTGAAGAAGGATTAAACAATGAAGTTTCTGACAACTGGAGCTATATTATGGCATGGTGGTACATGGATATAGCCAAGATTGCCCTTGATACAGATATGTCATTATCATCTTTGGAATGTATTATACACAATATTGATTCTCTTATTGATTATTTAAGCAAAAATCCCTACGATTATCCATGGGTTTCAAGAAATATTCACGACCTTAAGATTTATAGAAAGAAACTCCTTGCTATGTATGGCACTTAATCTCCGTTATTTAAATTATCAGTTAAAATTACTCCAATGATTTGATTTTTGAATAATACAAATAGCACTACAAATATATTGTGGGTAAATCTTTTTCATACATGACAAACATAGGAAGATATTTCCATAAACTTTCACAATTAATATTGTGGCCGATTGGAAAAACATTATGATTTTTTTGATTGAGAAAAGAAATTACTAATTTTTTAGTTCATGTGGAAAAATTTACCATTGCATTTATAAGTGATAAAAATAAATTATTTAGATACCAAATATAAGGTCTTGCGTGCGATGGAAGGAATGAATAGAGTATCTGTATTAGTGGAGAATCCCGTAGTTGAAAAAATAATTGTATATAACTATGGCTTAATAGAGGACGGGAAAGATTGGATTAAATTGGGAATGCGACTTCCTCTGGCTCAAAAAGGAACTATAAAGTATTATGAAGGTGTATTCTTCATCAATTCAAATGCTAATTTCGTAATATCTCGAATTAATAAGACAGACGGTAGTGTTGATCATTGGACAATTGAATTCTGTACGAAACCAAAGATCAAAAATAAGATTGTATATTACAAGTATTTGATATTGGAAATATCCATATATCCCGATGGGCGTATTGATGCTTCTGATGAATCTGATATTGACCCTTATGTTGAAATGGGCATGGTCTCTCCAACTGAAGCTGAAATCACAAAGCATGTTTTTAGAAATATTCTAAAAGTAGTTCAGAACACAAATCCGATGAAAATTGAAGATATACTCAAAAATTATCAAGCAACAGCCAGTTAGATTCTATTATTAATTTTATTTCCAATTTTCAAAATTAGAAATTTCATCTATAATTTAGATAAGATATTCAAAATTTTGAGAAATCTTTTTAAGTAAGATGAAAAAAATCTAATATTAGAAAAGGTAATTACAATGATAGGGCGAGATTCTGGGCAAAATATATATTTACCTGATGATTTTCTAGCAGACATCATAAATGATGCAAATAGTACAGCAAAATCTATTACTACTATTTATGAAAAATATATAAAATCGCAGAATACGATTAAAAAAATTCTTAAGAATGCTTCCTTGATTAAGAAATTTCAGCCAAAAAAACCAGAAAAGAAATTCATAACAATTGGAATCGATGGAGGCAGAGCCCATGAACACCTTTTATTATTTGATATTGGTATTGTTAGCGCAATAGCAATAGAAGGGATACAATCACATAAAAAAACAGATTCTATAAAATTTAAATCATGGAAAGATATAATCCCACATTATGGTTCTGATATCATTGTACGGGTTACCAAAGGTATCATGCATTTATTCGAATTAGAACTCGCAATAGAATCAAAAGCAGACTATGTTCTACTAGATGGGCGATTCATTACACCAATAATTGGTTTTAACTCTATCGCAACAATTCAAAATCCTGATGTTTTAATTAGACTGGAGAAGATTTTTGAAAATAAGAATATAACCAGGTTCTTAGAACAAATTTTTACAGAAAAGAATGTCGTGGCGATCCAAAAATATGATTCATCACATAATTTTTCAAATACATATCTTGAAAATCAGGATATATACCTTGATGATCGAGCTTTATTCTCGTTGATATTAAAGGAAAATGAATATACGAAACCGGTTTTGTTATCGAGCTTTCCTGAAGAAAACGAATTACTTTCCAATGCACACATAAACCTTACTGGTAATTTATTTACGAAATACACGGATATTGATGAATTGAAATCATTTTTGTCTCGATTACCTGATGAATTGTATGTATCATATTTTAAACCTAGACCCTGGACACCTGCTTTAAAAATTGAAATACCCGCCCACATTGCAAAATCTCAATCAAAATTGGATGATTTATTTCAATGTATAAAATCAGAGATTATATCTGCAGAAATGATCGAGCCGTTTCCATTATATCTTGCGGACATAATGGCAAAAAGTGTATCGCAAGGATTATCCGCGTTAAAAGAAGCTGCAAAGTCAATAGTTCAAAATAATAAGATTAAGGATCCCATTATGTTTTTTGAATCATATCGGAGTGAATAAGGAGGGCATATCTAATGATAAGCACAAATGAGAAAAAAAGGAAAAAAATCGTATCGCTTAGCTTAGAACAATTTATGAATACAGAAACTGAAAATAATACAGGAAATGAAAATAGTAATATTGATAAATTTGCAAAAGACAAAATAGGAGTAATAACTTCGCCATCATCGACTATAAGTGTTACGGTCGATATCTTAGAATCGTGTTTTAACAAGAAATTACTAGGGCAATTAGTTTACTATAATCAAAAACAGGACAACTCAAAGATGTATGTCATTGGTCAATTAACAAGTATGGAAACACGAAACCGATGGCATGAAGATATGAATTTTCGACCTATGGTTAAGCGTATTGGGCGTCTCAATAATTTGAGTATTACGTCAGACATTAAAACCGCAATATTGACTGTACAATCTTCATTTCTCGAAGATGGAAATGGAAATATTAAATTATCTTTATTGGGAACTTCTCCAACAACAAGTACTCCACTATATATTGTTTCAAATGAATTATTGGACCACCTTTTAAACCCTTATAAGGATCTCTTAGTATATCTTGGATACATTTTTGAAACTCAAGTTGCTATGCCTACTTGGTTCAAGCATTTTGGTCGTGATCCAAAAGATCCTCACGCTGCAGGTGAAGCTTATCATATCGGTGTATTTGGAAAAACTGGTTCTGGAAAAAGTGTTCTGTCGGCATATATTTTGCTTGCATATGCATTAAATAAAAATATGTCAATTCTTATTATTGATCCTCAAGGTCAGTTTAGTAAAAACTTAGATTTCGGTTTTGATTGGCATGCAGAACTTTCTAAGATGGGTCGTGAACCCCTAATTATTGATGCAAGTACTGATCTATATCTTGAAAAGAAGGACCTATTTCCATTGTTACTAAATAAAATCGGATTCTATAGACAACTTGGTATTAAACATCCAATAAATCAACAATATGCAATTGAAGAATTACAAAAGTATATTCGGCTCTATGATATTAAATTAAGTACAGGGCCTTCCACACTATTATGGAATTTCCTAGAATATCTATTAAATGATAATATTATTGGCAAGATATATTCAACAAAAACATCGCAAGAGCGCGTAATTAATTTAATTAAAGATATCAGAGATAACAAAAATCTTTATGAGGATTTGAGAACAAAATATTGGGACCCTATTTTATCACTCTTTACTAAAATGAAACCCCATGGTACAAAAAAATATAGTGTTAGAGATATTGCATATAAAATTACAAATTCAGAGCCTTCATTCATTATAATAAACATAAGTAAAACCGTCAAAGGAATACAAAACGATGAAGATATTAAAACAATTTATTTAGGTCGTATTATTCGTTGGATTGATAGAATAGCTCAAGAAAATTACGAAAAAGATATACGCTCTAATGCATTAGTTGTTATGGATGAGGCGCAAAAGTTCCTTTCGCCACGGGCTGAACAAGAGGAAATTGCAATCTTAAGGCAACATATTATAAATGGGGTGAAAACTCATCGTAAATATGGAATTGGATATATGCTGATAACTCAGAATATTAGTTCCCTCGATAGAGACATTCTGTCACAACTTCGAATTTACTTCATAGGATACGGATTGGTTGGTGCAGATTTAGCTAAGTTAAAAGATATTCTACCGGACCCCAAAACTATAGATTTCTACCGATCCTCCTTTATTGATCCTAAAAACACAAATAATACAAAGTTTCCATTTATGTTCTTTGGACCCGTTTCACCATTATCATTTTCGGGTACTCCACTTTTCATGCATGTATTCACTAACATCGAAGAGTTTAGACATTTTAATGCACATCGCTATTAAAACAAAAAAATTGATAAGCAACGTGATAAATCATGCATATGGACCATAAAAAAAAGAATCATTTCACAGTAGCCCAAATATTTCACTCTGTGATAGCTCAAGGTGCTGCATTTAGTGATGATATTACATCAAGACATTATCCAATAGATTTTTCAAAAATAATGTTAATTAGAGCTGAATCGACAAAAGCAAAATCCTTATGGAATAAAGTCGTTGCGAAGTACCATTACCTTGGATATACGGGAACTGTGGGGCGTTATATTAGATACTTTATTTGTGATTGTTCTAAGCTACCAGAATTTTCTTCCGAAAATGATGCGCATCATGAATTTCATGAATACATAAATCAATATACAACCCGAGAATTAAATGAGTTTTTAAATTTCAGAAAAGTTGAAGATTTTTCCGAGTTTAATATTAGTGATATTTCAAAATCACAAATTGGAGCCCTCTTGAGATTTAGATGGTTATTTGAAAAAAATAATATAAAAAGTACCAAAGAGAAAAGAGATTTCTTTTTGCCTATCCTTGGCTGTATTTCTGCAGGTAGTGCAACTTATTCATGTTCGCCTAGAGATTTTCTGTTAGGCATTCACGAACTACAACGGCGAGAGCGTGACAAATATCTCAAATATGTAGCAAATAACTGGCGATTTTTAATTCTTGGGCACTGGCATAATTTAGCTTCATTCGTTTTATCAAAATTTTCAAAGGTTTTACAGCATGATTGGATAAAACGCTATGATAATCCTTTAGTTGCTATCGAATCATTTATTGTCAAAAATCGATTTGATGGACGATCTTATATTGCGAATAGATGGTTAAAAATTGGAGAAACTATGGGATATAGTAAATCTGGAAGCATATCAAAAAATAGATTGAGTGTCTATAGTCATGGTGAGAAAAAATATATATACATAAAACTATTATCAAAATTTTCTACAAATAATGATCCCATTTTAATTGATATCAAGAGACGAAATAAACGTATAATGCAATACGTTAAAAAAACAAATACATTGTCTGATATTTTGGATTTATTATAACTCATTTACTATATTTATGATTTTAATATTATAGATAGATAAAAGTTTTAAGTTCGTAAATCGCTTATTGAATTTAGATTATGTTTTAGTCTAGGAGAGCGACTAAATTGTTTGATGTAGTTATTATTGGAGCAGGCTTTGCAGGTTTGAGTGCTGGTGCTCTATTGTCTAAGGAACATGATATTGTTGTTCTCGAACGCAATAGTTATGTTGGTGGTCGTGCTGCAACCAGAACTGCCAAGGAATGGAATTGGGCAGATACGAATGAATACAAATTAGATTTTGGGCATCATGTTTTTGCATCGAATAGTTATATTGAGTATGCAGCTAAATTGACTGGAGCTACGGACTATTTTTACATGAAATTGATAGACATGCCTTATTTTTATCGATATAAGGGATTTCACAAACCTCCAGTAGGCTTTTTTGAACAGTTAAAAGCATATCCTTTTATTCCGTTAACCTCTAAGTTAAAATTAAACAAATTTCTGAGATTTGTTAGCAAAGTATCATATAAGGAAGTAATGGAAAAATGGGCTTATAGGTCACTTAGAGAACTTTACGATGAGTTCGATTTCGATGATTATGGCCGCGAGCTCTTTACAGATGGCTTTGCAGCGGGCTATCAAACATTGACGGATGTGAATAGAAATTCTGCAGGTGACCTCATTCTTTGTATGAAAACGTTCCAGAAGGGTGTCAAGGCATATAAAACGCCGTTATTTGGTGCAGAAGGTGGAGTGGGCGAAATTGCTCGTGCATTTAGAAGAGTAATTGATAATAACAATAATGAAGTTCGTCTAAATACAAACGTAAAAGAGATCATTGTAAAAGATGGAAAAGTTGTGGGTGTTAAGATAGATGATGAGACTATAGAAACGAAGAGAGTTTTATTCACGGCCCCTGCATATTTTCTATTAAATCTAATTGATAATGATGAACTCCCATCGGATTTCAAGGAACGTCTTGAAGAAGGCAAAGAAGAAGCAACAGATCTGTTTTTGATTATTGGTGGTGCAAAAAGACCTCTACGGGATAAGCCAATTGGAACATGGGTATTGATTCCAAAAAGTGAAGTTAGTCATGTAGATTCTTATTATCTTGTATATGAAGTTGGCAAGCAGATGAAACAGGCTCCTGAAAACCGGTATGTCGTAAGCTTTGCTGTTATGCCTAGCAGAGCCGATATGGACCATCCCGAGGGACTGAAAAAACGAATGATAAAAGACATGGAAGAAATATTTCCAGATTTTGATTTCGAAAAGGATTTCGAGTGGAGTAAAACCGTCTATTTTCCAATTGTAGATGGTATTGGGCGAACAGTTGATTGGTATCATGAGAAACGGTTCGGTCCGGAAACGCCTATTGAAGGTCTGTATCTTGCCGGTGATTCTGCATATGAATTGAGTACTGGGGTAGATGGTGTTGTGAGCTCAGCAATTTTTGCTGTTGAAAAAATGACTGGCAAGAAGCTCATAGATCTTGAAGAATTCTATAAAGTATAGAACCGGAGGGTCCGATCTGACCGATAAGCCCACAATTACAGATTCACTAATTAATTTGGTAAAACGTGCTATGCATTTTAGAGAATATAGAATTTTCTATCGTTTATGGGTACCAACGGCGGTTCTTATAGGCATCAGTTGTGGGCTTCTCATGGTAGCATTCGAAGCATTGCTAAATCTTACAACTACCTTTTTTTCTGCATTTCCTCAATTTATTACACCACTTTTCGGAGGTCTAGTATCCAGTCTTTTTATTTACAAGGGCTATACTGAAATACAAGGTAGCGGTGTATCAAAAGCTATTGAAGCGATTCATAATCCCGAGGAATTACATGCAAGAACCGGGCTTACAAAGCTTGTAGCTACAGTTTGTTCAATTGGATCTGGATGTCCTGTAGGTCGTGAAGGCCCCGCCATACTTATGGGTGGAGCTATGGGTGTAACACTCAGCAAGCACTTCAAACAAACAACCCAAGCAAGGCGTCGAGTATTTTTAATGATGGGTGCGGCTGCCTGCACGTCTGCTATTTATAAAGCTCCTTTGGGCGGTGCGTTGTTTGCCACAGAAGTTCCATTCAAGCGAGATGCATTACAAATCTATTATATTCCTATGATTATATCTTCTATTGTTTCCTATTTTGTTTTTATATTGTTTTATGGAACGCAGAAGATATTTGCATTTGAAGCTGAAATGATAATAGAAGTAGATCTGTTGCCGAAAATTGTGCTTTTCGCATTCCTCGCGGGAGGTCTTGGAGTTTTATTCTCTATGGTATTTATGGTGCTTCGAAAGTATTTCCGAACACATATTCCAGACCAATATGACCCATTAATTGGTATATCTATCGCATCATTAATGATTTTTCTAACTGTTTTAATTGCACCTGCAGAACTTACTATTGCGGGTCTTGGCTTCTCTTCAATAAACTATATCGCTACTAATTCATACCCGATAATTATTCTTCTAATTCTCATGATCACAAAATTAATCGCCTCCGGTTCTAGCGTTGCAGGAAGTGTTAGTGGTGGAGTTATGGCACCTGCATTATTTGTTGGAGCATGTTTTGGAGCAATTTTTGGGCAGTTTATGGCTCCTGAGTACATAGATGCGTTTGTTGTTCTTGGAATGGGGTCCGTTCTTGCAGCTACTACGAAAACACCTGTTGCATCTACTATTTTGATACTCGAACTGACATCTACGTTAACCATGGCGATTCCGTTGGCAATTTCTATAGCAATTGCATATTTGGTCAGTGGAGGAAGTACTCTTTATGAAAGTCAACGATTGAGTCGTGAAGAAGCTGAATTTGAAATTGGAAATATAAATGCTAAAGAAACAGTAAATAAGAATTATAACAAGATAAATATAAAAAAAGAAGAAAATGAGCGCTCAAAAGATCTTAACTAGTAAATTATTGATATTTTGTGTGAAGACTGATGATAATTTATCGGATTCAATCTCGGATTTATATTCAGTCTCAATGTTCTTTATGAGGCGTCTCAGATTATGTCGTAATACCAAGGATTCCTCAAATGTTATTAATATTCCAATAATAGATTCCCCATATTCCAGAAGGATCTTATTCTCTTCATAGTCAATTCGGTTTAATCCTGTTTTTGTATGCATAATCTCTGAAAGAAGTGATATAATGCCAGAAATTGCACCTGAAACTAAAATTGGATCGAGTTCGCTCGAAACTTTTTCAAATTCATGAGTATAAATTGTTGTACTGTCACTTTTCAAAATAATCAATGTTAGAGGTCTTGCTGAGCTTATATATAAAACTCGATAGTTCTTTGAAATCGCAAAGGCAACGAGTAAAACACCAAGAGCATTCAGAATCAGCCATGAAAACCTTACTAAGTATGGAAGATGAATTAGATTTGAACCAAGTCCCCACGCGCCACTTAGAAAGAATAGAATTGTACCACCCATAAACATGTATAACGATTTTACTTCCTCTGGTTTGCTTAATTTTGTTATTCTAATCATTCTTATTATGTAATATGAGATTTCAGACAGTGCAAGTAGGAGTGCAAGAACTTCAAAGACATACATAATCTTTTCAATGATTGTATATTTAAGATACGGAAACATGATTGATGCTCCAATAAGTATGAATAACAGGTAGTGTCGAATATCCAAAGTAGTCTGTTTAGAATATGTAACCGCAAGGTACCACAACATTACTCCAAGAGGGATCAAGAAGGAATTCGTAATAGTCGTGATCCATTCAATTTCTCCTTCAATTGTAATTGTGAAATCTCCAAACATGTCAATTGTCATTATAGATATTAAAATCGCAGTTACCATGAACGAACTGGCATATAGTAAAATTGAGATATATCGCTTCTCGAAATATACCCGAAATGATTTATATGATGCGAATGATAACATTCCTATTGCTATAAAGTGCAAAATCGTAACTATTTGCATTTCGAATTCTGTCGCCAAATTTTTTCACATTCCTTTTTGTTTTGTCGACAATTATATTTTATCTAATTACCGCAATATAAGATTTCACGTTAACTTTTGTTCGTTTTTTTAAAAATCTATAAATGATTTGAGAAAATTAAATATGAACATGAAAAATATTAACTGATAAATACATATACTAAATTGAATTTTGAGTGATAAAAAGAGAAAAAGAAACGAAAACTCTATTTCGTGAGTTTCTCAAGTTCTTTTAGAAGTGATTCTGCTTGCTTAATGCCAGCTTTCCAAAAGTTAGGGTCTGCCACATCAAATCCAATTTCAAGAGCGAGATCTCTTGGTGATTTCGAGCTGCCTGCTGCGAGAATTTTCTTGAGTTTTGGAACGAATTCTTTGCCTTCTTCTTTATATTTCTGATATAGTGCAAATACGAATAATTGAGCATATACATAGGGATAATTGTAGAATCTGAATCGTGGAATGTAATAATGCATTTTCATTGTCCATTCCCATTTCATTTCCGGTAACCATTCAACAGCATCGCCATAGATTGTATCTCTTGCTTTGACCCATAGTTCAGATATCTTTTCGCCGTCGAGGAATTCTCCTTTTGCAATAGCATCATAAAGACTCTGTTCAAATAGAACTCTTGCAGAAACTTGGAAAGCAGCCATGCCAAATTCGTCGAGTACATGACATAAAATGGCTACTTTTTCTTTATCGTCTTTAGCGTTTGCGAGAAGCAGATCTGTAAGCAGTAACTCACCTGTGATCGAGCCGGTTTCAGCAATACATGCACCTGGTTCACAGTTAGTTGGTACCTGATTTCTTGACATCAAATAGTCATGCATAGCATGTCCGTTTTCATGAGCAAGAGTATATACATCTCCAAGTTTTCCTGTGAAGCTAAGAAGAATCCATGCACTCTTACCAGACAACCATGGTGCGCACCATGCACCTGATTCCTTACCGACACGAACTGCTCCATCAATGTGACGCTTTTCAAACATTTCTTTAATCCATTTGCCGAATTCTTCATCGAAGCTTGCATATGCGTTCTCTACAAATTCTCGAGCTTTCTTCCAATCAAATGTGATTTCAGAATCGGGTAATGGTGCGACTATGTCCCAATTTCCGAGTTTCTTAAGGCCTAAGAGTTTTGCCTTTAATTTCAAATATTTGCGATAAAATCCTACGTTATCGAGAATTGTCTTGATGAGGCTATCGATGGTTTCTTGATCAACATCATTTGCCAATAGACTTGGAAACATCGGTGATGGATATCCTCGACGCTTTACTTGCATCATGTGGTCTGAACAGACTGAGCGAAGTGCTGAGGACCATATAATATGATCTTCACCTAACTTTTTGTAGACAGTACTGTACGCACGTTTTCTTAAGTCTCTGTCTGGATGCATGTAATAACCTATAATTTCCCCATATGGCAGAACTTTCTTTTCTCCATCAATTTCAATCTCAAATGTTCGTGTTGCAAGCCATTGAGACTGCAATTGAGACCATGCATCTATACCGAATCTGTCCTTTTCAATAATGAGTTGCTCTTCAACTTCACTCAGTTGATATGGTACTTGCTTTGCTATTTTCTCTAAATAATGCTTGTACTCAGAAAGTACTGGGTCTTCTATGATTTTTGGATTTGTTTTGAGCAACTCTCCAAGTTCAAGTTCAAAGAAAGTTGTTAGTTGTCCTATTTTCATCATGGCATTACTTGCATAATCATGAAGGTCTTTACCCACTGGATCAGTTTGATTTGCAGCATATCTGAAATGAGAATACAAAAATGGATTCTCATACTCTAATTGCATCTGATCTGATTCTTTCAATATAGTTAACAAAAATTCAGCTGTGGCTTCTTTGACCTTTCCCTTGTATTTAGAATTAAATTCTTTTGCCTTTTCGACAGCCTTGTCGATGGCTGACTTTATCCATTTCGGATCTTCTTTCTCAACGAGAACCGTAAGATCCCAGACGTTTTCATCAGTCATTTGAAACCCCTACGCATATGGAATTAAAACCAAAATAAAAGCCATTTGTCTTATGCAATATTGTTGATGGTTTTTTGTTTGATTTTGTTGGTATATGTTCAAAAATTTTTATTAAAGAAAAGAAAAAATCCAAAATATTTTTGTATTTTAGATGAAAAAATAACATATTTTGACACGGTGCGTAAATTTCTATATAATCAAGCACGTATGGTACGATATATATAATCTTGTGAACATTTTCATGTTTGAGAAGAGTTAATCGATAATATTTCGGATTTATATTTAAAATAAATAATATGTTATAAAACATAATGTATAGTAATTTAAATACCCGAGCCCATAAATTATATGAAATATTTCGTGGAGAATGTGCATAAATGGCAAATTCTACTGAGAATTACCTTTCAAACAATGAGAAAACAATAGAAGAGATAAAATCAGAGTTAAAATCAGTATCACAACGCCTTAACAAAATTGAGAGCATTCTTTCTGAAATTTTACCACAATTACAAGAATTCTCAAGATCTGCGAAAATACTACAGAGAGGATTCAAATTTTATGAGTCTGTGTTAGGCGCAATTGAAAAGTTGCGGAGTGTTGCTTACATCGAGGATGAATATCCCGAGTTAAAATCAGATCCTATTTCTTTAGAAATCATAAAATCACTTGAACAATATGGAGCTTTGAATATCAGTCAACTTACTCGATATGTTCGTATGGCACGTGGAACTGCATCTCGTAGAATAATTCGAGAACGAATTAAAAAGTTGATATCTATGGGAATTATTGAAATTGCATATGAAGATGAAAAAGCAAAATATTATCGATTGGCAGTTTAGAAGAAATCTAAACATTTTCTGGGCACACTTACAATGTTTCTGGTCATTTATCTGGTCAAAAGTTTCCAGAAATCCCAAATGCAGTGCTCAGACAATATATTATGTGAGGTGAAATGAATGGCTGAGACAAGTCATAGAAAAGATAAGAAAATGACTGATGCTGAAGAGATTCGAGAAATTCTCACTGCAGTATCAGATTCAATTCCCCAATTGATTTCAAGTCTATTTGAGTCTATCTTCAATGAAAAGTCAGCAACAAATCTTGCAATATCTATCGGAACTCTATATTCTAAACTAAAGGAACAAGGTCTTCCTGAAGATATGATTCGGGAAATTGTAAATAAGTATATTGCATTAATTCCAAGCGATTTAGGTGATTTACTGAGTGAAGCTCAAAAAAGTGGTCATGGTGGCAAGAAATCACATCATAAAGAGCCTAAAGATAAAACTCAGAACGACAATGCTACAAATTAAACTAAGGTGGTTTAGATAAATGGAAGCTCTTAAAATTGTACTAGTCTCTGCAGTAAATCTCTCAAAAATTACAATCAAGAGTTTATGGCAAATTCAGAAGGGCAAAAAGAAAGCTAAGAGAGCTTCCAAAATTTTTGAACAGAAACTGATCACTATGGGTGTCGATAAATCTGCAGCAAAAGAATTCGCCAAAAAATATCGAGAAATATCTAAATCGATCTCGTTGTCAAAACTCTTGAATCTTTAAAATCTCATTTTTTATTTTTTTATTACATCCCAATAATTTATTTAAGATGCTGCTAATATTTAAAACATAGACCTTGCTAATATTGATTTTTATTGGCTTTGATGAGGAATTTTCAATGAACGTTGCAATTGTTTGGGATACAAAACGGGAAAACAAAGCTACGCACCAAATGGTACTATGGCTTAGTGAGTTTCTAAGCAATATGGGAATTCACGTAGAAACATTTAGACCTGCAGAATTTCAGAATCAAAATTTTGACTTGATCGTAATTGGGACTCCTATATATTATGAGAAACCCATGAAGTCGATACTAACATTTCTTGAATCACATAAAAGTGATCTGAAAAATAAGAAAATTGCTCTCTTCATACTTGGTTGGGCAAATAAATCTAAGCGATTTGATGGATATGTTAAACGAAAGTATATAGCTCCCTTGATAGAAAAAATCTCAGGGACTATAATTGAGCCTGTGGGACGATTTCGTGGCTGGATACGTAAGCTTGATAATTCACAAAAAGAAGAAATCGAGACGTGGATTCAGGATATCTTAGATCAAATAGCAATTCAAGAATCTTGAATTTGTTCTTAAAATATGTGGTTCGATTTAGTTTAGTTTTTATCATAACAAAATCAATTTAACTTAACTTTACAGCCAGCAATGGCTCGAATTGGCAAATTTTGCTTTAGAATTATATGGACCTTCTTTGTGATAAGAATGAAGCAATTCGTGATTAGAAATATGAACCGATAGTAATAGTGTTGAATATAGTCCTTGATAGATTTGAAAACTAAGTATTTTTGTGTCAATTAAGACTTATATCTATATATGGAAATCTTTTGACAAGCCGTATATCTTGATTCTTCGAAAACCATGAAGATCTTACTGGAGTGGCTGCCTCCAGCTGTGTATTACTTGATAAACTGATGCTCGTTAAATTTCTGTAATGATGATTCGCGTTTTCTTAGTATTCTCGCGAATGTCCGCAAATAGCTTATACATTTTCTCGCCGATTATCCGTTTTAGATTCTCACCACTGATGAGATATATTCCCCTCTTTTCCGCTTGTTGTCTTACTTTCTCAGTTTGTTTCTCTAACGCAGCAAGAACATAAATAGGAGAATATCCTTCGAACAAGTCTCCATAACTAATTAGTTTCTCAAAGATTTTCTCAGCTTCGCTTTCAAACAAGCTTCGACGCCAGTTCTTGCTCTCAAGCAAAACCACTCGCTTATCTTCCGTGAATATGATGAGGTCCGGACCACGCTCGGGAGATGCATATACTACATTCGGCTGTGGACCTTTCAGAATAGTTTCAAGAGATGGCAGACGAATTACGCGCTCAACATGGACCTTTAAATTTAGACCTTTTGTATTTGAATCATCGAAGAAAGCAGGAAGATCTACATATCCTGCGATTTTTGAAATATTGTACAGCCCGATGGCAATTGCAATCT
>CAZPUN010000064.1:0-63339 GCA_964589775.1 uncultured archaeon
ATGATATTGGAGTTGTCTATACGCCTCTGTTGATGAGTATAACTGTTGTTATGTTATTCATAGCGATTCTGCGAATTCCCGAGCCACGTCCTAAAGAACCTCCTATAAAGGAAGAAAAAGTATCAAAAGCTAAACCAAAATCAAAGAAACGGAGGTCCCGCCGATGATTTTTGAGATCATACTTATTGGTCTATTATCATTTACATTTATGTTTTCCAACACAAAGCACAAGAAGGTCCATAAGCAATCCACGAATCTCATTAGGTATGCTCTATTATTCATGTTAATTGGAGAAATAGTATACTTTATTTCATGGTTCTTTATGCCTGCAATCCTCTACCAAATGGGAAACATACTACGTGGAATAAGCATTATTATTATCGCATATGGCATATATTTCCTTGCAGGGGAAGATTCTTCCTGAATTACGCATCCTCTATGTCTGTGATATCAAAGTGGATTATGAATTGTTTCCTTGAAGTCCTGAGCTCCTTCACAAGCAAGGTAATCAGGTCTTCCACTTCATCTTCTTTTACTAAATTTGATTTCCATTCGATTCTATTTTGATCCACTGGCTTATACGGTTTGAAATGCTCAGGCAACTTCATGTCTTTTGGAATTGCAGCAAGGACAGCATATTCATTTGTATTGGGTTTTCTGCCGACCCATATTTCACTATACATTTTTCTTCTCGCCGTCCGATCTTTTCTACATTATAATTGCGCTTTTCCATTTATAATCTTATCTTTGCAATTTTTTGATAAAAAACGTTATTTTTTGCATTTTTTATCATTATTCTTTAATTGCGATAAAAACAAGTTTCTCAATTTAGTATTGTAGTAGAAATGAATGTATTTTACTATTATGGCGCGTGTAGAAAATCTGTAACTTTTTCATCATTTTTTTCAATATATTTAAGAGATATTATTTGGGTTTATATTTATCTTTATATAATATATAAGCGAATATCACATTCATAAAAGCTTAAAAGTAAGAATTAAGACTGTTTAATATAGACGTATGTTAGAGGGAATATCTCTGAATTCCTAAACATTTGTATTTGAATATTATTTGATTTAATTTGTAAGGTGGCAAACGGATTTTGACTCCAAAGGCATCATCAAAAAAGAGTAAGAAGAGTAAGGCTGTAAAGAGTATGACTAAGTCAACATCAAAAAGTAAGACTAAGTCAACATCAAAAAGTAAAACCAAGTCAACTACTAAGACTGTATCATCAACTCCGGAACCTGTAAGTGAACCTACTGTTACTACCACGTCTTCTTCGGGTGATATTAGACAAGGTACAATTGCAAAATTCATGAGGAAGCGAACTCAACTAGTAGGTTTTGAAATGGGATTAAATAAACATACCCAATATGTTGTTGAGTTCCTTGATAATGCACTTGATGCTATCGAGAGTCTATGGTGGAAACGTAAAAAGAATCCAAAGCTAACTCCAGAACTGGATCCACAATTAATAGAGCATTTAAAACAAAATGTGAAAGCACAAAATACTGTTCAGCGTGGTAAGGATAAGAACCAGCAGACTCTAGTATCTCCAAAGAAAGAGAAGGATGATTTGAAATCTCAAATGCGTCGTATCCGTGAATTTCTTGAACCCTTTTCACCTCTAATAAAAGCAGAGGAGCCGTTTGTCGTTATTAAGCTTGAGGAAGTTGTTTTTCCGGACCTTACATTTAATGAAGACCGTAGCGATTATCGTGTATATAGATTCACAATTTTTGATTCAGGCGTTGGAATGGTAAAATCAGATCTTGAAAAATACGGCATTTATCTTGCATCTAGTAAATCTGAAAAACTTCGCCAAACAAGAGGTAGTCAAGGATTCGGTGCGCCTTCAGCTTTTAGTGATGCACAAAACACAACTGGAAAACCTATTGTTGCTCTAAGCCGTAGATTTACAGAAAAGATGGGTATTTTTACAGAATTCTTCACGACCACTGAGAATGATAAAGATTATGTTATTCCCCCTACCGAAGTTCGGGTTCCATTTAAGCATGGAACTTATGTTCAACTGTATTATCTAAATATTCAATATAAGCGTGGATATGCCGATGTATATGCGCGTATGTCTGCTCTTATGAATGCGCACATAACTATTATTTTCATTGATCCTTATGGCGAGGTGGCAATATATCCACGTGGTGTTGGAGAATTTCCAAAAGAGCCGAAATATGCACAGGCACACCCTGCAAGTGTAAATATTGGTGAGTTTCAAGACTTACTTCGAGAAACACCTTATAAGACATTATTTGCATTCTTGAGAAAGGCATTTACACGTATAAGTGCAAACATGGCTGATAAGATTATACAAGAAACTAATATCGAACTAAAGAAAGAACGATTGCCCTTGATAAGCCGACGAACTAAGCCTGATGAATTATCAAAGCGGCAAGTTGAGAAATTATATCGTGTTTTCGCAAGTCAGGATTATTTGGCACCTCCAACTGATACAGTTGTTCCAGTTGGTGAAGAAGTACTCGAAGAGATCATACAAAAGACATACGAGCCTGAGTTTGTTGCAGCAGTAACTCGAAAGCCTACGAGTGGTAAAGGGCTTTCATTTGCAGTTGAAGCAGCAATTGCATATGGGGGTAAGATTCAAAATGCGACAAGTGCAACGCAGGTGTTATGGCGATTTGTGAATAGAACCCCAAAGCTTAGGGACAATAGCGACTGTGCTACTTGGAAAGCAACTGCCATGGTTAATTGGAAGAATTATAAAATTGATACATTTGATAATGGAATTCCAAAAGGTCCGGTGATGCTTTTTATTCATGTCTGTGGTGCTTATGCGCATGTTATGTTCAAAGGTCAAAGTAAGCAAGCATTAGCAGAAGATGACGTACTGATCAAAGAAGTAAAACTTGCCCTTGAGCAAATTGGTCGTACTTTAAGGTCATATATAACCCGAAAGCAACATGCTACTCGTAAGGCTAAACGAGCTGGTATTCTTGCAATGTATGCCGACCTGTTCGCTAAGAGTATTGTAAACATTGCAAAAACAGATCCAAAAATGAAGAAATACGATGCCGAAGCGTTGGCACAAAAGATTCGTGATGCGATTGAAGGTTTTGAGGATGAATCTAAATCTGAATCTAAGTCTAGTTCTCAGTCTGGAGCAATAATTTCTGGGACTTCTGAAGAAAAGTCGACTGTATCTGAAGCTGCAGAAGGTGAGTAGTAAATGCCAAAAGCAAAGAAGACTAAGAGCAAAAAACAAGCTGAAAAGGAACAAGTGGATAGAGTTCTTGCACTTGTCCGAAAAATGAAAGAAGAAATGCGCAAGAAAGATATAGAAGAAGAAAAGGCATTAAAGGCAAAATTGAAAAAAGAAAAGAAGACCGGAAAAAAGGTTGTTGACATTCAAAAATATTTCGAAGTTCAGGAATTATCGAAAGATGAGATTCACAAAAGAATTCATGAGCTCGTAAAAGAAATTATACAGCAGATTGAGACTACTGGACGACCTTATTTCGAAATTCCCTCACGTTCTGCAGATAACATCATTTGGGACGAGGAACGCGATCTTTTGATGCTCGGTAAAAAAACTTCCACACGTTCGTTCCATAGTTTATCCTCAGTAGTTGATGCTACCAGAACTGCTCGAGTGTTAGAAATTGTGCATGAATTAATTGAAAATAATTTACACGCAACGAAACGAGAAGTATTCTACAGTGATGTAAATCTTTTCAAGGAGCAGAAGAATAGCGACAAAATTATTGAAGACGTTGCAGTTATGCTAAAGACCACTCGTGATAGTACACATGTTGTTGCATCTGCTCGCGGTTCTGCAATCGGGCGTGTCATTATTAAAGACGGTGGTGACCTCATAGATCTTACGAAGATGGGTACTGGTGGGTGGTCAATTACTCCATTCCTGGACCAAGTAGAAATTGTAGACAGTGATGCAGAATTTATATTACATGCAGAAAAAGATGCAGCTGTAATGCGTCTAGCAGAAGCTAAGTTCTGGAAAAAGTACCCCTGTATTATATTAACTGGAAAAGGAGCTGGAGATATTGCCACTCGAGCTTTCCTAAGACGCTTGGTAAAGGAACTACGAATTCCTGCATTCTCATTGGTCGATAGTGATCCTTATGGACATTATATCTATTCAATTTTCATACGCGGTAGCAAGAAGCTAAGTTATGAGTCTCCATTTCTTGCAACTCCGGAATTGAAACTTTTAGGCGTTCTGAGTCGTGACCTGGACGAATTTAAGATTCCGAAATCCGTACGGATTCCTATGGAGCCCGCTGACATAAAAAGAACTAGGGAATTGATCAACGAGCCATTCGTTCAGAAAAACAAGGAATGGGTAAAAGACTTGAAACTGATGTTAAAAATTAAGGAGAAAGCGGAAATACAAGCTTTTGCAGCTCATAGTTTTAAATTCCTTGTGGAAGAATATTTGCCTACAAAATTAGAAACTGGGGATTGGATATAAATCCCCTTTACAATTTCTTAATTTTCTTTTCAATCTCTCGAATACTCTTTGTATCGTTTATTTTCAAGTAGCAGTCTATAGCCTTTTGATATAATTCTAACGCGAGTTTCTTGTCATCACTTTTGACTGCCGCATCACCACGCTTTTTGTAATCCTCTGCAGCTTTCTCGTATGCTTCATTGATCTTATTTTCCATATTCTTTATGCGTTTGCTATCTTTTGCCTTGATATAGTAATCCTTTGCAATTTCAAATTGGCGAACCGCATCTTCATATTGTTTATTCTTTACTAGCGATTCTCCTTCTTTCCTGTAGATTTCTCCTAAACTAATATACGCGTTTGTTATCTTTTCATTGGTGTTTTTAATTCCATCTTCATGGCTTGCGTGTTCATATATTCGTTTTGCTTTATTAAGAAGTTCAATTGCCTCAATATACTTCTTTTCTTTTATTAATGCATTTGCAGCTTCGACTCTTGCTTTGCCCATCGCTTCATAAACATATGTTGGATATTCGAAATTATCTGGCGTATAAATATGGCCACATCGAGGACATGTAATAGTCGTAGTTACTGAGACTGCAGAAACTGAAACGCCTTCTTCTGTTGGTTCCTCAATTTCAAATTCGATATCTTCCTCACCTGTAGTTTGTTTTGTATGTTTTTTAACTTGGGCTTCTGTTGTTTTCGGTTCAATTGCGGCTTCTAATACATCATCACTCGGTAATTCTGATTCATCAATTTGAGTAAATGGCGATTCGACTACTTCCATATGTGTAGATTCTTCTTCGATCTTATGTTCGCCTTTTAATGCTTTTTCTAAGGCTTTTACAGGAACTATTGTTTCCGATTTTGAGGGCTTAGCAGGGGCTTCTACTTTAGCAATAGGTTCTGGCTTTGTGGCTTTTTCGACAATCTTAACTTCTTCTTTTGGTTCAGACGATAATTCAATTTCATCAGTAATTGGCAATCCACAATTTGTGCATATTGGAATACTTGCGTCCGTTAATTCACCACAATGGGGGCACTTGATTAGATCTGTCAATAAATTCCACCTCTATATTCTAATATCTAAGTTTTGTATGAATATACTATTAAGCCTACTGTAGCTAAATTACTCCCATATTATAATATTAAACAGGGAATAATATAAAATATACACAAAGTGTAATTAGAACTGATACGAAAACACCTGCTATTGCTTGGCTTGGCGTGTGAGCTTTTAATTTTAGTCTTGCCCATATCATAATAACTATCGGGATGACTAATATCAATGCAGGAATGCCATATAGATAGATCAATGCAGTACTTGGACCTGCTACGCCTGCTGTATGTGCTGAGATTTTCCACTTCGTATTAATTATTAAAAGTCCGAGTGTAACAAATCCATAAGCTATCGCAATACTCATCATTACTATGTTTCCACAAAAATGATATATTATGCCTGCTACAAAATACCAGAAAACCGCATTTGCATATAAGACATTTCTTCGCTCCATCTCACTTATGTCAAAATCCACTTTGCCTTTCTTTATCAATATTGCGGGGGGACCTCCTGGCATAATAACCATAAAGAAAATACCTATCGCTATGGATAAAATTGGCTGTTGAATTGTAAATTCGGCTGGGGGTACTAACGATACAAATAGAACGATCCAGAAATCAACTAATGGCGGTGGAAAAAGTTTTGATATAGCATTTGCAATTTTAACAGACAATGTCATGGGCACTCTTCCTCGAACTTGTTTTCTATTGTATGAAACTAAATGAATGCTTTCCTATATTCGTTAAATATTCCCAATTTGATTGGGATACAATATTTTATAAGTCTCTTTGTGAATGATATGTAGTAAATACTTTCGGATAACTGTCGTATTTAAATACTTAAACCGAAAGTATTATTATGAAGATGTATTAGTGATTATACATTTAATCGTACTGGAGGGAACTGGTATTCCCAAAGAACCTGATGATGAGTATTATGAAGATGATTTGGTTCCTCCTGAAACAGTAGGGGGTCCAGATACCGAAAGCGTGGCAGATATTAATTTAACTGAACTGCCAGGTGTAGGACCTGCAATAGCGAAAAGACTTGAAGCTGCTGGTTTTAAAACTGTAGAAGCAATTGCTGTGGCATCGCCAGGAGAATTAGCCGCGGCTGGTTCAATTGGTGAGGCAACTGCTCAGAAAATTATCAAAGCAGCCCGTGAGATGTTAGATATTGGATTTGAGACTGCGGAAGTAGTATTAGAACGCAGATTAAACGCTGGTAGAATCACTACCGGCTCAAAAGCATTAGATGCCCTTCTTGGTGGTGGCATTGAAACACAATCCATCACTGAGGTATATGGTTCATTTAGATCCGGAAAGACCCAGCTTGCACATCAATTGTCTGTAAATGTTCAATTACCTCCCGAACGTGGTGGTCTTGAAGGACGTGTCATCTATATCGACACAGAAGGTACATTTAGACCTGAACGCTTGGTTGATATGGCTACAGCACTTGGGCTTGATCCCAAGGAAATCTTGAAGAACGTAATTTATGCGCGTGCCTATAACTCTGACCATCAGATTTTGCTTGCAGACCAAGCTGCCGAAATGGCACGTGAGAAGAATATTAAATTAATCGTAGTCGATTCTCTTACAAGTCATTTTAGAGCTGAATACACCGGTCGTGGTATGCTTGCACCAAGACAACAAAAGCTAAACAAGCACTTGCACAATCTTCAAAGAACTGCCGAAATAAATAATCTGGCAGTATTTCTGACAAATCAAGTTATGGCAAAGCCGGATGCATTCTTCGGTGACCCGACATCTCCTGTTGGGGGTCACGTTGTAGCTCACGTACCACAGACTAGATTGTATCTTCGTAAATCAAAAGGCGACCGTCGTATTTGTCGTTTGGTAGATTCTCCGAGTTTGCCTGAAGGCGAAGCTGTTTTCGTAATTTTGAAAGATGGTATAAGGGATCCATAAGAGATCCCTCTTACTAAACACTATGCAAGAATGTATCGCTTTTAAAAGCGACGTTGAATCGCAATAAGAATCCATAAGTGCATGCATACAAAAATCAACTAATTTGAGAATTTATAGGGTGCGACTTGAATGTATGTGTCGCATCCAAAAACGTCTTCGGAAAAACTTGAGTATGTTGTATCTTCGTTGGGATACGGCGAGTTGCGAGAAATGGCTACCGCGAGGTAATCCATACGCAAAATCATCGTATTTCAATACGGAAAGTATATCAGTAAATATTTTTATCCAGCTGGGCTAGTACGTCTGGAAAGTTTTTGATACTTTCGATAACAAAATCTGCACCAGCAGCTTCAAGATCTTTCTTACTTGATACTCCAGTTAGCACGCCAACTGTTGTGCAGCCAGCTCTTTTTCCAGAAATGATATCAACGTCCATATCGCCTATGACCACTGTATTTTCAGGTTTCGATTCTAATTGTTTGATTACAAAAAGAATTGGGTCTGGATATGGTTTTGATTTAATTTTCAGTTTTGCGAGCTTGTCTGCGGTGAGTATAATATCAAAGGCATCGTATATTCCAAATCTTTTTAGTCGTTTTGTGGTTCCCTTAATCTTAGCATAAGTGACGATTCCTTGTTTGTATTTCTCATGTAAATTTCTTACAATTTCAATTGCGCCTTCTATTGTTTGAATCGTTCCTTCACGCTTTACGTATTCCTGCTTCATTGCTCTAATGAATTTTAATCTGTTAATTCGTGATAGTCCCAGGTTCTTTCCAACGTTCCATAAGAATTTAATCCAACCATATTTGCTTGGATTCGCAAAAACCTTTCTTCCTTCACTTATGATGGCTTGTTCATATGCACTAAAATCAGTTTCATTGGGTTTAACGATGTTGAATTTTCTAAGAAGAGATTTGAAAACCTCCCGAAGGAGGCTCATTGAATCTACAATTGTACCATCTAAATCATAAATTATGGCTTTGATCAAATGTTCTCTCTCCTATTTCAGGCGAGAAACTCCCGAATCTTTATAGGCCTGTATGACTTTTTGTTTCCATTTCTCTAAATCTTCCGGGTTTTCTGGATAGTTTTCATATAGATGTGCTATCGTGTTCATGGCGTTCGCTGCTTTTTTGATTTTAAGTAGGAGTCCGACTTTTGGCATACCTCTAATGGCTCGTTTCAATTTGGTAATTAATGTCATATTTATGTTATCGCCACGATTTGCTGCCATCAAGTCTTCTTCTTCAAGAATTCGCTTTTTCAGTCCGAAATTCAAATCCTCATCTGATACATCCTGCAATAAAAGTCTGAATACATCCAGTGATGCTAATCGTTTGCCCATTGTTCGCATGAATTTCAAGTTATAGGACCATAATCCCTTATGACTTACATCTCCTTTATCTATGGCTTCCTTTGCCGTTTCGCCTGCCATGATTGCTGCACGTATTCCGGCTCCGATTCCACCACCATGGATCGGATTGACCTGTAATGCAGCATCACCGACGAACATGACCCCATCGGCAACAAGACTCCACACTGGGCGTCTTACGGGTACTGAACCACCTCCGGTCTCAATTACTTTTTGACCTTTTAGCATTGGATAGTTTTCTTTGAATTCCTGCCAGAATTTTCGCGGATTATATCCCATGCCACCTGGGACTCCAAGACCTGCATTTACTCTCTTCGGGCCTTTCGGGAATATCCACACATATCCTTTTGGTGCTGTTTTTCCACCTAATATAACAATAGCGGTTTCTGGATCTTCTAAAGGTTTATCAAGTTCTATAATATCTCTCCAACAGATCGCGACATCTCTTGGATCAACTTCTTTTTCGACCAGCGGATGGTTAACTCTCTTGCGTATTACTGATGCGAATCCACTAGCGTCTATGACAATTTTACCACGAATTTCAAATTTCTCTTTTGTCTTTTTGTCTCTGCATATTACACCCTTTACAAATCCATCTTCGATAATTGGACCTAATACATTTGTCGAATGTTTTAACTCTGCACCTGCCGCAATGGCTTCTGCTAATAATCGTTGTCCAAACTCATGTCTATTCAAAGTCCATCCTGCAAATTCCTTCCAGCCATGCAAAACTAATGGGTCCTCATGGCTTGGTGGATATATTATTGCTCCTGAGATGACTCCAGCAATTTCGTCTCCTTCCGGATATTTCACTCCGGATTCATCAAAATGGCTTTTACTAACTTCATCGCCGCATACCTTTTTTCCAATTGTTTCCTTGTCCTTTTGGTCAATTAAAATAGTTTTTAATCCTAATTTGGCAGCTGTGGCTGCTGCGACACTTCCTGCTGAACCTGCGCCTACAACTATCACATCGTATTCTGCCATTATTATCACTGTCTCACTTCTTAGGCTCATTCATATAATAAGATTACTATTCGAAAAAACAAGAATTCTACTAAATTTATATTCTACTCCAAAAAAGTTAAACACATTTTGGCTAATTCTCGTTTCAGAAAACATAGGTGAATAAAAATGCCAGTCTCATTAGTGTTAGGGTTACAATTTGGAGATGAAGGAAAAGGTAAAATTGTGGATTTTCTTGCGGATAGTTCTGATATTATTGTTCGTTATCAAGGTGGGAATAATGCTGGGCATACCGTAGTTATTGGTGATTCTAAATATAAGCTCAATTTAATTCCGTCTGGTTCTATTCGTGGCAAGACTTGTTTAATTGGTAATGGAGTTGTTATAGATCTGAAGTTTTATTTAATGAGATCAATGTATTAAACTCAAAAGGAATTTCTCCAGATATCAAAGTAAGTTCAATGGCTCATGTAATTCTTCCATTACATAAGCAGATGGATGCTCTAATCGAGAAGTTTCGTGGTAAGTCTGCCGTAGGAACCACACGAAAAGGTATTGGTCCTACTTATATGGATAAAGTATCTCGACTTGGAATACGTGTCGGAGATTTGTTGGAGAAAAATGTTCTGCGTGAAAAATTGAAATTAATCTATGATTTTCTGGCTCTTCATATACAAGCATTAGGAGATACACCTTCAGTTTCATTTAATGAATTATATATGCAGCTTATTGATTACGGACAAAAGATACGTCCTATGGTTGTGCATAGTGCTGTATATATAAATGAACAAATTGCAAATGGAAAGAATGTATTACTTGAGGGTGCTCAAGGTACCATGCTTGATATTGATTTTGGTAGTTATCCATTTGTTACTTCATCAAACACAACTGCCGGTGGTTCTTCTACTGGGAGTGGTATTGCCCCGAAGCATATCCGCAATGTACTTGGTGTTTTAAAAGCTTATCAGACCCGTGTCGGTGCAGGTCCATTTCCTACTGAACTGCATGATGAGACTGGCGAATTCATACGTAAGAAAGGACATGAATTTGGTACGGTGACCGGAAGACCTCGTCGCTGTGGTTGGCTAGATCTTGTGATTGGGCGATATGCTGTGATGCTTTCTGGTGTGTCTGAAATTGCCCTTACGAAAGTTGATGTTCTTGGGGGTCTTGATAAAATAAAAGTTGCTATCGCGTATGAAGTTAATGGAGAAGAAGTAAAATACCCTCCAATGTTAATGTCTGATTGGGAACGCGCAAAACCAATTTATCACGAGTTAGATGGGTGGAGTGAATTTTCAAACGATCTTGCTTCAGCATTACGCAATGGAAATGAGAAATCGCTACCCCATGAGATGAAAAAATATATTGAGTTCATAGAAAATTCTTTGGGCGTTCCAATATCTATAGTGTCATTCGGTCCAGATCGTCTTGATACTATAATAAGAAAGAAATTGGTGTAACACCTTTTCTTTCTACCTGTGTTTTAATTCAATAAGAATGACACTCACAATAATGAAGATAATCAATGTGAGGAATAGGGGTGGTATAACTCGTAGGAATCTTAATGGGTAATCTAAGAAGATATCTAATCCAAATTTCACTCTGGGAATTTTCGAGATTATTAAAATCGTTCCATAAATGAAGAAAGATGGCAATATTACATATCCTCCCGCCAGCAGAAAAATTAAAATTAGAACAGCCAATGAACTCTTTGTAGGGTCCAGTGCCTCGCGGTCTAATTCTTTATCTTCATCGAACATAAAATAATACGAAAGCAAGAATGGTGGTCTGCGTATTTTTCCAAAGTGTGAGATTTGTAACCCCAATTGAACAGAAAGCAGAAATAATGAGTTTATAATTGCATATGCGAAAATTATGGCATATAAAATATCAATCTGAAAAATGAGTGGATATACCTCGACTATAGCATATAAAGTCACAAGCACAAAGATAAATACGAATATGTGAGCTATGATTCCAACAGCCAATTGCCTTTTGGTAGCTTCATGCAATATTTTCAATTTAGATTAATCGCTCCTTTGATTTTGTATATGATTCTAATATTTTTGTGGCTATAATCTTGAATAGAGTTGTTATGTTTTCTCCTGTTTTTGCGCTCACTTCAAGTGTTGGGTATCCAAAACTATCTCTTAATCTTAATGTTTCCTGAACAGATACTTCTCTCTCTTTTAGTAGATCTATCTTATTTCCCACTATGACTACCATTCCATCGGGAGTAATATTTTTGTATCCCTCTATCCAATTTTTTACGTTATTGTATGAAATTTTACTAGTAACGTCAAATACAACAATTGCTAATTTTGCGCCTTCCATATATCTCTTTCTTACTTCTCCGTAGTGTGGCTGTCCTCCAAGATCCCATATTATGAGTTTTACATATTTTGAATCCACTTGTACTCGCTTTATTGTAAATGTTGTGCCTATTGTTATTTTATAATCTTCTGAGAAGACTCCTTCTGAATATCTACGGATGATTGAGGTTTTTCCAGTTGCTGGGTCGCCTAACATAATTACTTTTGCTGAAATAATTGGAAACTCCGAAATCATTAAAGGCATCCTCAAACTCATTTCTTGGCGCTATAATATATGCTTATCTATATAACCTTATTTTATTTTAATATCTTTTCTATCTATATTAATTTTGGTTAGAATTATTTAATAGGATATTCCAACAAAAAGAATAATAGTGACTTTACTGATTGTGGGGTTGCATAAAATGGCAGAAGTTTTCCTAAAAAGATTGGAACACATTGAAACGAGTATAAAGGATATTAATGAATCTATGGCTAGGCTTGTTAAGCTGTTTGGCACATTTACTGAACTTAAAGTTGATATGAACGCTTTTAAAGATGAAATTTTGGCTCGTATTGAAGAGCTCGAGAGCAAAGTTGCTTCAGGTGAAGTTCAGACCAGTGGTGAAGGGGGCTCTGTTGATCTAAGTGAAGTTTATGAAAAAATAGATAATCTTGCTCAAAAGTTGGAATCCATCGAAGAAAAATTAGGTGAGATCTTATCATCTGGTGCGAAACCTGCTCCTGTAGAGGGTGCTGAACAAACTGAAACATTTGCAATTCCGGGCAGTCCTACTGAAGGTCTTGCGATTCCTCCCGAACGCGCAAAACCTGTTGTGGATATCTTGCGAGGAGTCATTGCTGCTATGAAATTTGGGGTCACATCTGGTGAATTAATGGAAAAGATGGAGCAAGCTAAAACTGATATTATGAAGTATCTTCCTAGTGATCCAGTTCTCGTAAAATTTGATCAATGGATGAACGTTCTTATGAAGACTCCCAAGCGGAATGAGGTCAAAACACGTGACATTCGATTCTTAAAGACCGAAGTGAATTCTGAAATTGAGCGAATAGGCCAGGGAATGTTTTAATTCTAATTTTTTCCCAACCTTTTTATACTTGATTTGCTATATTGTGAATTTATGAGCCAAACAAAATTTGATGTAATCGTTATTGGGGCAGGTCCATCAGGTTCAACTGCCGCACGTAATTTAGCTAAAAAAGGAATTTCAACATTAATTATTGATAAGCAGGAATTTCCACGATACAAGCCATGTGGCGGTGGTCTTTCAGGGCGTATTAAGAATATTTTAGATATCGATATTTCTCAAGTTGTAGAGCGTGAGAGCTTTGGGATAAAAGTTTATGCTGATGGTATTTTCTTCGATGGCACCCTTGATCAAAGCTCTGGATTTCTGGTAATGCGTAATAAATTTGATAACTTACTTCTTGAAAAAGCTATTGAATCTGGGGCTGAATTCAAAGGCTCAACACGTCTTATTGGTTTAACTTATGAGCAGGATCATTATAAAATAAAAACCAGTAATGGTACATTTGAAGGATCTTATATCGTTGGTGCCGATGGTGTAAATAGTCTTGTTGCTAAACTATCCGGTCTTAGATACAGTTGGGACAAAGATGAAGTTGCAATAGCCATAGAAGCCGAACTTAAAGTTGGCAAGGAGGAAGTTGAGCGCATAACTGCAAATCCAAATGATCCTGAACATGTGAGTATTGAAATATATTTCGGACCTGTGAAAAATGGCTATGCTTGGTGTTTTCCAAAATATGATACCCTAAGCTTAGGTGTGGGTGCGCGATTAGATAAAGCTGGGCGAATACGCGATAGCTGGTTTGCTTTCATAGATTATTTCTCAAAGATGAAGAAGATCAAAATAGAAAATCTCAAGTATACTGCACACATGTTGCCATTCGGTGGATTCTTGAAGAAGCCCTATAAAGACCGCTTACTTTTAGTTGGGGATGCTGCTGGATTTGTATCTCCTGCTACTGGTGAAGGAATATACTACGGTATTCTTTCTGGGATTCATGCCGCAACTGCAATTAGTGAAGCAATTGAGTCTAACGATCCTTCAAAAATTAAGAAATATGCAAAATATATCAAAGATGAAATAATACGAGATATGTCTGTTGGTAAATATCTTGCAAATATTTTGTATCGTAAAGAAAAGAATCCAGTCACAATAATTAAACTTGCAAACCAGGATAACGAAATTAAGACGCTGTTCAGTGCGCTCATAATGGGTTCAATTCCTTACGACGAAATCAAAAAGAGAATGACCAAGCAAATACTGTTGCATTATCCCACGAAAGGTCTGAGGATGTTCCTATAAAGAAAAAGGAGAGATTGTGAATTAGTAGAGCCATTCGTCTAGCAGGTCTATTTCAAAACCTGCGACTGGCATGATTATCTGGAAGTTCGTAAGGACTTCTGGGTGTATCTCTCCGATATATCCTATTTTTCTATCACCATAGTAAATCTCTGCTACACGTCCCGGTATGAATGATGGATGTTCTACAGGTTTGTATGCTATTTTCTCTGAAATTCCTAATGTCATAAAGAGGTTTTCTGTTATTGTTTTTATGTTTGTAAAGTTCACTTTGTTTTCTGCGATTACTGCGGATAAACGCGGTAGGTTTCTGGTACGTGTCTCAGCTTGTTCGTCTATGATGACAACATCGCCTACTTCAAACACTCTTTGTGGATATTCTTCATGGACATTCTTCGACAAGAAATCTAGCAGAATTGGTAATAGTCTATCTCGTAGAACTGAGAAATCTTGGCTTTTTGGATTTGCCACTTCTACAACTTCATTTGTTGTTCGCATGTTCTCATTTAAGATCTTTTTGTTCGTCATGATATAGCTCATAACTTCCTGAAATCCTGCACCAACCATTATGTCCTTTACGCGTTCTTGTAGTCTAGTGGATTTCAGTACTTTGCCCTCTGTGAATGTTTGCGGCATTTCGGGTTCGATATTATCAAAACCGTATCCGATAGCGACATCTTCTACAAGGTCTATTGGGTGCAATATATCCATACGGAATGCGGGGACTTCTACATCAATCAAGCGGACGTTCTTTTTCTTTGCATTGAATCTCATTTTTTGTAATGCAATTTCAATTTCGCGTGGTGAAAGATTTAATCCTGTAACCTCATTTACGTACTGAACACTAAGTTCCCATTTCTTAGGCGTAAGATCTGGAGTGGTCTCAGTTCCTTCCGGATATTCGATTCGTATAGCTTCTCCAATTCCTCTGCGTTCGAGTAGATTTGCTACAAATATATTTAATGTATATTGTACAACTTCTTTTCTAGTTCCTGTAACTTCAATAAATATATCATGCACATCGGGTGTAACTTGTCCAATATCATTGCTATTGATGATTGGCGGCAAGCTTAAGATTTTTCCATCGCTATCTTTCAACAAGGGCCATCGCTCATATTTTTCAATTATATGTCCGAATTCCTGACCTTTTGGGTGTGATTGAAGTATTTGCTTTCCATTCATTATCTTATCCATTCCCAGAGGCACAAATTGGATGCGTTTCGGTTCTTCGGTTGTGTATATGACTGGGAATTTTATGTCCTTTAAAATATAAAGACCAATACTTGCATTTATCCTGTGTTTTCCAAATGTGGATGCTAGTTTCTCCTGCATGTGCATATATGATTTAAGTAATTCATCAGAGTTTTCGATTCCTCTTAGTATTGCAGCTGCGATATATGGACGTACTTCCTTTACTGATGAATGGACTTTTACAGACACTTTTGCGGGATTCACTTTGTATTTCGGCATGCCCATTTCGATTTCCATGAATCCTTTCAAAGCACGTGCAATACCTTCAGCTGAGATCATATCTTGTCTATCTGGATTGATTTCTAATTCTATCGTATCGCCTTTCCAACTTTCAACTTCGACTTTTAGTAAGAACAGTAGATCTTCCAATTCATCTTTATGTACTGGGCGTCCAATCAGTTCAACTAAATCTTTGTAGCTAACTTCGACTTCCATTATTGTGCCTCCTTCAGAATTTCAAGGGTACTCTCCTGAGCCAATTCAAATCTCGTGAGAATAGCTCTCGAATATCTGCAATATCTGCTGCAGCCATGAATAATCTATCTGCTCCGAGTCCCCATGCTAACACTGGATCTTTTATTCCCAGCGGATGTGTGACCTCCGGTCTGAAGATGCCTCCGGGTGCAACTTCAATCCAGCCTAATTTTTCGTGCTTGACAAACCCTTCGATACTTGGTTCAGTGAATGGGAATTGTCCTGGTTTCCATTTTAATTTCTTAAGTCCGAGTGCTTTACAAATCTCACTTATATACCCCATCAGATGCTTCAAGGTCAGTTTCTTATCCATTATAATACCTTCACATTGATTGAATTCTTGACCATGTTTAGCACTCAGCTTTTCGCTCCTGAAGTTTCTATCAATACTAAACATCTTTAGTGGTCCAGTTTTTCGCTCCCAGAGGAATCTAACAGAGACCGCTGTTGTATGTGATCTTAAGATTAATCTTCTGGTTACATCTTCACTAAATTTGTGTTGCCAGCCAATGCTACCGGTCTTTCCACCATTTTCATGGACCTGAGCCACATCATAATATAGTTCCTTTGGGATTTGTCCAGGCATTGCAGGAGTTTTTATTCTGAACAAATCATGCATTTCTCGTGCTACGTGGTCTTGGGGAACAAATAGTACATCATAATTCCAGAATTCTGTTTCAACAAATGGTCCCTTAGACTCTTCAAATCCCATACCTACAAGAATTTCTTTAAGCCATTTGATAAATTCGCCATATGGATGTTTCTTTCCAAAATATACTTTCGGTGTAGGGGCTTCCACATCATATTCAACAAATGGTTTTCCCTTCCAAGAGCCAGAAATTAGCATATCACTTGTTAGGTCTAATATGCCATCTGTTCTTACTTTCATCAGTCTTTTTGCTCGTTCCTCATTAGTAATTGAAACAAAGAATGTTTTCTTCTGTTTTGGAATAATTAATTTTCGCTGAATTAAAATATTAACAGCTTTTTCTGCATCTGCAAATAGTTTCTTTGCATCACTTAGGGTTTTTACTTTACCCGCCTTAATTAGCTCTAATAGTTCTTGCTCTATTGGCTTTTCTGATAGAGCGCGTTTTCCTTCAAATGTAAGTGCAATAGTTGATTCGCTTCCGGATTTTTTAATTTCCACCCAATTCTTCTTCTTACTCCAACTAAGCGCAATTCCTTTAGTGGGACCTCCGATGCCTGCAGCCTTTTCGATTCTATGCATTGCGATTCCTGAGGCTTTCTTACGGAGTGCTTTAATCAATCTTATTTCAGGAAGACCATTTTCTGCGTAATCTTCGCCTTCAATCGTAAGAGTAAGAATATTATCGACGAGTGTATTGATGTTTAAAAGACCTTTCTGAGCAAGAACATTTACTATAGATATGACTTTTGATTCTTCGATCCCTACCTTCTTGGCTATTTCGTCTGTAGGCATCTCCTTTTTAGATTCAAGAAGTGCCTGAATTATCTTTTTCTCATTTTCTGTTAATCGCATTGACAATTTCCGTCTCAGCTCCTTGAACTATCTGATTAGGTTCGTCAAGCATCTATTTTTTTCGATTCATTATACATATATAAATGCATTTGAGTATTTTTATTTCAACTTTTGGACCCTATATGTTTTCTCCTTTATTAAATGTACGGAGGTATAGCCTTATAACATAGTTCCGCACAAAGCTATATGTTGTGAGTGAACATCATGTGTCCTGAATATGATGAAGCCAGTAAAACATGCAAACTCTACGGATTTAAATTCTATGAGGGTATGCAAAAACCGTGCGATTATGTTTCTGACCCCAAGAAATGCCCACGAGCAGTTATGTAGAAAAGTTTGGCAATATTTTGGTTATTTCCCATGATATTGCCTCTTTTATTTTTGTATTAATTCTCTGTATTTTTCAAAGTATTCTTGTGCCTTTTCAATTTCTCCTATCTCTTGTAGGATAATCCCGATATTTTCATATGCTGATGGATTGTGTGGGTCCAATTCAATAACTTTATCGAAGGCGAAAATTGCACCTGTAATATCTCCTAATTTTGCGAGCATTGCGCCTCTATTAAACCATGCTTCTGCGAAATCTTTATTGATTTTTATCGCATGTTCAAATGAACTCAAGGCATCCCGTGTTCTATTCATTTTATCCAAAATTAGTCCTTTTAAAAACCATAATTGAGCATCGTCAGGTGTAAATGTTAACCCGCGTTCAATGGATTCTAACGCTTCTTTGTAATTTTCGTTCTTATAGTATGAGATTCCAATGTTATACCATATATCCGCATCTTGTGGGTCTAATTTTGCGGCTTGCTTGAATGCCTCAATTGATCTCTCATTATCATCAGATTGCCCATAAATGACTGCAAGTAACCACCATGCGTTTTTCCTGTATGGATCCATTTCTACAATTTTCTGTAAGAGATCTGTTGCTTCATCATTTTTGCCGAGTTTAAATTTTGTAACCGCCAGATTATATAGCATCGCAATATTTCTCGGATTTTGTCTTATGCACTCGCCTAGTAGTTTTTCTGCTGTCTCGTAATCTATTTCTTTGAATGCTTGTAGTCCTCGTTCGCACACGTCATGCAATTTTATCCACTCGATTTTGCTTTATGAATGCTTCATAATCTTCATGTATAAGCTCTTCGATTTTGCTATTTTCTGTAGTTATGCATTTTGTTTCATGAAATCATATATTTTTTATACCTGATACATTTTTCTGAATAATAGCGATACTGTTAAAAATGTAAACTGTTATATTTTTACTAAGTCCTAGGAGAGAACTGCATATGGCTGAAAAAACATTAGAAAGTGTAAATTCAATACTTGATGAAATAATTAGCTCATATGCTGCAGTTCAAGGTTGTTTAGTATGTACTAAAGAAGGCGAAGTAATATCTCATGCATTCCGTGAGTCCGAACTTGAACCAACACGTCTATCAACGGTAGCTGCTGCTTTAATGTATAGCGGTCGTACAGCATATTCACAAATGTTTAACGCAGACCCATCTGTAATTATCCAAGCAACATCTTTTGAATATTATCTGTTATTCCGTCAGGAAGATTTTTCGCTTGTTGTAATTCTGACGAAAGATCTTGTTGAAGACAATGACCTTGAGCCGTTCATTCATGATTTTAATGAGTATGCTACAAGTATCCAGAGTCAATTATTGTCTATATCCACATATGAAAAGAATACCCTGCTTGGCGAACTCTTCAGTGAAGTATCAAAGATTAAGCAGGCACTCCTGTTGACTGTTGAAGGATTACCGCTGGCATCTAGAGGCTTTCAGGATGAAACCGAAATATCTGCAGTACTAAGTGCAATTTACGCTAACTGTCAAACCCTTTCTATGCTTACGGAATTCATAGTCATTGAAGGCGATAAGGATCGAATAATAATTTTTAAAGTGGATGACAAAAGACTACTAGCTCTAGTCAGTGCTGGTGAATCTTTGGGAATCATAATAAATCAAGTCAAGCGAGTACTTCGTGAGAGTACCTAATCATTCTTTCCATTTTATCACCGAATTAAGTTTTGAACTCTTTATTGTCTTTAGTAAATCATGTGCAAGAATTCTGGAAACTCGAATGGGTTCTGGAATTCGCCCGAATTTTACAAAAGTATTCAATAGGACTCGGGTTTCCCACTTGTCGATTCCTGCTCGTACGATAAAGATATCGAATCCATTGTTGAGAATCAGACGTTCGCGTTGTTCTTTGTTTATTAAATCTAATCGCCATTGCCAATCATCCGGAAAATATTCCTTTAAATACTTCTCAATTCCATCGCTAGGTCTATAAGATACGCAAATCGTAGGTCTTTCAGTTCTTTCTGCTATTTTATGGACATTTATGACATTGAACCAGCTAATTACGCAGCCACTAATCATAATGTATCGAATATCCCTGCGACCGATATCATTAAACATTTCAATTATTTTATCTGTTGCATCGTTTCCTCCAACGGTCGTTGTTGTGAAGCCAAAACCATCGATGTGAAGATCTCCGCGCATGATCACTCCAGCAAGAATTCCATGCGGTTCTTTGTGCTTTATGAAACTTTCTGCAATACCTAAGACACGGACTCCTTTCTTAATCATGGGTTTCGCTTCCTAATAACTTGTTCATATTGAATACCGCATGAATACTTTTATCTTCTCTTTTTTCATGTATCAATAGGATTATAATCAATTGTTGATTTATATTTGTAGTCTGAAATTACATGCGAGGTATTATGATGTCAAAAAGTTCTGAGGATCTTGATTTTGATGAAATTACTACTGTTGTTGAACTTATCGATATAAAAAAGTCATATTCTCACATTACTGAAGATGTGTATGCAGTTCGCGATGTTAGTTTGAAGATAGAAAAAGGAGAATTTGTTGTCATAACTGGTGTGTCTGGTGCTGGGAAAACAACGTTGTTGAATATTATGGGCGCAATAGATATACCTGATGAGGGTACCGTGAAACTTTTTGAAGTTCCCATTCTGGATTATGATGAGCAATTCCGTGCTCATTTCAGAGCTGCATATACGGGTTTCATATTTCAGAGCTATAATTTGATTTCCACATTAAATGCTCTTGAGAATGTTATGTTTCCGATGCAACTTGTAGATAAGCCCGAATCTGAAATTAAGAGTCGTGCGCTTGAATTGCTGGAAAAAGTAAATCTTGCCCATCGTCAAAATCATATGCCGTGGCAGTTAAGTTCTGGTGAACAACAACGAGTTGCTATTGCGCGTGCTCTAGCAAATGATCCACCGCTCATACTTGCAGATGAGCCTACCGCAAATCTCGATACTGAAACGGCTGTATTAATTGGAAATATATTCAAAGAATTAGCAGAAGCTGGTAAGACCATTGTTTTAGTCACACATGATGAACGACTTGTAAAAATGGCTACACGGCACATAGAAATGAAAGATGGAACAATAGTGATGTAAAATGAGTGGAAGTTTTCCTGCAAAAGATATGACTCGACGCCCCATTCAATTTGTCATAACCATATTTGGAATTGCAAGTGCTGTAGCGACAACTGTATTCTTTCTATTGTATAGTTTGACCATTGGAGCCCATTTGGTTGGTTTATTTACCATCGGTTACAATGCATCGTTGTATAATATTCTTTCTAATTTTCTTACAATTGTCATTATCATGAGCTTTATCCTTGGAGCGGTATTACTGTCCAGCATTACTTCTTCATTTATGATGAACCGTTCAAGGGATATTGGGCTCTTGAAAAGTATCGGTGCTCTTGTGGATTTTATATATGACCACTTTATGGTTCAGGTCCTTATCCTTGCATTGATCGGTGGGATTCTCGGTGTTATTTTTGGTATTTCAATTTTTTACATAAATTCCCTATTTTATGGTCAAATAGTATATTCTGATTTTCCGGCTCTCATTGCAATAGGCACTATTGTAATATTCCTAATCCTCGCATATTATTTTGGTCAGAGACCTGTATTTGATGCAATAAATACACCTCCAGTTATCAGTATGCGTCCCGATTTAACTACTCCCACAAATGATGCATTTGAAAAGCTCGGACATACCTTCAAAATTGCATCAAGAATGCTTCATTATCGAAAAAATGCATATCGTCGAGTATTTGTAGCTACTGTTGTTACTGTCTCTTTAATTACGGTACTTGTCGTTGGTGGGAATGTTACTAAAAATACTACTTCTAGCTATGTCATGAATGCAATGGGCACAAATGTTGTATTAGTTGGTGCGGAGCCCATTGTATCTTCCTATTGGCAAGCATCAAATATTTCGTATGTAGATGGTAATTATTCATCAATAGATTGGACTGCCTCCTCAAGTCTGATCAGCGAACAAGTAATTTCAGATATCGCATCAATCAATGGGGTTTCGTTCATAGACCGACGAGTTATCAGCTATGAGCGTGTGGAAGAAATTGCGCATCCATATTGGGATACATATTATAATAAATACATGTTAATCGGAGACCATCACGTAAAATATGCATTTGTGATTGGTTTCAATCCATCCTTAACCGTAGCAAATTGGTACATCGATGGCAAAAGCATACCCAATACAAAAGCTGTTGTTGCTATGGTTGGCACTGGAATTGCAGAAATGTTTGAAGATTATACGGTTGAGCATTTACAAGCGCGAAGTGCAAACTTTGAAATGTGTGGCGTGGTCTTTGATGTGATTCATGGTTCTAATGTGGTTTATACGCATTACGACGAATGGAGTAGTGTTCTTGGAATAAACAGTCCGAATCTCCTCCTTGTGAAGTTAAAATATTATTCACAAGATGTCATTCAGCAGATCCAACAGGTTGCACAAAATAATGGGTTCGTAATTAAAGACCTGAATCAGCTCGTTAAGTTCAATTTAGATTATCTTGATAGAATCTGGAGTTTTCTTACACCATTGGAATTTATGGCTATGTTGATTGCGGTCATTTCATTATCATCATTTACTCTTGCATCATTGTCAAATAGTTTTCGAGATCTATCAATTATCTGGTCTATTGGAGGCAACTCAAAGAAAATAGCAAAAATCAGTCTTGCACAAGGTCTAATACTCACATTAGATTCTGGGCTTCCCGGAATTGGTGTGGGCTTCTTGGTTTCAATATTTCTACTAATTCCAAATTCTGTAATTTCCCTAGGCGACCTTATTTTGGCAGGTAGTTTAATCGTAATGCTATTCATTGTTTCAGTTGTAATTGCAATTCCGACTTATATGCTATTCAAGAAAATGAAGCGAATTAGTGTAAATGAATACTTGGCATATGGATTATAATCCATTTCTCTTTCTTTTTTAGTATTTTACACGCGTAGAATAATTTAAAAACCCATTTTTCATGAATATGTTGATATTAGAATTGGAAAGGTCGATATTTATGTTAGGAAAATTCAGGCAAACTTATGAGAAAGTCATGATGCCTGTTGGCAGGGTGTTAGGCAAGACTGGGATAACTCCAAATATGATTACTGTTTTCAGTCTCATCATGGCTGCTGTGACGGCATATATCTTTTATATCGGTGATTTACTACTAGGTACATTATTTATTGTTCTTACTGCGTTTGTTGATATGTTAGATGGTGCCATTGCTCGTGCTACTGGTAAGGCATCTAAGTTTGGTGCTGTATTTGATCACACATTAGATCGATACGCCGAATGGTTCTTCTATCTTGGTCTTATGCTTGGTGGTTTTCTACCTTGGTTATGGGGATATTTCACGTTATTTGCTATGATTATGGCGAGTTTCACAAGAGCGAAAGCCGAGTCCGTTGGTGGTCTTGAAAAATGTACCGTGGGCATTGCTGAGCGTCAGGAAAAATTAATTCTACTGATTGCTGGCATTTTACTTACGTATTATTATCCTGCATCATGGATGACTGTCCTATCATATTTCCCTGTGAGCGTTCAGAATTTCTTTGTATCTTTAAATATTGTATCTCCTCTAACGCTTCTGGTTGTTATTGCAGGAGTTCTTTCGCACATTACTGTAATTCAGAGATTAAACTACACTAAGAAAAATGCGAGGTAATTTATTATGAAAATGAAGTTTAAAGTAGTTGCAATTGGAAATCCCGTATATGATGAAATCATTACTCCCTATCTAAAAACAGATGGTCGCGTTCTATCCGGCTGCAGTACAAATGCAGTTCTTGCAATAAGCAAGCTAGGTGTAAGACCTGTTGCACTTATTGGCTCTGTGGGTAAGGACCACAAGGAGCGATTCCTATCTGATTTGAAAAAGTACGGTATTGATGAAACCGTAATAGTTCCTGCTGATGAGACTGGCGGATTTAAATTAATCTATGACAAGAGTGGCGACCGAACTCTTGATGTCTTAGGAATTGCAAACAAGATCACGCGAAAGGATATTCCAGAAGATTTTCTGCACGCCGAATTTATAGCTGTTGGGCCTATCCTACAGGAAGTTGATTTGGACCTAATTGAATGGCTTAAAGAATCTACAACTGCAAAGATTTTCTTGGATCCACAAGGTTTAGTTCGGAAAGTTGGTTCAGATGGTCGTATTATTCGCACCGCAGACCGAAAAGTCATGAAAAAAGTAATGAATTACGTGGATTTTGTCAAGCCTAATGAACATGAATCTGTTGTAATTACTGGTGAAAAGGATCCTAAGAAGTCCGCAGAGATTCTTGTAGATTGGGGAGCTCCAGTGGCTATAGTTACTCTGGCAGAGCGTGGTAGTATTGTTTATGATGGCGCAACATTTTACAAAATTCCCGCCTATGAGACATTCGCTAAGGATAGCACTGGTGCTGGCGATACATATATGGGTACATTCATAGTTGAATACGGACGAACAAAGAATATTTCTGAATCTGCACTTTATGCATCTTGTGGTGCGAGTATGATGGTTGAACAGACCGGTCCTGATTTTGTAATGACCGATGATGAAATTAAGAAGCGTCGGGAAACTATTCGTAATAAGTTAGAAGTTCTATAATCAGAACGGTGGTGGAGTTAAGCTCCTCACTTCTTTTTCTAACTTTGTCCATTTTATGAATTCCTTAGATGGTGGAAAATCCTGATATAATTGTTTTCTTCGGGATTCTAATGGCGAATATTCTTTTTCTCCTGCCTCTGATGCGCACAAAACTTTATGTTCTTTCTTGGCAGCAGCGTTAAACACTTCCGAAGCCCATTCTTTCCATGTTTCAATTCTTATTAAGTGATGATCAAAAATAACTATTGGAATGTTCTGTACAATCCTTATCATATTGTTCCTTGCATTTTCTAGCTCTTCCTTTGAGACTTTATTCGTTAAATAAACTGGCGGTCCGCCTATATATGCAATATCTGGTTTCCATCTTAAAATTATATCCGCAGTTGAATTTTCTATTGGTCCTTGTACATCCGGGCAAAATGCAAATTTTCGTCCTTCATATTCGATTAATGTCATGATTACGAATCCGAGTGGCGTTCCTGCCTTTCCATGTGGGACCGGAGTTGAAAACGTAATTCTTGTAGAATTGATTGTTATTTCTTTGCCATCTGCCCAATGAATCTCTTTCGCTTCAGAACGCGTGATTTTTTCAAAATGGTATCCTCTTTTGCGCTGAGAATAGTTTATGTTGTTCTTATTGTCTTTCGCATATATGATCTTGTTATGAACAATGTTTCGTGCGAGTTGCTCACTGCTAAAATTGAATGTATAATTCGTAAATCCGGGTACGAAATGATCATAATGATAATGTGAAATAACGAGTAGTTCTGCTTTTTCGACGAATTCTAAAATTCGATCTAGGGATTCTTTTAATCTTGCATATTCTAATGGGTGCGGTAATAACCAAAATCTTCGGCTTAAAGATGCTGATGGGTCTAATATTATTTTTATGTCAGGCGTTTCCACATAGGTTGCCATTGAGCGAACTCCCAAACTTTCCGCAGCCAGTGGGACAATAGTTATGTTTCCTATTTTCAATCTTTTTCGCCAATATCTGTCATTATGAAGGATAAATTAAAATGTAATGCATTCTGAGTGGGTCAACAATTGTTATTAATTGACTATTATATAGTTTATGGTAATAAAGAAAAGAAAGATGTCATAAACTACCATATTTCATTCGACTTTAATATATAAAATACTTAGCACCATGATTCTGTGTTGAAGTAATTTAGTGTATTAATATCAAATATGTAATGGTTGCGTTTGTTTTGTTTTTTCTAATGAGGTCGATGTCAACTTAATATGGAACGCATAATCACCTTAAAAAATAGAAAAGAATTTTGAATTTAAGAAATTACAAACTCTTTGCGAGAAATCATTGCTTTTCAAATGGTGATGAATCGCAGAAAAGGTTATTAATGACTATTCATAGGATAAATAATTGGAGCGTATTGTTTTCTCGCTGGAGCACAGCGAGTATATGCCCGAAATGGCTATCGTAAGATAACGCTTAAGCAGAATCCTCGTATTTCAATGCGGGGTGTGTATCAGAAAGATACGCCAAGTATATGTATGAATGGCTATTGCTATGTACCCTATGGAACCCGCACATTTAAATGTGGGTAGTATGTTTGTACTTAATTAAAAATTATATCTTCTTGAAGAGGAGGTTAATTTATGCCGAAAGGAAGTTCAAAAAGAACCGCAAAGATATTATCCGGAATTGGATCTGTAATTGTAATTATTATATCGATTTTAAATATCCTTCAATCATTGGGCGGAGGAAGTATCAATATTAATTACTTGGTCTTTCAGATCTTAATACTTCTGTTTGGCTTAATTTGTTTAGCCAGCACTGGTGCAATCAATTTTCCAGTCAGTGCAAAATTATCATGGCCAATTTTACTGATATTGGGTATTGCAATAATTATTCTTGGTGGATTTAGTTTATCTAGTGCAATGACTTGGGGTGCTATTTTAATCATTCTTGGTGCAATTGTTCTGTTGATTGATTAAAATCCGATTTTTGCACTCCCCCTTTATTTTTGTTTTCGAGTATTACTTTTTCTTCGATAGGAAATTTTATCAGTATCTATCTTTTGTTTAATCACACCGCGTTTGAAGAGGTGCTCATTATGGAACAAAAACATATCGAACTTTTGAAAAAGTTTACCAAGAACCTCGACGAGAAAAAGGTTTCTGATAGCAATTATTGGAGAAAGAGAGCAAAGAAGGTATTAGGAACCACCACAATTGACCGCGAGATTTACGGTACGGTTGATCATACTCGTGGTGAAGGTGTCTGGTTGTATGATGTGGAAGGAAACAAATATTTGGATTTAACAGGTGGAGTTGCGGTTCGTGCCTTAGGTTTGAGATACAAGCCTCAAATTGAATTTGAAAAGGAAATCGCGGATCTTGCAATTGAATTACCCGGGCAGGATTTTGATGCTATTCCTCAGACTTTGCTGGCTGAAAAATTAGTAGAAATAACTCCCGGTGATTTTGATAAGGGTGTAGTTTTCACAACAAGTGGTGGTAGAGCTGTTGAAAATTGTGCCAAGTCTGCCATGGACCTTAAGGGCAGAACGAAATTCGTAGCATTTAAGCCTGCATTTCATGGTCGTACTGGATATTCATTAGCATTTACCGCAAGTAAGAGTGTGCACAAGAATAAGTTTCCACAAGGTGTAGATGTAATACGTGCGCCCTATGCATACTGTTATCGCTGTCCATTTGGTCAAGATCCTGAATCATGCAATTTAGAATGTGCAGAATATCTTAGGGATAGTCTAGAACATGAAGGTAACGACATAAATGCAATTGTTGTAGAGCCTCTCGGTGGCGAAGGTGGAATTCTTGTACCGCCAAGCAAATGGATTCAGGAGCTTCGTAAGATTGCTGATGAATATGATGCATTCTTGATTGATGATGAAGTTCAGGCAGGTATGGGCCGTACAGGTAAATGGTGGGCAATTGAGCATCATGGTGTAGTTCCAGATTATATCTCTATAGCAAAAGCTATTGGTGGTGGATACCCATTAGGTGCAAGTATTGGACCACAACCTATGTTTTCAAAAACCGGGCGTCATTCTGAGACATTCTCCGCAGAACCTAAGGCAGCCATGCTTGCTTTGTTCGTAATTAATGAAATTGAGAAGAACAATCTGATTGAAAATGCTGCAAAAATGGGTGATTACTTCATTAAGAGACTTAAGGAATTACAAGAAAAGCACGAAGTAATCGGTGACGTGCGTGGTCTTGGACTTATGCTTGGAATTGAGATTGTAGAAGATCCTAAGACCAAGAAGGCTGCACCGAAATTACGCGATAAAATTGTCAAGAACGCAGTACAGAAGCAACACCTCTGGATGATCGGTGCTGGAACAAGCGTAATCCGATTCACGCCATCATACATCATTACAAAAGAAGAAATTGATGAAGCAGTAGAGCGTCTTGATAAAGCGATTTCAGAGACCAAATAAATTCAATGGTCTTTTTTCTTTCTTTTTTATCAAACGATGAATATATAAGAATTTAAGTAATTTTAAGTTCACAAACCTAGTGAGGTGTGATTGTACATTGAATACTTGGTGGGATCGCGTTTGCGTTAAAACAAATACAAGGTTTGCCCCCTTCTGCTAAGCTTGTATTTTTGCTACTAAACTTTTATCATAAGCTTAGTAGAAAACAGCTAATTGAACTGAGCTTTTTACCTCCACGCACGGTGGATTTCGCAATTAGAAAACTAAAGGATCTGAAATTAATCGATGATTTTGAAGTTGATAGAGAGAAAATCTTTATCCTTTTAAAATCTATACCGCATCTGAAAATGCCATATCATGACTCTGAACAGGTATGCGCATAGAAAGACCTAAAAACTTCCAAATAATCGCATGAGTTAGTTCTCCCAAGGAGTGTTGAAATGTTGGACTACTATGTTGCTGATAAGACAGAACCGATCAATGGTTGGATTAGAACTCATACTACAGATAAAATTACAACCGAATTAGTAGATAAAGAAGTCATACTTATGGGTTGGGTTCATTCTGTTCGTGATATTGGAAAGCTAAAATTCGTAATGCTTCGTGATGAGCGTGGTATGATTCAAGTCACTGTTCCGAAGAAGAAAGTTACTCCCGAAGTATTTGAAAAGGTGGGGAAACTTAGTGTTGAGAGTGTAATTGCTGTAAAGGGAAAAGTAGTTGCTGCAAAGCAGGCACAACGTGGTGTTGAAATCATACCGATTGAACTTAAGATACTTAACAAAGCTGAGCGCATTCCAATTGATGTTGAAGAGAAAGTCGATACAGAGCTTGATACGCGTCTTGACAATCGAATATTAGACCTACGAAAGCCTCGCGTGAAAGCAATTTTCGACGTTCAGAGCACTCTTGTAAAATACATGCGTAGATTTCTTGAAGATAATAATTTCATTGAGATACACACACCGAAAATTGTTGCCGAAGCTACTGAAGGCGGAGCAAACTTATTCGAAATAAAGTATTTTGACAAGCGTGCATTTCTGGCACAGAGTCCTCAGTTCTACAAGCAACTAATGGTCATTGCAGGATTTGGCAGGGTGTTTGAAATTGGCCCAGTATTTCGTGCTGAGTCCCATCATACACGGAAGCATGTAAATGAATATACAAGCTTCGATTTTGAAATGGCTTGGATCCGTTCAGACGATGACGTCATGCAAATGGAAGAAAACATGGTAAGTTATGCATTATCAAAAGTAAAAGAAGAAGTTCCACAATCTCTAGAAGTTCTGGGTGTTGATTTTGAAGTTCCTAAGACTCCATTCAAAAGAGTCAAATATGTCGAAGCGATAGACCTACTTGTATCCGAAGGCAAAGAGATAAGTGTCGGAGATGATTTCGATCCCGAAAGTGAACGCATGCTTGGGAGAATCTTCAAGGAAAAATTCGGTTCTGATTTCGTCTTTGTGACTTCATATCCTGCACCACTTCGCCCTCCATATACCATGCCTGACCCCGAAAACGAAGAATACACATTAAGTTTTGATCTATTATTCAAGGGAATGGAAGTCACCACCGGGGGTCAAAGAATTCACATTTACCCTCTATTGGTTGAAAAATTCAAGCAGAAAGGTCTAAACCCAGACGATTTCAAATTCTACATGGAACCATTTAAATTTGGAGCACCGCCTCATGGTGGGCTTGGTCTCGGAATCGAACGATTCACAATGCAGCTATTAAACATTCCAAACATTCGTGAGTGTGCATTATTGCCTCGAGACCGTGAAAGATTAACACCATAAACATAAGTAAAAACAAAAAATAAATGCAGAGTTAGTCTCTGCTTCCAATTCCTTTTATTCTGGCGATATTGAATTGTCGTAATGAAGCTACGAATTTTTCAGCATCTTCTTCTTCGCCTACCAAGAATGAAACTTTGCGTTTTCCTCTCGTAATGAGTGTAATTCTCCATAGTGGTAAAGCTGCTCCTATTAGATATAATACCGGAATTAATACTAGATTTGCTGGGAATTGCCACGGAAGAATTCTTGCAGGTGGCGCAATCAATATAAAATTGACTACTGTAAATACAAGAATTGCAAAGACCAATTTAATTCGGTCCCAATCTGTACCCCATTTAATACCAATAATCGAATTATTGTTGATTTCTCTTAATGAGACCTCGAATGGATTTATGATGCTCTGCTTATCCTTTTCTATTTCATTACTGATTATTACGCTTCTATTTGTGATGTATATCATATCTTTAATCGTACGTCCTCCAGAAGCAAAAAGGACTATAAATATGAATACAATAAAGTATGAGATAATTACTAACCATTGTATACTTGGATTTTCAGGTAGTCGTTGAATCTCTGGGTAAAAGTATGTTACAAAAGACATAAGAATAACAGAAAGGAAAGCGAGTCCCAAGCCATATTGTCTTGCGATTTTTCGGCTTACTACAGGCTGCTCGATTACCTTTTCATCTTCTGGTAAGAGTATTGATGTGGGCGTGAATTCCATTTCGAAGGATACGTTTCCTCTTTTTCGTATATTTCGTAAAATATCTACAAATTTATTTTCTTCATAGATTGAAATATCGTCCAAGCTCCATTCTTCGCCGCTTCGCATTTGGATTGTGAGATAGATCTCTTTTTGAATGCCCATCTTAATGATCAAGATTCCAATTAGCAGAACAATTATGAATCCTGCAATTGCTCCGACTGTATATGGCGTAATTACAATATGTAGAATTATATCTACAAGGAAGAATGTTGCGAGTAGTGAATCTGCAAGAAGAAATAAAATTCCTATTAGAATTCTAAGCGGCATTATCTGACGTCTTCTACCAGCTGTGAAGCCTTCGATGAAATCATTTGGGAAATCTAAACTTCTTGTCTTAGTTTTTAATACTAATCTTCTATTTGTTAATATAAGTGCAGAATTTGTATGCGAAAGCATGAATGTTATGACCGATAATATAATAATAATAGCTGATTTTGGACTGATTATTGTATAAATAGATCTTTGCGATAATCCAATAAAGAATAGGCTACCATCCATTAGGACGCCACGGAGACCTATTAGCAATAACGCATATGAGACTCTTCTGATCCATCTGTCTATACTCTTACACTTTATTGAGGTGATTATATGTTCGTTATCAAGTTGAAATTGGCGATCTAAAGACAATAAAAATCACCTCACTCTTCAGTTGGTGCTTCCTCTTTCGGTTCAATGGGTCTGAAGTATTGCCTAGCACGTTCTATCAAATTCTTTAATGATTCTTCATCAGAGTACGGCATTTCGATTGTACGACCACCCGTAGTAATTATGCTAACACTGAACTTCGCTTTCGGAAATGAGAGTAGAATCATGAAAATTGCCAGTGGTAATGTTATAAAACTGGCTTCACTTAATGAAGTTCCAAGTCCCATAACATCCGGTTGTAGAAATGTTGTGATTAAGGTTATTAAACCACTGAGGAATCGTTCCATCTTTATTGGTGTTTTCCCAATTGCCAAGCTTTCAACAGTCATATACGGGATATCCTCATATGTTGTACCTAATCGTCCTGCTTTTCGCTCTACCAATAATCTTGTCGTAGTACCATACACTGTTACTTTTTCATTCATACTACCCATTAAGACAAGCATTGACATAAATATGAAAAGCGTAACTACAAAAAGAAACCATGGTGCAATAAACATTGAGTTAAATGGCGGTGAAGTGTATAGATACAGATAATAGAATAGATTAATGCTATTAGAATCAATGCCAAATCTATCTAAGATATGCCAATTAACCAATATGCTGTATGTTCCAAATAATAACAATATAAGCGTAAAGACAAGAGTATGTATGTTTGTATATTTATATTCATTCGTAAATTCAACTTTTTCGCCAGGTAGCAAAAATGACATTTCTCTCTCCTCGATTTATATCTTCTAATTTGTATATCTATTTATTTTCTGCAATTTATAATTTTTGGCACAATTTCGTAGTATTACGTAATTTTATCAATATTAATGACAATAATATTATCCGTATATGGAGGTAATTATTTGCTAAATATAGAGGCTGAAATCTATGCATGTATTGCCACATTGAATGAAATAGAGGAATCTTTCAAGAAAGGGTTAGTTGATTTTGTAACCTACAAGCGACAATCTGAGGCAATGTTAATTGAAATAAGACGAAATCTGGAGCAATATGCACGAATGAATTTTAACTTTTCAGATTTTGTCCGGCGTAATAATTTAATATCGCGATTTCCATTAGCAGCAATCAAGCTTGGATTGAACACCCAACAAGTATCTGTACAAAAGGCAATTGAATCGAGTAAGAGCGAGTTTTACGACAGACTTGGAATTGAAATTTTGAAAATTGCGAGAAAAGAACAAAGTAAGGGCATTATTCTTCTCGCAGATCTTATTGTAGCTGTTGAAAGTGTATTACCTCCTAATAGTGGAGTCACAGTCATGGATATGATCAAAACAATCAATCATCTTGCAAAAGAAGGTCTTATTCCGGGAATACGGACTTTAAAGTCGGGTGTAAAAGTTGTGGAACTTGTTCCACTTGAACTATCCGAAGACCAAGGGCTTGTTTTAAGTATTGCATCTAGTAAAGGCTGGACTTCTGTAGAAGAAGTTATGGTGCGGACTCGATGGCCACAAGATTATGCAATGCGTGTATTGGAGAGCCTAGTTCAAAGTGGGCTTGCAAAAGCAGACCGTAGTCATTATTCATCGGGTATTCGATATTACTTCCCTGGCTTGCGTGGAAATTTGCATGGATTCCCAACGCGTTCTCATGCCTATTAAATTTCTAATTTTATTGCGTACATTTTTTTATCTATCCATGATGCATATCCGCTATCTACCATCTTTTCTATGACTTTCTTCAAGTCTTCTTCTGGAAGTGAAGCGAACGGTGTATCTGCTTCTTGTATGTATATACTTTTTAGATCAATTTCTAATCTGCCCGTTTCCAATGCCCATTCATATAGCAAATCACACCATTCTTCTATCGTACGCCAGATTATTTTTAATCTTGTTTTTCTTTTATCTACCCACTCAGCTACGCCGGCTCTAATTAGATATTCCGCAATTGTTCTTAATGCTTTTACACGCTCGCTAAGCCACTTGAACGGTTCGTTCTCTACAAATATGCTTACGCTTATGTAATAGTTGAGTGTTTCTGCTCCCCATCTTAATACGAAATCGCCCCATTCTTTCGCCCACTGTTCGATATCCTCTTTTCTGTCGGGAATTGAATACATCCATGGAGCATCTGAATAGCTTCCCCAATCTGGTAAAATTCTAGGTGTCGTTATTTCTACAGTTGTTTCAGTTTTTGCAGGTTCGATTGTTTCCGTGCTTTCAAATGGTCTGACTGGCCCTGAAGATAAAGTCTCTGAAGTATGAGATTTTTCTTTTGGCTTTGGTTCTGTCTTTGATGGTCTTGGGCGTTCTTTTTCTGCCAAAAATCTCACCTCTAGAATTCCTCAGCCCATTTTTCATATTTTGCTATTAGTTCCGGAGATGCTGAAGGCTTAATTTTCTCGAGCGCATTTATGAAATCATCACGAGTAACTGGTCTCACATAAATTTCTTCCGTGCTATCTATTGCACCTGATTTTGCTAATTCACGAATGGGTGCCATAGCTGCTTCTCGACATAATATGCTTATGTCTCGCCCTGAATATCCTTCAGTTAAATCTGCCAGTTCATCTAAATCCACACTTGGATCTAAATCGATTCCTTCAAGGTGTATCTTAAATATGGCCGATCTTGCTGCTTTATCCGGAAGCGGAACATACAATTTTTTTTCAAATCTTGAAAGCAATGCAGGATCAAGTTGCCATGGCAAGTTCGTGGCCCCCAATACTAAAATGCGTTCATTTTCTTTACTGCCAAGGCCTTCAATTTCGACAAGTAGTTGTGTTTTCATTCGGCGTTCTCCGCCAACATCCTCTCCTGAACGTGCTGTACCGACTGCGTCCAACTCATCCATGAAAATAATTGCCGGTTGGCTTCTCCTTGCTAAATCAAATAGGGCTTTAACAAGTTTTTCAGATTCGCCCAACCATTTCGAAACTATGTTTGCAGCTGATACATTAAAGAACGTTGCATTTACCTCTGTAGCAACTGCTTTTGATAGGTAGGTCTTACCACAACCGGGCGGTCCATACAGTAAGATACCTTTCCAAGGTCTTCGGGCTTTTCCAACGAATAGCTCAGGATGCTTTAACGGTAAGATAATTGCTTCTGAAATTGTTTCCTTGACGTCTTCGAGTCCTGCCACATCCTTCAATGAAACATCTGGGGCTTCGATAACAATCGTGTCTGAAAGCATCTCGCGTAGTCTTTTTGTATCTTCATCAAGTTCGCCTTCGACTTCCTTTGCAGGTTCTTCTGTCTTTCGTGTCTCACGTGGTAAATCCTTTACTGGAGCTCCAGCAGAAGGCGTACTCTTTGAGGTTTCAATTCCAGTTAGAACTTTCACACGTGCTACACATTCTTGTGCCTTTTCATAATACATTTTTTTCAAAGCTGGAAGTTTCTCTGTCTTCCATAATTTTAGTAAGTAGTTACTTGCTTTCAAATACAATTGAGCCGCTTCTTTTGGTCTCCCAGCTCTGTCCAGATCGATAGCGCGTTCAAGTAATCGCTTAATTCCTTCATCAATTGAGCTATTCACTTATGTTCCCCACTTGATCCTGCTTTTGAATTATATTATATTATTAGCAAATTGTCTTATATCTTTAATCTTGGTTTGTTGAATCAATTGGCTTGTTCGATTGATTGTACTTGTAGAATAATGCACCGAAGTAGGCTACAAATGCCAGAATTATTCCACCGAAAAATCCGACACCCATTACTGCTACGGCTAACATAGCCGGGTCTCCTTGGGCTAACAAGCTAGCTACAAACGCAGGATCTATTGCAAAGTGGATTAAAACAGATATAATCGATGCTATAAAGCCGACAAAATAGCCGATGAATATGCTATCGCTTCCTTTTCGGGTCATATATCCTGTTATCAATCCTGCAATTACCATTCCTACAAACCCTATGATTAAAGAAAAAACAAGTGTCATTACAATTCCAATAAGTAGAACTTCATATTTTTTATATTCTCTCATTTTTTGCACCTTTTTTATCAATTCCGATACATATAAAATCAAAAAGATTTCTATTAATAATTATTGATATATATTATTTTGGTGATTGATTTGATTAGTAAGGATCTTTCCGCAGTAAACCGTATGATATACTCTATTCTGACGGGAGATCCTAAAGTATCGCTCGATAAAAAAATTACTAAAGTAGTGCTTATTATCTTTGATGGTCTTGGTCTTCAGGCTTTTAGAAAACGACGCGAACGCTTCTATGAAGTTTTCCATAAAGAGCCAGTTCGTCTAATAAATGATATTCCCAATACCTACACCGCTCTTGAATCCCTAATTAAACCCGATGAAATTACAATTTTCAAGAGATTGGAATTGAGAGGTATGACTTCTTGCTTCATAGACCGTGGGGGCGCTTTTGATTGTTATAATAAAGATCCTACATTTTCAGTAAAAGCATTCAGTGATATGGACACATATCAAAAGGTGCTACAAAATTTGAAATATGATTTTATACTCGCTCATTTTTATGATTTAGATCTTGCTCAGCATGGTAAAATTCACAAAAGGCCTGAAGAAGCCACTGATGAAATCCTGAACTTTATCGAAGATATTTACCGCAATCTGCCTAAGGAAACTTTGTTAGTTGTGGTAAGCGATCACGGGATCCACGGAGATATTCCCAAGTATAAGAAAGACCTGAGTAAGAAAGATTTCATGAAGCGAAAGCGGAAAATAAAGAAAAAGGCAAAAGAATCAAAAACGTGTCTTCTTTTCTACATTGTGAAATAGGAACTTGCTTCTTATGTATTATTGGCGTCGATGAAGTTATATATTGTCGTTTTCCATACTATCTTGGGAACGTGGTGGATATGAAAAAATTTCGTAGTGAGTCAATTGAAAATCCTCCTATTGTTTCTCTTTGGAATGAAATACGAAAGTTAAATCGTAATGATTTAATAGACTTGGGTCAGGGCATTTCTAAAATTACGCCATCTGAGCAGGTCTTAAATGAGCTCCGGCAAATCTTATCTGATCCTAAGGTTCATAGGTATAGCAAGGATCCTGGACTTCCCGAACTGCGTGAGAAATTATCTGAAAAATTATATCGTGATATAGGCGTTAAATATGAACCTGAAACTGAAATTATTCTGACTGCCGGAGCAAATCAAGGATTCATGACTGCGATGCTTTCTATACTGAATGTTGGTGAAGATGTTCTTATACCAACTCCATATTACTTTAACCAGAAAATGGGTATTAGATTTGCAGATGGGAATGTTATTGATATTCCCGTAAATCCTGATACGTTTGAACCCGACATTTCAGCTATAGAATCCAAAATAACTGAAAAGACTCACATTCTCGTATTGGTAACTCCGAATAATCCTACTGGGGCCGTATATTCCAATGATATTCTAAAACAAATTGCTGAAATATCTGAAAAATATGACCTGATTGTCTTCTCTGATGAAACATATCGCGATTTCACATATGATATGCACTTCTCCAGTATCGCTTCAATAAAAGGCATGAAAGATCGAACAATCGTTCTTGGATCGTTTTCAAAAGTGTATGGTCTTGCCGGTTGGAGAATCGGATACCTTGCAACTGATAATGAAATCATGCATGAAATTATGAAAGGTCAAGATACGGTTGCAATCTGTGCTCCTGTGATTTCTCAATATGCAGCTCTCTTCTCTATAAACTATATGGGTGATATTGTTCATTCAGAACGAGATAATTTGAATCGCGTTCGTAAGAAGATGTACTCAATTCTTCAAGAAACGCCAAATTTGGAAATAGTAGAGCCAAAGGGTGCATTTTATTTCTTTCCGAGAGTATCTTATAACACGAATTCTGAAAAACTTGTACTTGATATTGTCAAGCGAGTGGGAGTTGTAACTCTGCCCGGTTCTGTGTTTGGCAAAGCTGGCGAGAATCATTTTCGGCTCTCTTATGGTCCTCTTAGCGAAGAAAGAGCAATTGAGGCTGCTGAACGAATCAAGAAATATTTTGAAAGCGTAGACAATTAGAAATAAAAATAAAAGAATTCTATGATTTATCTGAGTATGTGTATCGAGGTGAACTCATTTGGCTATGACTCTTGAAAAAGCGGAAGTAGTAGTAAAGAATTTAGTTGGTAGTCGAACCTCTGGATTCAAAATGAAATCATCCTTGACTTTTGAACAGGATGTATTAACTGCGAAGGATCTAAAAAAGAATCGTATGGTTCGTTTTGGATTAAATAATGTTGGCAAAGTTCATTTGCATAAGGATAAGCTGATTATCTCTGCAATGAATTTTGAAATCTATGAAGATGACAAATATGATGTTGTTAGTGGTGTCATAGAGATTAAAGTTGGAAAACAGGCAAAAGAATGGTATGATGCATTGAATTTGGATTAGCTTGTTTTTTCTTTTTTTCAAATATTTTAGAAAGATTTAAGATTTCAAAAGTGTATTTTTATACATTCATACCCTTTAGAGGTATTACTATGGGGAAAAATATTTTCATCGGTTGTAGTGGCTGGTCTTATGAGAAAGATTGGGTTGGTACATTTTATAAAAGCAAAAGAAGTATGCTGTCTCAATATCAGGAAATATTCGATATAACCGAAATAAATTCGACATTCTATAAATATCCCGATGAGAATTTGATTGGTTATCTTGCCAAAAAAACCAAACCCGGTTTTATGATGACTGCAAAATTTCCAAGAATCATAACTCACGATAAACGATTGGGTAAGGTCGCCCGTATTGATGAGGATGTATCTTACTTCCTAAAGATCATGAGACCTTTAAATGATGTCCGAAAATTAAAAGCTTTATTAATTCAATTACCCCCGTACGATGTCAATAGTTTGGGCAATCTTGAGAGTTTTCTTGCTTCACTCTCCGACGAGTTTCGTTATGCAATCGAATTTCGACATAAATCATGGTTTACGAAACAAAATTTCGATTTGCTGGAAAAGTACAATGTTGCATTTACAGTCACTGATTCGCCTCTCTTAAATCAACCTGTCATCTGGATTACAACAGATTTTAGCTACGTTCGGTGGCACGGTCATGGAAAGGATATCTGGTACGATTATCTTTACAAGTATCGCGAACTTATCGACTGGGCTCCAATTATAAATAAAATCGCTAAGGAAACTAATGCGGTTTATGCGTTCTTTAATAATCATTTCCGAGGTAATGCACCACTTAATGCTCTTGAGATGTTAGAGATTTTAGGCATCATAAATCCAATTCAGAAGAAAAAACTTATTGAAATGAAAAGTAGCGTAAATCTTTCATTGACGGAATTCATAGAATGAAGAGAAAAATAGAAAGGAGTGTTTATTCCGAGTCTGCTGCTGGTTCTTCTTTCGCCATTTCACTGGCGAGTTCCTCAATTGCCTTTGCTATTTCTTGTAATCGCTTTACATTTTCATCATAGGCTGAGCTACGTCTTAGATCAACCATTAATCCTAAATCTCGAGCTGCCTTTATAGTCATTCCTGCTTTCTTAAGCTCGCCTAATGAAAATCCTCTTCCGGCACGTGGCTTTCCATCTGGAGTGTATACCACTGGATTTGCATCAATGTCTACGTAAATTACATCGTCCATATTGAATCACCTACTTCTATGTCTGTGAACCTCGATTGAACTTTATCTTATTAGCTTTTCTCCTTGGCAATCGTTTTCATTAATTTTCAAAAGTATTCTTCCATAGATCGAAAATAAAATTATCTTCTGGATTCAATATTTTGTATTCTTCAAAAAATGGCTGTAATTTAAATTTGATACTATTAATCATATTTTCTGTTATCTTGTTTTGCTCGCGTGCAAATTGTATGTACGTTCCCACTAACTTGAATAAGTATTGATATAAAAATTTCAATAAATCTTCTCGTATAGTCTTCTCGTACTTTGCTGCGAGCTCCCGAAATTTTGGTAAGGCTTCTAAAATTTCTCGAGTGTATTTTTCCAAAAGTGGAATCAGGTTTAATTCGATATCCTTTATACTTCTTATTTGTTTTATCTGTGCTATTGTGCGAGTGTACTTTAAAAAGACGCTCTCTGGTAATTTATCAATATCTCTAAACTTCGGCAAATATAAATCTATGAACACCTGTACTTCCATAGGGCTTTCTTTTGCCTTTTTAATTAATTGTTTAATATCTTCAATTCGAGACATTATTTTTAGACCCTGTTTCTCTATATTTTTATTTTTCAATTGTTTGTTAAATACTTTAGCATATCAAAATCTATATGTATCGCCCTCGTGTCGAATTTAGTCTCTGCTATTTAATTTGTTGTTGCTTTTCTTTTTGAACGTTTTCACATGATTTTTGTAAAATAAAATAAAAAGGTAAAGAAATAAACTTAGCGACTATACTGGCTCAAAAAGTTCCATATGATAGTGTTTGCATCTATATCATGAGTCATCTTTCCGATGGTATCTTCCGGTAGATATTGATAGCCATTAGGCCAAGTATGTCCGCCATGTAAGACACCGTAAAATACTACTTTTACACCAGTTGTCGGATTCATATATTGAACTGTCCAAACGCGTGTTCCATCATTTGGATCTTTGTCCGGCAGAACTGTCTTATTATACATGACAGAACAATTGTTGTGTGTTCTCCAGAATTCCACGGTTTCATTCACCGAAATGACTTCTCCAAGTATCTGGTCGTTAAATTTTAGCAATCCACCATTCCATGGTACGATAGGATCTGCTGTTCCCTGTATATACAATATTGGCATAGGACCACTTGGATTACATGAACTTGAAAGATTTACCGTAAGAGGTGCATCTACAGGTGCAATGGCCGCTATCTTGTTAGTTAACTCACATGCGAGTCTATAGCTCATAAATGCTCCATTTGACATTCCCGTAACATAAACGCGTTTCGTATCAATGTTGTAGTTGTCCGCAATATAATCAATCAGGTTGGAAATAAATTTCACATCGTCTATATTTTCTCGCTGAGTATAGTATGCTTCGAGTCCTCTTCCATCATTCCAATGTTTTTGAATGCCATCCGGATAAACTACTAAAAAGTCATATTCTTCTGCAAGTTTGTTGAATCCATATTTTGTTAGTTTCTCCATGTTGAGCCCACTTCCGCCTCCTCCATGTAAGGCGATTAACAGCGGTACCTGCTTATTTGAATCGTGACTACTTGGAATGTATAACATAAAAGTTCGATTTAAGCCATCGACCTCAATCGAGCCTTGGATCCCAGTTTCATTTGTTCTGAACTTATATATCGCAATTACTGAAACTGAGACAACCAAAACTACAAGTATTATTATTGCAAGTCTTTTTCTCTCCATTCTCAATCAGTCCCTTTTTTCTACATATTTAATAAAATAATTATTTTTTTCATTATTAATGTTTTCTAAATTTTATATATTGATTTTTTATCGATTATTTACTTTAATATTAGTGTATTAATTAAAATATGCACAAAAAGACTTTTATTATATTTTTAAAAATTCTATGTTATTAATGTTGAAAAAGAGGTGTGTTTTGTGGGACTTTCAAATTCTACAAAAGCTAAACTAATATTACTCTTCCTTTCGCCAATCAGTGCGGAATTGGTAAGTGGAAGTACTCCACTTTTGTTATTTATACAACCAATTGTGCTTCTTACATTTCTAGGATATTATGGGGCAGCAGTGCTCATAATTCGGGAAATAAACGCACGTTGGCATAAGGGATACGTATCTTTGTTTATCCTGGGAATGGCTTATGGCATTATTGAGGAAGGGCTGACTATCAGAAGCTTCTTCAGTACAACTTGGCCGGATCTTGGAATCCTAGCGACTTATGGACGATGGGCTGGCGTAAATTGGGTCTGGGCTGTAAGTCTTACACTTATTCATGCAGTGATTAGTATTTCTGTGCCTATATTTATTGTAGATTTAATGTATCCGGAATTAAAAGGAAAAAGTTTGATAGGTAATACTGGACTTGTAATTCTAAGCTTGATATTTATAGCTGATGCATTATTCCTGATATTGCTTATTCCTGCAATTGTAGAACCTATACCGTATATTTCTGCAATTATTATTGTGATTTTACTCGGCGTAATTGCGTATAAGATTCCTCCACAATTTGAATTTAGAGGCTCCAAACCGTTATTACATTCGTCTATTTACTTTGCTGTTATGACATTCTGGTCTGTTTTTCAATGGATGATATTCGATAATATGCCGTATCTCAATCTACATCCTATTATCACGATTTCTTTCGGAGTTTTGTTATATCTTTTTGTATATCAGTGGTTGCGATTGTTTAACTGGAACTCCGATCTTCCTAAGATCTGGTCAGTCGTGGGTGTATATTCGTTTTTCTTCTTCATTGATTTCTTGCTGGAATTTGTATTTATTTCGCCAACTGAACCCGGTCATGGAATGGCATTTGTGGCAATTGGATTCTTTATGTTTTTAATGTATGTGCGTAGAAAAATTAAGGCACGAAATTGATTTTTCTTTTCTTCTTCTTTTTTGGAGGACTATTTTGTATTAATGCGTTTATTTTTTCAAGAATTTTTTTGATTAATCTCTAAAATTGCTTATTACAATACAAATTTACGTTTTCAGAAAAATAAATATATGAGTTTTAACAATTAATAATTGGAAAATTAGTAGTGTTCTAAACAAAATTCGTGCTTGTATAGTTGTACTATAGTACGTATTATAATAAAATATAAAATCGAATATAGGAGTTGGTTTGCCCTGGCCAGCGTAGAAAAAATTTGTAAAAATTGTTATTATTATCGAATAAACAAATGCTATGCGAAAGATCCCCCAGTAGTCCGCGGAAAAACCGCACGTTGTAATGTGCGTGATGAAAATGGAAAACTAATGTTTAGACCAAAATAGACCGAGGTAGGTTTACTTGCCTCACAATTTTATCCCAGACCTTATTAAAACATTAAATAAATTAAAGCGTTTTCCCAAAGTTGTTGTTATGCCGGATTTTTTCATAGACCACTTTGTAGTTGTTAATATGAGTATTGATGAATTTATAAAGAAATTCCGAGAAATTGCTTTACAGGGCGGTGGAAATTTAATAGGCACTGAGCAGATGATCCAACGCGGGGGAAACAGTGCAAATATAGCTTCTGCATTGTACAAACTTGGTGCGAAAGCGTACTTGATTGCGAAAACAAGTAAGATGGGATTACATTATCTCAAAGGATATTTGGGAGATGATTTTGATTATTCCGGGATCAAGACCAATGGCAGATTATCTATGACTGTTTCAATTGAACTAAAGTATAATGATGGCAAATCCAATGTAATGATCAGTGATAGTGGTTCTGCAGGAGATTTTCGATTTACTGACCTTAATGAGCAAGATATCAGCAAGATTATGGATTCTGATTTAGTATCTGTAGTTTGCTTAAATCATAACAAATATGGTGCTGAGCTTGCTAAGAAAGTCTTTCAGATAGCTCGACGTGCAGACGTACGAACTTATGTTGATGTAGGAGATCCATCTCTTGTGCCTGAGCGAATTAATGAGGTTGTAAAATATGTATTAGAGCCCGGATTTGCTGATATATTTTCTGCCAATGAAAATGAGGTTTTGCGATTTGCAGCGTATTTTAATACAAAGTATTCTCGGTTCATTGGAATGACTCAGGATGCTAATGTATATAGGCAAGTTGCAAAAGACCTCTCAGAACACATTGCAGCTCGATTAGATTTGCACACGAAAACCTTTTCGGCATCTTATTCTAATGGCAAAGAAATTGCGATTTCGCCCACCTTCCGAGTTGAAGCAAAAATTGGATGTGGAGCAGGAGATTCTTGGAATGCCGGAAACATTTTTGCGGAAGTATTGAATCTTGGTGACCATAAACGATTATTGTTTGCTAATACAATTGGTTCGCTGTATGTCTCTATGGGTTCAGCAACTCACCCAACTCTGGAGGAAGTAATAAGCTTCCTAAGAAGTAATCCGAAGCAATTTGTGGTCTAGTAGATATATGTTCCTCTAACATTTTCTCCTTTTAATGCGGCAATCAGCCATCCGTCCTTTTTGCCATTTCCAATGATGAATTTGGTCCTATTTCTTATTTGTGCTGCTTCAATTACTTTTGTCACGATTCCACCAGTTGCATCTTTGGTTTTCTTTAGGCCCTTTATGGTTTCCTCAGCCGAATCTTTTAGAATTTTTGAAATTAATTTTGCATTTGGATTCTCTTTTGGATTTGCATCGAAGACGCCATCTACATCTGCTGCAAAGACGGCTATTTCTGGATTAAATTTCTCTGAAAGATATGCTAAAATCTGATCACCGGACAGAATACAGAATCTCATCGATAAGTCAAATACTACGTCACCGTATAGAACCGGCGTAAGTCCTTGATCAATAGCATGTTGGATAGGTTCTAAAAACATTGTCTTGATACGCTTATTTTCAGTTATTGTAATTGCGGATGTCTGAATGGATATTGCTTTTCTACCCGCTTCAATTAATGATTCGACAACTTCATAGTTTAAACGTTCCATCGACTGGTGGGTTTTTATGAGTCCTTCATATTGTGATGGGTTGCTAAATCCTTTTTGAAGATTGTAGTTTAATGCATACGTATGACCAAATGAGCCGGCACCATGTATAACAATAATCTTTCCATCAAACTGGGCCACTTGTTTGCTTAATTTGTTGAGGATATCGTAATTTATCACATGCTGTTCATCTTTAGGTGCAATTAATCCGCCACCAAATTTGACTATTGCTAATCTGTCTGCCATTTTTAGCTCACACTTTGAAAATTAATTGATTTGAGGATAAATTCTAAAGTTAAATATCTATCGAATATTGTGATGCTTCATATATTGAACTAAGAGGGCTTATGCAAATGTTGTCGGGGTTAATATTTCACGTATATTATGCTGTGTATATCTGTCTTGTCTTAATTCTATTTTGATGTTTTCTTTGGGCAAAGTTCAAAAGAGTTGTCCAAGTTCAGTTTTCTTTTATGTCTTCCTATGCACTTATGCTTTAGTATCTCATTGCTATTTAAAAAGAGATTATTTCTAGTTTCAGTCAAAAAACAAAAGAAAAAGAGGTGAGATGCATTTAGAATGATCCCATATCTGCCAATTTTGAGTAGAGTCTCCAGCGGCGATCTACCCACTCTTGGATCTTTTTGATATCCTCTTTACCCTGTTCATCACGGAATAGATGTCTGAATCTACCCTGAGGCTTCAGGTATTCTTCAACTGGGATTCGTTCGGCTTTGCCTTCATAGAATTTCTTGGATTTGCCAGTGAATCTGAATTCACCATTGACCCATTCGCCAAGAATTACATAACCGGTATCAATTGCTAGTTGGGCAATTTTAATTGTATCGCCAGTTGGATATCTCCAGCCAGTTGGACATGGTGCATCTACTTGAATGTATTTCATACCTACAATATCTTTTGCATATGCGACTTTCTTGTATAGGTCTCGCCAATCTCCGACACTAGTCATGGCTACGTATGGGATATCATGTCCTGCAAGAATTCTGGGAACGTCTTTCTTGTGTTCTCTCTTTGCGCGGATATACTTACCGGCGGGTGTGGTTGTTGTTGATGCGCCCATTGGAGTCTGGCTACTCGCTTGAATTCCAGTATTCATATATGCAGAGTTATCGTACATGATGTATAGGATGTTCTCATTTCTTTCTGCGGCACCGGATAATGCTTGGAATCCAATATCTGCAGTACCACCATCACCTGCAAATACAACAACATTTGTCTTCTTACCCATGATCTTCTGTGCTCTTGAAATTCCACTTGTCACAGCTGCTGAGTTTTCAAATGCTACGTGAAGGAATGGTACTTTCCAAGCGTTCAAAGGATATGTTGCACCAAATACAATCAGACAGCATGCAGGTACATATACTATGGTATCTTCTCCAAGAGCTTTCATTGCGAGTCGTACAGCGATTGCACCACCACAACCTGCACATGCAGTATGTCCTGATGCAAAGTATTCCTCATCTGTAAGCTTTCTTGGACTAATCTTAATTGTTTCAGACATTTCATGACACCTCTTACTTCCTCACATCCACGTGGTCATACCACTGGTCACCCGGCTTTCTGAAGTTCTCAGGAATTTCTCCTGTCTTCTTAATTTCAAGCAGGGTGTTGAACCATTCTTTAATTCCGTCCTTTCTTACATCACGGCCTCCGAGACCTGCCACGAATCCGATAACGGGTGGCTGATGCTTTGCACCGTATAATGCGGATTTGATTTCCTGTAGGAATTCTCCACCAAGACCGAATATTGCGGAACGGTCATGAACTCCGATTACATCTACCTGCTTGGCTATTTCTCGGATATCATCAACTGGGAATGGCCTTAATGATCTGATCTTTACAATTCCGACGGGCTTTCCTTCTTCGCGTAATTCATCTACGGCAGCTCTGCCTGTGGAGTAGTTTGTACCTGCAGCGAATAGAGCTACCTCTGCACCGTCCATCTTGTATGTTTCAATGAGTCCATTTCCGTATCTTCTACCGAACACTTCGTAGAATTCGTCCATGACTTTTGGCATGAGCTTTAGAGCCTCACGCATTGCAAGGTCTTGGTTCCATCTAAATTCTGGAGTGTATCGATGGTCACTCAGAGGTGCCATGGCAATCGGATGCTCGGTATCCAGCTTATATTCCAAGTCTAGTTCCGGTAAGAAATCATCTACCTGCTTGGGGTCTGGAATCTCTACAGGTTCGTATGTGTGTGATAGAATGAATGCATCAAGGTTGTTAATTTGTGGCAGCAAGACTCTCTTATCTTCACCTAAGCGGTAGTTAATAAGAATTGAGTCGAGTACCTCTTGATTGCTCTCATTAAAGTTAATAATGAATCCGGAGTCTCGCTCCGCCATAATGTCATTATTCTCTGCGAGAATGTTAATTGGAGCTGCAAGTGTTCTATTAATTACAGACATACCAATTGGTAATCTTGCACCTGCAATCGCATATAGAATCTCATGCATTAGAGCTAATCCCTGACTGCTTGTTGCAGTATATGATCTGAGACCAGAAGCCTCTGAACCAAATACGGCACTGGCTGCGCTGTGTTCAGATTCTACACGGATGTATTCCGCATCCATTTCCCCATTTGCGACAAATTCACTCAGCTTTTCAACGACTGTTGTCTGAGGAGTAATTGGATAAGCTGCAACTACTCGTACCTTAGCTACTTTTGCGCCATATGCACATGCGAGGTTTCCACTAATTATTTTTACTTCAGGCATGCTTTAGCACCTCATTGTCTTTCCATAACTATACAGTCCTTTACAGGACATACTGCCGCACAAATTCCGCAGCCCTTACAATAATCATAATTGATCTTTACTTTGAGCTTCTTGTTTTCATCTTCATAACGCGTGATACATGCTTCTGGACAATATATCCAGCAGTTCAGACATCCGACACATTTGTCAATGTCGATCTTCGGTATGAAGCTCCTCCAACCGCCTGTCAGATTCTCAAGTGAGGTGACAGGGCGTTCCACAACGGGTCCCGGAGTAATCTCACGTGCGGTCTTTAATTGTTCTTCCATTGTAATGACCTCTCTTTAGTCTTTTGAGACTCTTTCATATGCGATTTCTGCGGCTTTTGCGTTTAATTCGCCTGCTTTACCAGGCCACTTGTTCATAATTGCCTTCTTTGCATCTTCAACGCTAATGTGACCTGTGGCTTTTGCATATGCTCCCATCATTGGTGTGTTCAGAACTGGAAGTCCGGATACAAGCAGTCCTAATTCTAATGCGATTCCAGTACCATCAAAAGTCCATACTTCTGCTTTTGTATCAAGATTTAGTTCGCTTGCCTTCTTTGGACTGTTAATAATTATTTTTCCATCGTCTTTAAGACCTTCAAGTACATTTACCGCTTCCAGAAGTGTTGGGTCTAAAACTACAACAACATCTGGGGTATATACTTGACTTCGAATGTTGATTGGTTTATCAGAAATTCTTGTGAATGCTTTAACTGGAGCACCACGACGCTCCGCACCAAAGAATGGAAATGCTTGGACTCCAGGCCATTTTCCGCTTATATAAGCAGCTTCAGCGAGAAGTTGAGCAGCGGTGACACCACCTTGGCCACCTCGTCCATGCCAGCGGATTTCATACATGACCATTTTTATCATTCTCCATTTCCTAAGTTAATCATAAACGTGTACGCATGTTTTTTGTAATATGTTTTCTTTTTAATACTTTCCATGATAGCGCTTTTTTAAAAATTAAACTATCATGTTCCGTATCACTTCAGATTGTATTTATTTATAAGTCTTATATTTCATATGTGCGGAAAAATAACTAATTTCACCCCTAAAAAACAAAAAAATGAACAAATGCCTTGACTATCTTCTCCAAATTAAGCAGCAGTGCTATCGCTTCCAATCATTCTCTTATTGGGGCTTTGTGTTCCCTTTAGATTGTTTGTATAATTTCCCTTTACTATTGCATCCGTCATTCTCGCCACTCGTACCATTGCTTTGACATCATGAACCCGAATTATATTCGCACCACGATCAATGAGAATTGCCACAGAGGCGGCGGTTCCTTCAATACGGTCATAAGGCGGTAAGTCCAGAGTATATCCTATGAATGATTTTCGAGATGGTCCTGCAAGTATGGGATATCCCAACCGTTTGAACTTGTATAGCTCATTTATAATCTGAAGATTCTGCTCAACAGTTTTTCCGAAACCGATTCCCGGATCGATGATTATGTTTTCATCCTTTATGCCGTACCTGTGTGCGATTTCTATGCTTTCTTCTAACTCGCGTATTATATCTTCTATTAGATTCTCATATTCAATTCCCACAAATCGTGAGCCTAGTTTCTCTTCCTTCGCAACGTTCTTAGGCTTACTTCGATTGTGCATGATTATTACTGGGCATTCGTATTTCACAACAACTTCTGCCATTTTGCGGTCCATTTTTAAGCCCCATACATCATTAACCCAATTGGCCCCTACCTTCAATGCTTCTTCTGCAACCCTTGATTTATACGTATCCACAGATATGGGAACATCTACAACATCTCGTACAGCCTTGATGATCGGAATTACACGTTTTAATTCTTCATTTACGCTCAGCGGCTGGCTCCCGGGACGAGTACTCTCGCCTCCGATATCAATTATATCTGCACCGTCTTTAACAAATTGAATCGCTTGATTTACTACTTCATCAATTGGTTTCTCTAACACGCCATCGCCTGAAAATGAATCGGGTGTCGCATTAATTATTCCCATTATATACGTTTTTGAAAAATAGTTTAATCTCTCCATGTAAATCACTTACCTCGTTTCTTTTGATATGGGAAAATAGTTACAATAATTTAATTTTTTTAAATGTAATTGGACAATTGGATGAGTCTTTTTGTATCTTTCGAACTTTCTTATATGATTGTTAAATTCATTCAAAATGTGTATATCACTTCACTCATGCATTTTTTAGAAATACAAAAAAATAAGGATCTAATAGCCCCACTGTTTTCCAAGTTCGCTATGGTACCATTTTGAGCCTCGTCTTGTAAGCTTATACACATCGCCGATTTGAACAACATAATCCATGGCAATCATAGATTCCAGTTGTGAATATAGGCTTGCTTCACTCACTCCAAGGCGTTTAAGTAGTTGCTGGAAGGTTAGTCCATTCTCGCGGGCGAGTTGTTGTGCAATATCAAATCTGTGAGCACGTTTAGTATCTCGTCTTTCAATTATTGCGCCGCAGTTTGTACAGATCGTGATACCTTTCATTTCATCTCGTGCTACGGACCTTGAACCACAAACGGGACATACGCGATTTGAGAATCTTAACGCATTTCGACCCATAATCATGCCTCATTTAACTTTCGAATAAACATGTGTAAAATAAACAATAAAAATTCAACGATACAACGAATTTTATTTCGAAGACTCATTTTTCTTCTTGGGACATCATTAGCATTGCAAGTTTTGAGAAGAACTTGTCAATGTCAATGATGAATGGTAAATATTTGCTGGGTCTTACAGAGTCTCCATCGATTTTTACAAGTTTCATTTTTTCGAGTTCTCGAAGGTCGTCATATACGCCTCTTTTAGATTTCTTACGATGTTGGGCTATTTTATCAATTTCTACTGCATTTCCCGTATCGTGAGTCAATATTAGCACATACATCAGTGTAGCTGCAAGACGCGCTGGAAGGTTTAAACTGACGACATCATCAGGTGGCTGTATGTGTTGAATATACCACACTCTATAATTTGGGTCGAATTTTAATTTTAGTCCGATTGGCCTTAGATAGCGTTCCAGAATGTTCAATAGGCTTAGAACCTTTTGATATCCCATGATACCTTCAAGTCCTAATAGTTCCTGTAAATTTTCGATACTTACTCCGGGTGGGTCTGTGCTTGCAGAAAGGATAGACATGATACGTGCAATTTGTGAGTAGCTTTTCGGGATCATTGGAAATCGAGCCTCCGAGTTTCCGGATCATATCTTGCCTTACCTTGGAAAATCAAATACAGAACATATAGAAAAGTCGTATAAAACTCATACTTGTTTCGTTTTGAAAGCACGTCTATGAACGGTACTTCTTTCTGCCCTTTCCATAGATTGTACAGGTTCTCTGCTTCTTTAATAAAAGATTGGTCCGTATTTGGAATAAATAGCTCTTTTGAGACTTTACTAAGGTCTGGTATCATATCTAGAAATTCAATTTTCGAACTATCTCGCAATCGCGTAATGTATTCATAGGATGCGAATATATCTTCTGGGCTTAGCGTGGGTACTTGAAATAAAAGATTTCTGGGTATGAACGTTCGCAGCTCTTTCATTCGCATTGAATCAATGATTTTCAGGTACATTTCACCGGTGATTGCGAATTTTACAATATCGAATAGATAATCCGCCTTCGATTCCAAAATATCTACGAGGGCTGAAAATACATTTACTTCATCTTTAATCGGTAAATTTTCTCTTATGAATTGTTGAAATAGAGCACTCAAATTTAGCTCTGCAATATCAATTTTTCCCGATTTGACAAGTTCTAACGTATCTTTTAGTTCTTGAATCTCCATATCTTTCACTTCTCAGGTCCCTGCTTGTTCTTCGGCTAAGATTTTAATTCCCGAGTCAGTCTCAATGATCTTGGGAGAATTTATTATAATGGATACATTTACATCACGAGGATTCGTAACGCCTATTACTTTATCTGCATGTTCGAGGAATCTCAAGGATTTTCCGGGAGTCAGAACCACAAATTGAGTCTTCTTGGATTCATTGCGAATTATCTGACTGACAAGCTCTGTATATGCTGGATCTAAATATATATCCAATTCGTCGAAGAATGTGATTGGAACAAAATTGAATCTCTGTAACGCAATTATTAGTGAAAAAGCTACAAGAGTCTGTTGTCCGCCTGAAGCTGCCGTGAGCGGCTTATATGGCGAATCTCTAATACTTGCACTGACTTGTACACCCAGTTCATCAGTATTATCGGACTCAGGTTCAATGATTTTTAATTGGATCTTCCCATCAAAAGACACATTACTCAAAATATCATTGACTTCATATTCGATTTTAAATAGCACATCAGTCAATTCACGTTTGTAATCCTCTCGTAGTTTTTCCAAAGCTTTGAGTGCATCTGAGATTTCATTTCTTAAGCTGGATGTGAGCTTATCTATTCTATTTAATTCCTGTGCAAGTTCTAATTTCTTATGTTCGATACTTTCGTCTACATCGTCATAGGTACTCAATTCAATGTTCAGTCGCTCGATTTCATGTATTATTTCTTCATAGGGCATTATTTTGGGTGGTCTTTCAAGACTCTCTCGTTTGATCTTTTCTTTGAGGTTCTCAATCTTATGGGACCATTTTGATAACTGATTTAGCATTATTATATGCTCTTTGAATTTAGTATCCCTGCTGTACTTGTACTCGAGGGATTTATTGTTATTTTTAACGCGTTGCTCATTTAGTGATTTAATATTTTCATCAATTTTATCCAATTCTGCGGTTATCAGTTCAAGATCGGTCTCGAGTCCTTTTATCGTGTCATTTAATTCAGTAATGTATTGATTTTGCGAATTCAGTTTCTGCTGGATTTCCTTTATGCGCGATTCATTTTGCATAACTTTATGTGTTGTTAAGTCTATCTTGTTTTCGATAACTCTTATTTCAGATTCTTTATCCTGAATTTCTTTTGCCAATTTTCTGATGGTAATTCGTATCTTTTCGATCTGTTTTTCAATACGTATCTTTTTGCGTTCTAACTTTTCAAATCCTTCTGGAATTTGTTGTTCGATCTCTCGTAATTTCTTTCGTTTCTCTTCGGATTTTATCTCTGCTTGTAATAGTTGTTCTTTTAGTGGCTCTATTTCCTTTCGGATATTTCTTATCTCTGCAATATATTTCTCCTTCTGAATTAGTTTTGAGCGTATTTTTGGCAGCTGCCTCCGAATGAACCGAATTTCGCTATACTCCTCATTAAGTTTCTCAATATCTTGCGAGATTTTTGTGATGGCTTTATTGGTTTTCTTTTGCTCGCGTTCATTAGCTTTGAGTTCTTTTTCAATTTGAGATACTGAAATCAATCCTTGTTCTTTCATCGATGGGTAATCAATTATGATGGTTCGTCTCGATTCTATGATTCTTCCCATGGGTGATATGAATTTTCCTTCTACTTTTAATGCCGTTTTGAGTAATGTGCTCTCTGTCTTTACAAGTTGGACCTCTCCCATGTAATCATTGAGTACTGCTAGTATTTCTGAAGGCCCTTCTACTTTCGAAATAATAGATGTGTCAGGAATCGGTAATGGTTCTCCACGCAGAAGAAATATACAACAATCCGCTTTCGCTTTCGCTCGAATCTTATGAAGTAATTTGAAATCATTTTCATCAGTAGTAACAAAACCCAATAGAACTCGCTTATCGAATAACAATTCTATTGCTGTTGCGAGAGAATCATCAAATGATATTTCAGTTATAATTGGTCCCTTTACACTTTCAAGCTGATATTTCTCGAGTTCAGCCTGGAATTTTTTAATTGGTTCCGGTATCTTATCTTCAAGGTTTTCTAATTTTTCTCTCAGGTTTCTGGCTCTTTTTTCTAAATCATTTAATTTTGATCGTTCGTTTAATTGTCTGATGCGTAATCTTTCAATTTCATCTTTTATTGCAATTTCACGTTTTGCTAATTCACGATCATCCAAATCTGTTATTGATTTGAAAACAGTACCGATATCGGCTTCGATAGATTTTAGATATTGTTCAATGGTTTTGATTCTATCTTTTTTTGATTTTAATTTGCTTTCTATTTGTTTTCTCTCATATTCGGCATCTTGTAGTTCTTTGTTGGCGGCATTTCGCTTCTTTTCCCATTCCAGAAATTTATGCATATCCTCCTGAATCTTATCTAAGCTATCTTGCAAATGTGCTAATTCCTTACGCTTCCCCATAATTTTCGCTTCTAATTGCTTCAATATTTGCGTATTACCCTTTTTTTTACTTTCCAGAAATTTAATTTCTTTTTCAAAATCATGGTTCTCCGATACAAGCGAATCATTTTCATTGATCAGGCTCTTGATCTCCTCTTTGTATTGTTTCATTTTTTCCTTTAGTGTGATGATCTGTGATTTTATACTGCCTTTCTTTTCTGAAAGTTCCTTCTGTCGTGTTTCCAGTTGTATTATCTGTCCGTCGATTTCTTTAATTAAGGCTGAAATTTCTTTAATTCGTAACTCAATTTCCTCTAGTGAAGATTCTAATTCTCCAAGCTCCTTTTTCATATCCTCATAAAGGTTCGAAAAGTGTTCAAGCTCTGAAAATATAGATTCGCGCTCTAATTTTTTAATGCGTGCTTTTAATTCCCGCTTTTTTATAAGTCGTTTCATCGATTCTTGTAAGTTATCAAGCTTTAGTTCGATAAATTTCCTATCCGCCGTTAATTTATCTATTCGCGTCTTTGTATCTGCAATTCGTGATTCCTCTTCATTGATCTGTATTCGGAATTTCTGAAGTCCCGTTCCCTCTTCAATAATATCTCGGACCGCAACAGGTTTTAAATCGCCAAGCAAATCTACGTTTCCCTGCGAAATAAACATAAATGGGTTATCCGGATTTATGTTCATTGACGAAACGAGCTCTTCAACTTGAGATGCCTTCACTCGCCGTCCATCAACATAGAAATAGAGTAATCCGTTCTTCGTGATTTTTCTCATAATTGAAATGCGCTTTTCACCTGTCCATAATATAACTTCAACTTCCGCCTCATTTGTTCCATCGCGAATAAAGCTTCGCCAATTTGGATATCGTTCATCTCTTTGATTGGAGCCTAACGCAAATTTTACTGCCTGAAAAATTGCAGATTTACCCGCTCCATTATGCCCGACAATGACATTATACTGAGGTTCGAGATAAATGGTGCCCTCTGCATGGCTTAAGAAATTCTTAAGTCGTACGGATTCTATATACACTCGATTATTAATGGGTGTACTCGTTTTTAGCTCTGCGGAAATTGTCATTTATCTCCCCCGACTAATCTCTCAATTGTATTGAGTTGTCGTTTGGCAGCTGCAAGTCTTTCAATTCTTTTTCGTGGTGGTCCAATCAGCAAGAACGGATACTTTGCAAGTATTTCTTGATCCTTTTCATCTAGTGGAAAGCCGTCGTTTAAGTTTTGGATCACCCTATGTACCTGATTCGGATTTTCACTTACAGCCATTAAATAATATTGCTCTATCAATTCCTCGGGTATTAATTGCTCAATTAATCTGGCAGGTGGGTTGTCTCTACCTTGCCCCCATCTACTTAAATTCATCCTATGATACTTTTGGGATATTGGCAATACATTATTTCTAATAATCGAAATAAGGGATATATGCTCTTTCTTGCTTTTCACTTTCACATATTTTATCAAGCGGTTTAAATCTCCATATGACCAGCCTTCTGTAAGATTAACGGCATCTGCTAATTCTCCCGCTCGTTCTTCAAAAAATTGTTTAAGTAGATTTTCTCGATCTTTATCATCTGGTGGTGGTAATGGAATGTGCAAATCAAAGCTGCTGAGTACACCTGCATCTATCTTTTCAGGATTTGAAGTTTGGGCAATAGTTATAATTTGATTATCTTCAAGATTAGCACTGCTAAGCCATTCATATAATTTAATTGCATTTATTGAACTGCTTGGTGCTATATCTTCAAGTCTGGGAAGGTATAATATACATGGTGCATTGGTATTCGCATATGTCATCAAGGCGTCTAACTTGTTTTTCTCAATAATTTCACCTAATTGAAAAGTAACAAGTGGTAATTCTAGCGTCTTTGCTACTTTTTCTGCGATTGTTTGTATTGGTTCTCCCGGTAAAGAGATAATTAAAAAAGCTCCGTGAAATTCTCTCTTATCCTCCGGTGAATCAATATCCGTAAGTAACTCGATGATTTCATTTACGATCCTGTTTAATCCACCGATTAGAGACGTCTCTCTTATTCGTTCTGGAGAAAGCAGCCCAAAGTTTTCCCCAATTACCTCTTCTGTCATTGTGTTTCCCAGATATTATTTGTATATAAACTATGATATATTTTCTATTTAATAATAAGTATTGTGCATATATGTTGCAATACATATCCGGTGTTTCTTATCATGCCCCCATTCAAGTCAAAAATTAGCCGTTGCTTTTTATTGCAAATGAATAAAACAGATCCACCGGTCTTAATCATAAGCTTTCCTAATGGTCTCATTGCACATTATGAGTTTCAGCCGCTCTTCCCATTTGGGGTCATCCCAGCTGCCTAAGGCTTTGTGCGTTAAATAGTACTTTTGCGGAATCGGGTGAGTTCCGAGAACAACTCTAAGCCCATATTTTTCTTCTATGTATTTCTTAAAGTAATCGACCCATGGACATGGCGGATAGCCGACTAAGAATCCAGTTGCGAAGTGTATTACCTCGACACCATTCTTCTTCATTTCTTCCGGAGCATATTCGATGTTTCCCCCAGGACATCCACCACACGTAGTGAATCCTGCCACTTCAACATCTTCATCTTTATAAATACTGAACGCGCCCTCTCGCGCTCTTAAGGCTCGAAAGCACTTTCCGCCAGCGCAAGTTCGATAGCGGTCACATATTATAATTCCGATTTTTGTCAAGAGTATCTCCTCGGATTTTTGTATGTTTTATGAGCTATATCCAATATTTAATGCTTCCTATATGCGAATGTAGTCAAAAGTAAATGTCTTATATTGGATTCTATATCGATTTAGTTGAAGCGAAAACATCAATAATGAAAAGAGCACTATTATTTTATTATGAAACAAAACAATCAGCAGCAATTACGTTCTAAGGTCTGGGAAATTATCAATACTGTTGAGACCCGTGGTCTCTTCATACACTCGGACACTCTTAGTGTGAAAAAGGGTGGCAGATACATTCGGATTCCGACCATACTTGGAACTGCTGTATTAAATGCTCTTGTTCCAAATTCTGCAATGCTTCTCATTGGCGGTCATGGTGGTGGGAAAACAACACTACTAAAGAATCTGGGGCGTATGTTCACAGGTAAGAGTCTTGCGGAAATTGATGATTCAATTCTACGTGGGCATCCACAACTGACTGAGGAAAAGGTTGTTGCGACGCTTAAAGCCGGAAAATTGATCAAAGAAGGTGTTGAAGAGGTCGTATGGCGTAAGTTCATCACGAGTTTTTGGAAAATCATTGATGAAGTGAATCGATTAACACCGTATATCCAGGACATATTGCTATCCTTGCTGGCTGAAGGCGAAGTGAAATATTATGATTCTGCATATCGGCTTGATACATACGCACTGTTTGGAACAATGAATCCGCGTGATGTTGGAGCATTTGAGATTCCACTTCCTTTTCTGGACCGATTTGGCATTGCTGTTCCAGTTACTATGCCTGATAAGATGGATCTCGAAACAATTTTGAAGAGCCCAGACGAAAAGCTCTATGGCTACGATGAAGAATGGCAGGTGCCAAAGATTCTTACCGAATCTGAACTTGTGACCATTTGGAAATTCATAGATTCAATGACTTTTGAAGACGATGCAAAAGAATTGATTGTTTCCATAGTGCGAGAAATGAATGCCTGTGTCCGAGCGGATAAATCACGATTAACTTCCTTGCAGGTAGGCAGCGGATTATGTACTGATTGTCATTTCAATACTAAAAAGAGTGTGTGTAATAAGGTCGTTTCGCCTGCGAGTGTTCGAGTTGCTAAAGACATGATGCGATACTCCAAAGCTCTTGCATGGCTTGTCGATGAGTCTCGAGTAACTGCACATGTCGTTAAGACAATTGCTCCTTTCATAATTTGGCATCGAGTCCGATTTGTCGACCGTGAGTTAAATGCACGACCATATTATGGAGATGCATTCAAGTTTGCTAAATATATTATTGATCTTGCCGTTCAGCGATATGTGTATCGGAAGCCCGCATATGATATGCTGCGTGAATTGGAGAAAGGAAGTCTGGACAAGAAAAGTATTACTAAGATTGAGCAGATGGCCAAGTCCGATGTGGTTATCACGGTAGATATCCTGCCACGTATAAAGGAAATGCAAAAGAAAGAATCATTAAAGATGTACAAGGCGATCGATGAGGCAATTAGCACAAAGGATATTGAAACCCTAGTAAAATTGCACAGAAAGATTATTCAAGGCTCTCCAATTTCCAATCGGTCTACACTTCTTATTAAAATCGAAAAAGCAATCCATGAAATGACTGTGGAACTATTTATCTTAAAAGAGGAGGCTTGGGACGAAATTTGGCCTGATATATGCGAAATCATACCTGAAAAAACGAAGGCAATCAAGGAAACCCTTGGCAAAAACGTTCGTAAGCGTATTATATCAGACGACGTGAGCATGAATATTGTCTCTACCATGACACCAAATAACGAGCGAGAAATCTATATTGAGGTATCTGGTTGGGAACGCGCAAATCAAATCAAAAAGATCTTGAGACAGTACAGTGTTGGACCTTAAGGTCTTCATATTTTTTCTCTGTGGCACAATCAATTTGAATTTTAAAGTTCTTGATTTATATGGTTGTCTTGTCTGAGATGTGTCGCCATTGAATTTGTAATAGTCTCTTTGTTTTAATTAACAAAAAAAGAAAGGTGAATAGTTCATTATGCTATTGTTAGTGCAAAGTCTTTGTTCATTATGTGGTCCGTCTGCGGAAATGTATTCCAACGGATATTACAATAACTACGCCTATTATACTGACAATTATCAGCAAATTATCTTGAATCATATTTAGTGCCGAATTCGTGGTCGATACGCTTATCTGCCAGTCGTTTGCACCATTTTTGAACGTTATCGTGTTTTGCGCATTATCTTCTGCAACTATGTAAAAGGCAATACTTTCTCCGTTGTGCGGTGCTGGAATTACTGCCATATATACTGAATTCGTATGCGTCATCTTAATTTCCTTGTAGGTACTTTCTCCATTGTTTTTGTAAAATAGTGAGACTGTTTTGATTCCTGAGCCTTCGTCGATTATGTGGCAACTAACCGTTATGTTTTCATTATTGTTTGGCGTCTGAGGATCCCACGACACCTCCGATAGCTCAGGAGGAATTGTGTCCACCCACTGGATTGTATAATATTGTTGGGTATTATTATCTATGACAAAATTACCTGCGTAGTCTTCTGCATATATATAGAAATTTATTACTGTGCCATAGCCCTGAGGCTGAAATTCTGCGTACCATTCATCATGTTCTGTATATGTCATCGGTAGTATGTGAGGGACGTCCCCATCTATCCGATACACTATTGATACATTTGCTAAGCCAGAAAATTCTGATATGTTCACACGTACTGTTGCGCTTTCGTTGTATTGCGGTGAGGTTTTATCAATGCTTACTTCTCTAATTACAGGTGCCTGTGTATCCTCGAATATTTCCATGGATGTTATATTTCCCGTATTTGTATCTATGTAAAACTTATTCGAATTGCTTACATGTATGATTCGTGTTATATTTCCGAAGATGTCTTCTAGTACTATGGCTCCAGTTATTTGACGATTCAAGTATATTGTCGATTTAAACTTCTCATAGATTACCGGAGCCGTGCCGAGGTCGCTCCATTTTCCAACCCATGAATACGCGTAGTTTCCGGAAGTGCTGTACGTTAATGTGATATTCTGATTCGTATTCCATGCATTAGCTACTGAAGTATATAACATGTGTTTTGATTCATCTAGTGGGTTCCCGTCCATTGCAACAACGGAAATTGCTGCGTGGTGTCCTTCTAAATTGATTGCCCTATTTCCAATGGTTCTATTTCCATCACAGAATCCCACTATCGCCATTGCCTTGGAAACATTTAACATGAAGATTCCGTTCTTGTAATCTCTAATCCATTCGTTTGAGCTTCCTCGCCAGATTTTGTTCGTTATATCGGTGTGGGATAATGTTGTTAGACCCCATGACTTAAACGCATCAATTACTATTCTGGCACTCAAGCTATCCTTTCTGTTTACTTCAAATACGTTGTGGTCCCCATTGCTTGGTTTATATCCATAGTCTGAAACTAATGTTTTGGTCGTTTCTGAAACTTCAGAGGAAATCATAATCGCTCTGTTGTTCGTGAGAAAGCCTACTGCCCATAGATCATCACTTGAATTTCCAAAAACCGTGGCACCTGCTGGTATCGTAGTTATGTTTATTGGGTAATATCTGTCAGCGTTCCATGATACCGTTTTCGAATCATACGCAAAATTCAAGAAGTCTCCAGTTCCCGAGTTACCAGTCATGTCTACTTCAATATTTGGGAATATCTCCTTAGCCATGTATGTTATGTTTTCTGACTTGCAGTAAAGATCCATATATTTCAAGAAAGGCGATATGGTTATGCTTCGAGTTGCATGCGTATATGTTGCATTTGCGGTCCTACCAGACGCAATGGCGATGTCTGCCGTACCATCATATGAATCATTGAAGAAATAATTACGCGTTTGTCCAAGATATGGTGCAACATTGTATTGCCACGGTTGATATCCGTATTGAGCGAAAAATATATCTGTTAATGAATACCCAATATCAATCTTCAGTGGTAATGGTTCAACTAATTGATTGAGAAATATAATTGCACCCGCTCGAATCTGAGGCCATCTGGCTGGGTCATTATGTGATGGCCACCATACCAATTGCTTATTCGGTTGCAGGTCCCAATAGCTTTCACCTAAGTCATGAAGAATGACTGCGTCCCAGTCCTGGAGGCAAGCAAATACAGCCATTTGGATAGCACCTTCGGCTCTATAATCGTTGGGATACGGGAAATTCCATTCGCGTACGACAATTGGAATACCTGCGATTCTCTGCGATGATACAACAGGCGCGATTGCATTACTATCCGTATATAATTCGGGTGTATTTGAAAATTGTGCGAGCTTATCTGTAGTTCCAAATGGGTGGTCATAATAATATCCAGCGGCTGAGAAATCAAGTACTTCACTTATCGCCTTTTGAGTTGGTGGTATAATCTCCCATTGGTCATCTGAGGCTCCTATAGGTACTGAAACGCCCAGGTCTCGTAAGTGCTGTTTCATTGTGCTAAAGTAGTGTTTCAAGAGCTCGTAAGCGAAAATACTTCCATCATTAACGCGAGGATAACCTAGGAACTTGTCTGTATAGTTTCGAGCATCTACGCTTTTTGCCCATGCATTTACCACATCCGGTAATTCAACTGTTCCCGATGCGGGGTCCTCATAAGATCTGAGTGCATGCTCTCCGGATTTGCTCGTCCATGCGTTATCAAGTTCAGTTCTGCTCCCATATTTTGCGAGGAGCCAGCTATTCCATTTCGCTCGTAATTCACTTCTATATGGTTCCGGTAAGTCAAGCCAGCCTGTATTTGCTCCATATGGATTCCAAATCATGCCATTCTCATTTGTTATCTCCACCAGGGCAATCGTTGGGTCATCCGCATAAGTTTTGTTTGTATAGGGATTCATGTGAGTAAAAAGATTGGTTGCAAATTGCTTTTGCAGATCGATTAGCGTTTCATTGAATATACTTACGATAGGTGCTTTGGGTCCCAATAAAGTTCCATTAATTATGTGTTCACTCTCTAAGAAGCTGCGACCGTCGAGCAGGTCCATATAAATGTAAATTCCCTTTTTACCACATTCCGAAATGAGATAATCTACCTTATCTAAAACTTCCGGATTTAGATTGCTTGAATTTCCTGAATTGTAATCTATCAAACTCTGATAATTTTTGCTATCAATTAAATGAAGTCTAATCATATTTATTCCGTTTTGGGCTAGTTCGTCCGTTAGTCGCTCTATCGTATCATGATATAGATTGATCCCGTTTGCGACTAGATTTACGCCCCAAAATCTGGCTCTTGTTGAATCTTCAAAATAAAGGTGGCCATCATTGTGCTTCACAACTTTTCCATGTATTCCCGTAGGTCCTTCAATAAGTGTTGTCGGGGCATATCTTAATTTTGATTCGAATGAATTCTCAATATTTGTTAATTTATTAGGTAACCTTTGGAATATTATTTGGTCTTGATCCATCGTAAAATTATACACTTGAATTGGAGTTCTCCCAGTTATCGTCATTGAAACTATAAAAAGAGTTAATATCATTATTCCTATACTTTTCCCAATAAATGAATGCATCATAGTACACTCCACACTCATAAATTGTACATCTATGCTTATTCAAAAGATAATCGTAAAACGAATTTGAGCCGTATTCGGAATTTTTATCATTATACTTTTGTTTTTGAATTTTAAAAACTTTGTTCCATATTATACGTTGGGCTCATACTATTTTTTAGTTTTAATAAACTCATTTGATTGTTTTTTAAACTTATGTGACACTTTTTAAAACTATACATAGGCAAGTCTTGAATCTTGCACATTCACCATCATTAGTTGCTATGCGCGTTGATTTTTTGGAATAAGTAATTGTTTTTAATAATAAAATGTGTATTATATTTTATACGAGTTGTGTATTTGAGTTTGAAATTCTGTAGGTTCGCAAGTTGCCGGTTTGATGGTGTAAAATATGAGCAAATCAGTATCAATTGAAAATTACACACTGGAAGAATTGCTAGAAGAGGCAAAGAATGGATGGAACGCCGCTTTGGATGATATGTATTATCCGCCCATTCCAGAACCGACCATAACTTTTGATCCAAAGCAATCTGACTATTTCTATATTCAAACCGATGATTGGCGAGTGATTTTAAATATTGCTGGAATACCCCAAAAGGTAATTGCCCAGACACGCGATTTCATTCGGTCCATGTCCCATCACGAGATCTCACACTATACTATTTGTCCGTATGATGGCATTATGAATGCTCGGTTGCTGAATGCGGCTCTGGATGTTCTAACTTCAATGGAGCAAGCCCAGACGGTTGTGAATATCTTTGCCGATCTTGTGATTGATACTGTGATATTTCAGCGCTTCCCTGAACTTATAACTTGGCGACTTGCAAATACTGTAGAAAACATATTGGAAACGGTGGAGAGCCCAGGGGACCTATGGCGAGTTCTCGTAGGTGCATACCAGCATATGTGGAATATGGGCTTTGGCGTTCGACTGAATGACACGTTAGATGGGATCGCTTTGGAAATTTCCCGTATAGTCCATAAGAAAATGCTGCAGGAGAACACTTGGCCCGGCAAGGTAAAAAAAATTGCACGCCTGCTCAAGGATATTCTGGACAAAGAAATCAAATGCGAAAATGATACGGCGGGCGGCGAAAATTCAGATGGTGATGGCAGCTCAGACGGTGAAAGCTCACGCGATGATGATTCCTCTGATGATAGTAGTTCTCATGATGCCGATGGTAATGCCAAAAGTTCGGAATCTATTCCGGAAGAGCTCAAAAAGCAAATGGGAAATCCCACCATACCACAGGGTAAAAAGCTAACCGCTGCAGACTTGGAACAAGTTGCACGAGAACTAATTAAAGACAATGCGAAATTCAAAAATTTCCGGAAAATCGCTTCGCTCCATGGTGGTACGGACAAAAAAGACGCATTACGAATCTGGTATCGTAGCATCGCCAAAGAGCAAATCGAATTCGAAGTCGAACTGTCCAGAAAAGCCGGGGAACTACCCCAAAACTTGATCCAATGGCGAATCGGCGACCCTATTGAGGAACTTGATGTGCTCCAGAGCCTCCAGAGCTTCCCCGTGCTCATACCAAATATGACCACCCGCAAATGGCATAAAAAATCAAGCTTCCTGTCTTATTCTAAAAAAGAAGATTTTGACCTACTTATCGTCCTCGATTCCTCTGGCTCTATGGAGTTCCGAACAAACCCTCGCTTGGGCGGAATTTATCATATCGCCCTCGTCGCCTCCTTCTCCGCCCTCGAATTCGCTAAAAGACGTAATGCCCACGCAGCCGCAATTAATTTCTCAGAATTTAGCCGCTCCCAGCCTTGGACGAAAAATTATAAAGCCGTGGAAGACGTCCTCCTCTATTATTATGGCGGCGGTACTACCCTCCCCGTGAAAAAAATCCGCCAGATGTCCCTCTCTGCAAAAAATCGATTCCTAACTCTTATCATCACAGACCTCGGCCTCAGTAATTGGAATCCCGCTCTCAACCTGTTCGATGACCTCCTAAACTCCAAAAACCCACTCGTCTTCTTCGCTATCGGAATACCACAAAACGATGTCGATAAACTCGCTGAAAAATTAATTGAAAAAGGCGCAATCTTCTACGGCATCACTAATATCCAAGACCTCGTAGGCCTCGTGGTGAATACCGCAAAACGATTCCTTTAACTTGCAATTCTACAATTGTCTGATCTGATTTTAACGTGGTAGGAACAATCATATTGTGGTATGCGATCACTTGCAACCCACAATAGTCTGATTTTAACCCGTAATCCGATTGATGTCAGGGAGGTGCAGCTCTGGGTTCATCCCGAATCCTTGCAACCCTACAATAGTCTGATTTTAACACGTTGGTGTGGATGGATTTATGAAGAATGTATTGGAGGGATAAATGATGGACTTGCAACCCTACAATAGTCTGATTTTAACTAGAGGAAAAACAGATGGCACTCTTTATCCTGAGTGCCGCAGTAATCCCTTTGCAACCCTACAATAGTCTGATTTTAAC